>NZ_QAIL01000005.1 GCF_003061025.1 Pedobacter sp. HMWF019 | reverse complement strand
CCACTATACCCAGCAATACATAAACCTATATGAATAATTTGGGAGGCATATAATCGGTTCATTACCTTTAAACTGAGCATTAAGAGCTCTTGAAAACAGCGGAAACAGTAAATGAATCGAAAAAAACGATTATTATATCGATAAGATAATTAAAATTTTAATGGAGAAACTAAAACTAGACGATCTGAACAGGGTAAGTGTGGAAGAATTTAAAGAACAGGATAAATTGCCTGTGGCTGTGGTTCTGGACAATGTAAGAAGTATGCATAATGTAGGATCCGTATTCAGAACCGGTGATGGCTTCGCAATTGAAAAATTGGTTCTTTGCGGTATCACAGCATGTCCTCCCCATAGGGAAATTGAGAAAACAGCTTTGGGAGCAACCCTATCCGTTGATTGGGTACATTTTGAAAAAACAACGGAAGCAATCAATAGCTTGCGGAGTGATGGTTACACCATAACAGCCATAGAACAAGCCAAAAACAGTACTATGCTAAATACATTTACACCAGATCCTAAGAAAAAGTATGCACTTATTTTTGGAAATGAGGTGGACGGAGTCAGTGATGAAGTCATGTCAATTATAGACCAATGTATAGAAATTCCTCAATTTGGAACTAAACATTCTTTCAATATTGTAGTATCAGCAGGGATAGTACTTTGGGACTTTTTTGCGAAAATTAGATTATAAATCAAGGCCTATGGATCATGCATTATTTAAAAAATTACTAGTAAAACCAGGGCACAGGCTCTTGCTATCTCATCCGCCGGAAGATATTCAGTCTATATTGGGTGCTGTTCCCAAAACCATTGAACTCAGTTACAGAGACAATCACGCGTATGATACAGCATTGGCGTTTGTTCGGTTTGAAGAAGAATTGTCATCTTGTCTCGAAACTTTATCAGCTACATTGACACCTGATACTATTCTTTGGATAGCCTATCCAAAAAAAAATTCTGGAATTACAACGGATATGAATATGATGGGACCTTGGGATGGTGTTAAAAAATTTAATCTGAGTCCATGCGCTTCAGTATCAATTAATGATGTCTGGACGGCAATAAGGCTAAAACCTCAGGACCAGATCAAGCCATCCGGGCTAGCCAACTCGAGTATAAAAAATAACGCTTATGCAGAGTTTATAGATATCGAGAATAAACAGGTCCTTTTACCCAAGGATTTAAACAAGGAACTGGAAAAACATAAAGAAGCTTATCATTTCTTTATGCAGCTGGCCTGGAGCCATAAAAAGGAATATGTGCTTTGGATCTTGACCGCGAAACAGGAAAAAACCAGAATATCAAGGATTCAAAAAATGGTTGAGCTATTGATACAAAAAAAGAAAAATCCATCCGATAAATAAAAGAGAGAGACCAGTATAAAACCGGTCTCTCTCTTTTTTATATTTACCATATCCTAATTATCCTCTACCACCTCTTTGCTCCGGGTGATCTTTTCTTTCAGGCCTGTTGTTATTTGCCGGTCTGCCACCCCTATCGTTATTGGACCTTACTGCTGGCCTGTTATCATTTCTTGATGGAGTGCCTCTTCCATTATTTTTGTACAAACTATGCCCTTTCACAACCGAATATCTATTATCCCTGCTGTCTCTAATTACAGTTTGCTTACCAGACCAATTTTTATATTTGCCGTACTGGCGAACATACGTGCTATGTTGTAGATAAGGTTTTGGCTTATTGATCACCACCTTATAAGCATTATAAAGATTGAAATTTCCATAAGCTGGAGGTAGATTTCTATTCCATGTCCAACGGCCATTGGTTAAATAAATATACTGGCCAGAAGGTACATAGTAATAAGCATCAATTGCAGGAATATAATAATAATCTACATGGTCATAACCTGTTGGTCCCCAAAGCGGTTGAGAGCCGATATTTATGTTCAAGCTGATTTGAGCTTTGGCAGGTATGCTGAATATTGAGGTCATCAATAGCACAGCAACAATAATTATCTTTTTCATGTTGTTACCAATTTAAGGTTTCGTTTAGTAATCAAGATACTGCAAATTGATGTCCAAACACTAAAACAAGCAAATAATTTAACAAAATTTAACTGATGGGATAAAAGTGTATAAAAAGAAAGCCAATGCTACATAAACATCGGCTTTCTTTTTATACACTTTTATATTGATCAGGCATAAGGAATGCCATCTTTACATGGCAATTTACTATATCCCATCAGGTATTCATCAACTTTTCTTGCAGTCTCTCTACCTTCAGATATTGCCCAAACCACTAAAGACTGACCTCTTCTCATATCACCTGCAGCAAAAATCTTTGCAATATTCGTTTGATAATTTCCTTCTTCAGCTTTAACATTCCCTCTGTTGTCAAGTTCAACACCTAATTTCTCCAGTAAACCTTCCTTCTGAGGATGTAGGAAGCCCATAGCTAAGAGTACCAACTGACAAGGTAATTCGCGTTCGGTACCAGCAACTTCCGTAAAGTTAACCGGGCGTCCGTTTGCGTCAATCTGCCACTCTACATCCACTATTTTCAAGGCCTTCAGATTTCCATTTTCATCTTTAATGAATTCTTTGGAGTTTACGGCCCAACCTCTTTCACATCCTTCTTCATGAGAAGAAGTCACTTTCAAAAGCATTGGGTAAGTTGGCCAAGGCATATTGGACGTGCGTTGCTGCGAAGGCATTGGCATGATTTCGAACTGAGTTACAGATTTGGCCCCTTGTCTGTTGGAAGTTCCAATACAATCTGAACCTGTATCCCCCCCTCCAATTACAATAACATCTTTACCAGTTGCTAAAATAGGTTCCTGTTCAACACTGAAATTCTTTACCCGTTTATTTTGCTGTTTTAAAAAATCCATAGCGAAATGAACGCCCTTAGATTCCCGGCCCGGAATACTTAAATCTCTAGGGATTGTGGAACCACCAGCCAGTACAATAGATTGAAAATCTCTTAATAAAGTGCTGATCTCTACATTCACCCCAACGTTAGAATTACATTTAAATATAACCCCTTCTTTCTCCAGAAGTGAAATACGCCTTGTTACCACATCTTTCTGAAGTTTAAAATCAGGAATTCCGTAATTTAACAGTCCTCCAGGGGTGTCATCACGCTCATAAACAGTAACTTCATGACCTGCCCTATTCAATTGTGCTGCTGCAGCTAAACCAGCCGGGCCTGAACCAATAACAGCTACTTTTTTACCTGTTCTTAGTAAAGGTTGCTCCGCTTTAATATAGCCTTTTGCAAAAGCAATCTCAATAATATGTTTTTCAATCTCTTCAATGGAAACCGGTGGTTTGTTGATTCCAAGCACACATGCAGATTCACATGGTGCAGGACAAATTCTTCCAGTGAATTCAGGAAAGTTGTTAGTGCTTAGCAAAATAGATGTTGCCAGCTGCCAATCTCCTTTATATACAGCGTCGTTAAATTCAGGGATAACATTTCCCAGTGGGCAACCCGACTGGCAAAAAGGAACCCCACAATCCATACAACGTGCAGCCTCCTTATTGATCTGCTCTGCTTCATACGCCTGAACAAACTCATTGTAATGTTTTAAACGCGCTTTAGCGTCTTCTTTTACAGGAGCAGTTCTTTCATACTCTAAAAATCCAGTTACTTTTCCCATAATTTAAGATATTTTTAATTTAGAATTTCTTTTCATTAATACTGCTTTGTACTCTTTAGGGAATACTTTGATGAAATGTGCAGATTGAGTTGCCCAATCATTTAATATAAACTGAGCCAATTTGCTGCCGGTTAATTGAATATGCTTTTTTAATAAAATATTAATTCGCAATTCATCTTCTTCAGTCAATGGATCCAGGTCAACCATCTCCTTATTGCATTTGGTTGGAAAATTACCCTTTGTGTCGTAAATCCAGGCAACACCACCGCTCATACCTGCGGCAAAATTGCTTCCCGTTTCGCCAATAACCAAAACTTCACCACCAGTCATATACTCACAACCATGATCGCCAAGCCCCTCTACAACGGCTGTTGCACCAGAGTTCCTCACCGCAAACCTTTCTCCAGCCTGACCTCTTACAAATAATTCACCTGAGGTCGCGCCATAAAGCGCCACGTTACCAATAATGATATTCTGTTCTGGCACGTAACTGATATTAGAGAAAGGATAAATAGATAATCTTGCTCCGGAAAGCCCTTTACCCACATAATCATTAGCCTCGCCTTCCAATTGAAGAGAGATACCTCTTGCCGCGAAAGCCCCAAAGCTCTGTCCGGCAGACCCATTAAATTTAAAATTAATAGTATCTACAGGCAAGCCCTGGCCTTTATACACTTTAGAGACCTCATTAGATAACATTGTACCAATTGCTCTATCTGTATTTTTTACTTCGAATTCTTTAAATACAGGCTCTTTGCTAAGAATAGATGGCTGTGCAGCCTGGATCAGCTTATGATCAAGAACATCGCTAAGTCCATGGTCTTGTTGTTCTGTGTTATAGAAGCTCAGGCCGTTATCCGGTGCTTTATATAAAATTCCGGAAAGATCCAGATCCTTCAGTTTCCAATCGCTCTCCGCAATTTGACGAACACCTAAAGCATCAGCCTGCCCAACCATTTCATTTACAGTACGGAAACCAAGTTCAGCCATTGTTTCACGTAATTCCTCAGCAAGAAAATAGAAAAGGTTTACAACATGATCTGCTTCACCAGTAAATAATTTTCTCAGTTCAGGATCTTGAGTCGCTACCCCTACCGGACAAGTATTTAAATGACATTTACGCATCATAATACAGCCAGAAGTAACCAAAGCAGCAGTAGCTACACCCCATTCTTCTGCACCTAATAAAGTTGCAATTGCAATATCTCTTCCTGTTTTGAGCTGACCGTCAGTTTGCAGAACTACTCTGCTTCTTAAACGGTTTTTAACAAGGGTTTGGTGGGCTTCGGCCAATCCAAGCTCCCAAGGTAAACCTGCATGCTGAATAGAAGTTAATGGAGAAGCACCTGTTCCTCCGTCAAATCCAGAAACCAGGATCACATCAGCATGAGCTTTGGCTACCCCTGCAGCAATTGTTCCAACTCCAGCTTTCGACACCAATTTCACGTTAATACGCGCTTCACGATTTGCATTCTTCAGGTCGAAGATAAGCTGAGCAAGATCTTCAATAGAGTAAATATCATGGTGAGGCGGTGGTGAAATTAAACCAACTCCCGGAGTTGCATGACGAACTTTTGCAATCCAGTCATCAACTTTATGTCCTGGAAGCTGCCCCCCTTCTCCTGGTTTAGCACCTTGTGCCATTTTGATCTGAAGTTCGTCGGCATTTGTTAAATAATAACTGGTTACACCAAAACGTGCAGACGCAATCTGTTTAATAGCCGAACGCATAGAATCTCCATTTGGCAAAACTTCATAGCGCAATTCATCCTCGCCACCCTCACCGGTATTGCTTTTTCCGCCAATGCGATTCATAGCAATAGCAAGTGTAGAGTGTGCTTCATGCGAAATTGAACCAAAAGACATTGCTCCTGTTGCGAAACGTTTTAATATATTTTCAATTGGCTCAACCTCATTTAAAGGAACAGCTGGCCTATTGTATTTAAATTCAAACAAGCCACGAATAGTATAGGCTTGTTTCGTTTGTTCATTAACTAGTTTGGAATACTGTTTATAAGTAGCATAATCATTCCTTCTGGTTGAATTCTGTAGTAAATGGATAGTTTGTGGGTTGAACAAGTGCTGTTCACCTTTACGTCTCCATTTATAAGTGCCGCCAGTTGGAAGAATTGGGTCTGGCCTGTTGGCTTTTCCAAATACCCGGCTGTGTTTAATAAGTGCTTCATTTGCAATTTCATCAAGACCAAGCCCACCTATTCTGGATACTGAACCAGAAAAATAGGTGTCAACAACATTTTTGTGGATACCTAAGATTTCGAATATCTGCGCTCCATGGTAAGACTGTAAAGTTGATATTCCCATTTTTGAGAATATTTTAAGCAAACCGTTATTTACAGCATAGATATAATTTTGAGTTAGTTTTTCCAGTTTCTGATCTGTTTCATGTTCTATTCCCTTAATGGTTTCCAGCGCGAGATATGGGTTAACCGCAGTAGCACCAAAACCAATCAGACAAGCAAAATGGTGTACTTCCCAAACATCACCAGCTTCAACTACAATGCCTACAGCACCTCTGTGACCTTTACGGATCAGATGGTGATGAACTGCAGATACCGCTAGTAAAGAAGGTATAGCCGCATGTTCAGAATCAACAGCCCTGTCAGATAAAATGATGACCTGAAAGCCATCTTCTACGGCATCAACGGCATAGCGGCATAAACGATCCAATGCTTTAGCCATAGCTCCTGGCTTACCGGAAGCTCTGAAATAAGTTTGCAGTGTTTTAGATTGAAAAACACCAGTATCAATACTTCTTAATTTCTCTAATTCAAGATTAGTTAATATTGGATGTTTAATGCC
>NZ_QAIL01000057.1 GCF_003061025.1 Pedobacter sp. HMWF019 | reverse complement strand
GTATAAAATGTTTTAAAATAAAAAGCATCCCTTAAGGATGCTTAGAAATAAGTTATAATAGATTTTGATTAATAATCGTCTTCGTCATCACCAAAGTCATCAAATGCATCAAGATCATCTAATGGCATATCAAAGTCGTCATCATCATCATCAAACGATTTCTTATTTCTTGAATCGTCATTGATCATATCCCTGTCTTCAGACTCATCTAAAGGACCTTTTTTAATGGATTTTTTTGGAGTTGTCATTACAAAAAAAATAAAATGCAAAAAGTGTTGTTTGATAAATTAAAATTACGAAAAAGGAAGTACAACCTGGTTATATTTCTCATCTTTTTCTGTACATCAAAATTACTATAAAAAGATTTTTTCTAAAGAACTTTTTTAAAAAAAAAATATTGAAGATCAATCAATGGATAATGAGGCATGTATTCAAAAAAAAAGTGGTAAAGATTTTGGCTTTACCACTTTTAACACACAAATGAAACCTGAATTGAGATAGTTTTTTAGGTTAGGTTAAAATATCTTTGCCAATTCTATAAGAACGATTTTTACAAACTATGTTTGCATTAATATCTATAACAAGTTTAATGCTATTTCTGCCGTTATTTATATCCAAATTAGTAAGTGGTATGAATAATTGAGTAAACGGTAACAAACTAGTGAAGCGGTATGGAAATTACTACAGAAGTGCCCGAAATTCCGTTCTGACGGACTAAAATCTGTATGGGATTTGCTTCAATCTTATTTAAAAGATTCACTCTTTCCTGGGTAAGACTCATCCCTTTGCTTACATGTTCTGTCCTTTTATTCTTTAAGGAATTGTTTATGCCTATGCCATTGTCGATAATACTGATGGTCAAGCCCAGTTCTTCTTCCCGTTCGATGATGATTTTCAGCTCACCGCCATTGTCCATAGGCATGATGCCATGCCAGATGGCATTTTCTATATAAGGTTGCAACAGCATAGAGGGTATAAAGGTCTCATCCTTATCAATTAATGGATCTACCTGTATCCGGTAGCTAAGTTTATCCCCAAACCTTTTCTTTTCCAGGCTCAGGTAAAGTTCCAGGTATTCCAGTTCCTCTTCCAGAGAAATAAAGCTTTTTGTACAGATCTCCAGATTTTTTCGAATCAGTTTAGCAAAACCTGTTAAAACCTTATTTGCCGAAGAGGTATCTTTAGTATTAATATAGTGCTGAATGGAGTTCATTACATTAAATACGAAATGTGGATTCATCATCGCTTGTAAAGCCCTTTGTTCCAGCATCAGGATTTTGTTTCTTAATAAAAGCTCTTGCTGCTCTTTGTTTTTCTGTCTTTTAGTTACTACAACAGCAATCCAGTAAAACGTAAAGCCAGCGATGACAAACAAAATCAGCAGAAACCAATAAGACTGCCAGAAGCGGGCCTTAAGCTCAAAATCGATAGAGGTTGGAATACCCCAGCTGCTGTTGTTCGTTTTAGCACAGAGCTCAAAACTGTATTTTCCAGGTTCTAAAGAAGATAGTTCAATGCGTCTGTTTTTCGTTTCAGTCCATACATCATTTGATTTTAAGCGGTAGCGATAAGAGATGTCCTGATTCTGAAAATCTATAGCACCATAATAAAAATTAATCTTATTGTTGGACGGGGCAAGAACAATTGGATCATTTTTAGTGCTAAGTTTTACCTGACCAACCACAATGGCGGATATTAATGCCTTTGGTGCTTCGGAGAAATCATGATGCGGTCGGTTATGGAAAAAAACAAGCCCTTTATTGGTTGCAAAATAGGCGGTGTCTTTATCAATGTAGAGATCATTCACATCGTTTTTCAATAAGGGATTGGTATATTCAAAAGCTTCAACTAAAGGTGTGCTGCCATCCAGGCAGATCCGGTTGAGTCCATTGTTGGTTACTACCCAGATGTGATTGTTCCGGATAAATATTTTTTTGCAAATATTACTCGAAAGTCCCTGTTTCTGGGTAAAACGGTGGATGATTCTCTCTCCCCGGATCAAAATCAGTCCATAACCATCAGTTGCCAGCACGAGTGTGCCGTCCTGTTGCTGCTGGATGTCATTGATTCTTCTCGTTAGCAATTCATTTTTATAATAGGTGAAAGAACCGGAAGCACTGACTTTCGAAAACCCGTTAATATTAGAAAACCAGAGGTTATCCTGGCGGTCATAATAAGTACAATAGGCCCGGTTACTAAAAAATTCATGGTTCTCTTTAAGTGCTGAAATGCAAAAATCAAGTCCCTTATTTTTAAGATTTAAAACCGCAACACCAGCAGATAAGGCGAGTGCAAGTTTACCTGTCGGACTGATGCTGAAGTCCTTTATTACAAAAATAGAATGATTGGCTTCTCTTAAATAACGGATGTTTTTTTGTGGATTTGCACTGTTGGTAATGCCCAGACCATAATCAGAAGCAAAATAAACAGAGCCGCTTGCCGAATCTATCAGTAGTTTTTTGATGCCGTTAAAGGTTTTTTTGTCCTGGAGATCAATGTGTTGCACATGCATTGTTCTTTTATTCAGTACATCTATATGGCCGTAATCGAGACCAAGCCAAAGGTTGTTTTTCTGATCTTTGGTTACGCTTTTTATACTATTTCCCGTAACGCCAAAGCTCTTGTCAACGGTATACATCCTGTTTTCTTCTCTTGGCAGCATGTAAATGCCGTTACTCGTTGTAAACCAGGTATTGCTTTCCGTATCCTTTAGAACCTGTACGGTCGGGATACCTTTTAAATAGGTCGTTATTTTCTGACGATCATCTAAATGGTAGACGCCTTCGTTATTGCTTAGCCAGAGGTCGGTATTGTGGATGTAGAAATAACCAAGGTTGTCGTTAATAATACTAGGGGGGATTTTGAACAACAATTGTTTGTCTCCGCCGCTTTGTGCATTGAGGCCGGTTTTATCGATATACAGATTGAGGTTGTTTTTTAAATTGGTAATCGTTTTGTAGGAGAGAGGCGTTAGGGGAGGATAACTGGTTCTTTTAAACACCCCGTTTTCAAAGTATCGGATGCAATGTTCACTGTAAACCCATATTCTGCCTTTTGCATCTTCGTTAATATGTGCGGAGATCAACTGGTTGGAAAAATCATCAGAGGTATAAGTCGTTAGGGAGGTTCCATCAAATCTGAACAAGATGTTTTTGTTGGTTCCAAACCAAATTCTTCCCTGTGTGTCTTCAAAGATAGAAATGACCACAGCATTAAATTTGAGCAGCTTCAGGTTTTTATCATTGAAGCTATTGTAGATCTTTCCATCCTGGAAATAACTCATTTCTCCATTAAATGCCACAAACCAGATTCTTCCCTTCTTGTCTTCTTTTATTTGGATAATCTGATTATCCGGTAAGCCATCGTCGATAGAAAAGTTTTCAAACCTATTGCCGTCAAAACGGCAAACGCCTGCATCTGTACCGATCCAGATATATCCTTTTGAATCCTGAAGGGTATAATAGCAATTATTGCTCGGTAGACCATCTTTTGTAGTGTAATGCTGTATATAGGCTGATTGAGCATAGGCAGAGGTGCTGAAAACGCTCAGGAAAACTGTAAGACATAAAAACAGTAAATGCAGTCTGTTTTTTTTATTTATCACCTCTATGATTTGTATATAATTTAATTTTTTCGGCAAACTCACTTGCTCTTCTACGTGAAACTGCAATTTTTACACCATTTTTAAGTGTGAGCTCCACTCCATTTTTGGAATTGTACTCTTTTAAAAAGTCCAGGTTGATGATGCTCGATTTATGAACGCGTACAAATTGGTTCTCAGGCAGTATTTCTTCATAATCTTTAAGAACCTTTGAAACGGTGATCTTATCTTTTCCTGATAAGTAAAATACGGAATAATTGCTATCCGCTTCTATATTGATAATGTCATTGATGTCTACAATTGTATAACCACTCTGTCCATTAGGAAGGCTAAGTTTACGGATTTCGTTTCGCTCGCTCAGGTTTTCGGCAAGCTGATTTAAACGGGCCGTATTATTTTGTTGGTTCTGCCGGTTTAGGCCGATGTGTTTTACGGCTTTGTCTACAGCTTCTTTCAGTTCATCGATATCAATAGGCTTCAGCAGATAATCGAGAGCATTTGCTTTAATCGCTTTTAAGGCATACTGATCATAAGCAGTGGTAAATATCACATGAGCATGATGGAGCTGTGCGCTTGGTATCAGCTCAAAACCATTTTCACCAGGCATAGCAATATCCAGGAAAATAAGATCTATTTCTTGTTCTGAAAGTAAAGTCCGGGCCTCGGCAACCGACTTTGCAATACCAGAGATATGAATATTCTCACAGTTTTCCTGTAATAAAAAATATAGGGAAGAACGGGCAAATTCCTCGTCGTCGACAATAATGGTATTTAGTAAAAGCATATATGGCATCAATTTATTAAAAAATAGTAGAAATGTAAAAACCGTATCATTTTTTCTCTCGTAAATGGGGATAGAAACTTAAAAAACTAATAATGGAACCTGCGTATGCAAGTTTCAGGACCATTGAACTCTAAATAAAAGAAACTATGAAAACAGAACCAGGACAAGAGTTGGAAATGCTGCAAAAAGAAAACAGCATTCTTACCGCCAGCCTGCACCGCAGATCCTTTTTGCAATATGCAGGAGCAGGGGCAGCAGGTATTGCATTAATTGCTGCAGGATGTAAAAAAGATCACGGAAACGACATGCCGCCAGTTAATGGTGGGGTAACACTTGATTTTAAGGATGATTTTGGTGTGCTGAACTACGCCTATGCGCTGGAGCAACTGGAAGCAGCATTTTATATACAGGTAGCTTCTAATCCACCCTCAGGATTTAGTCCAACAGAAAAGCAGTATTTTCAGGATATTCAGTATCATGAGATTGCACACCGGGAATTCTTTAAAAATGCATTAGGTACCGCTGCAATCGGAAGTTTAGCTGTCGATTTTTCTTCTATAAACTTTACCGACCGTTCAAGTGTGTTGGGCGCTGCAAAAGCATTCGAAGATTTAGGGGTGGCTGCTTATAATGGTGCTGGTGTCCGCATTAAAACAGACGCTTATCTTGTTCTGGCTGGAAAAATTGTATCAGTAGAAGCCAGACATGCAGCCTATATCAGGGATTTAATTACTCCAGGCAGTTTTGCTGGATCAGATGTTGTGAATGCCAGTGGATTGGATCAGGCATTAACACCAGATGTAGTGCTCAAAGCCGCGGGCAAATACATCAAAACAAAAGTTAATGTGATTAATCTATAACCTAAACTCTAGAAAACATGAATATCGTAAACATAATTGAAGAAATTGAAAAAGTTGACGGTGAGATCTATGAGAGATTAAGCCCAAGACGTTCGGCAATGAAAGACTTTTATAACATGGGGAAAAAAGTAGCTTTGGCAGCGATGCCACTTGCACTTGGATCAATGTTTAATAAAGCCTATGGCCAAACCTTGCCTACAGCTGTAGTTGATACACTTAACTTTGCTTTGACCTTGGAGTATTTGGAATACAATTTTTATAATCATGCGGTAGTAGCAGCTCCGGGACTAATTCCTTCTGGCCTACCTTTAACGGCTATTACAAATATACGTGACCATGAAAAAGCGCATGTGGATTTGCTTAAAGGAGCCTTGGGTTCTTCTGCATCAACTTCGGGGCCTATGGCTTACGCCGATTTTGACTTTACAGCTAAAGGTACTTTTCAAGATGTATATACCAATTACGCAACCTTCCTTGCAGTTGCACAGGCCTTTGAGGATACAGGTGTAAGGGCTTATAAAGGTCAGGCTACAGCTATAAAAGGAACAGCCTATTTGACCGTTGCGCTTCAAATCCATTCGGTGGAAGCGCGGCATGCTGCTCATATCCGTACGATGCGTGCTGCAAATGGAGTAACGATCAAACCTTGGATCAGCTTAGGGCCAGGTGGAAGTTCTAATGATTCAGGAGTATCGGCTGCAGATCCCGTTTATGCAGGTGAAAACAATACAGTCCAATCCAATGTCAATATTGTTGGAATTAACGGCAACACTGGTGTAACAACGGCTGCAGCTGCAGAGTGTTTTGACGAGCCTTTAGCAAAAGCAGACGTATTAACTATTGCCAGTTTATTTATTAAATAGGGATTTTTGTTTAAGTTTTAAAATGGGGAAGAGGGCGTAGGCCCTCTTCTTTTTTTATAATTAATAATTGATCACCTGTTCTTCCAGG
>NZ_QAIL01000532.1 GCF_003061025.1 Pedobacter sp. HMWF019 | reverse complement strand
CAGTATTCCTATTACTATATTAGAAATCAATCTCTACGAATCCTGCTTCTAAAATACCTTTCGGTATCCTTATCCATAAAGTATACGTAACAGGCCTTCATCCCCCTACCTAAAAGTACTCTGTAGGTGTTTTTAACAAGCTGTAAGAAATCATTACTGCTCTTGACCTGGTTATCATGGCTGCATTCCGGAAAGCCTTCCCAGACTGCCGTATCTGGATTATACTTGAGGTCCTTCCCAAATATTACGCCTGCATAGTCAAATTCAAATCCCTGAGCTGTGTAAACACAACCGATCTGATCAATACCGCCGTCGTCATATGCCCAATATTGAGATTTAGGTATTCCCTTGCGCATACCAGTTAATCCTTCCTGAGCGTTCCAGGGCCGTTTATAATCTCCAATTTCCACATCTGTGATTAACTCGCCATGCTCATCTAATTTTTTGGACCAGGGCCAGCAAAAACCTGCAGTAACTCTGGCGGTAAAACCTTCTGCGACTTTAGCCCTTATGGCCTGCTCTACTGCTTCTGGAGAGTCCATAATGGTAAATTGGAAGTTCGGTTCATCTACCCATTCTACATGGGCTGTTTTCCTGATTTGCAGGGTATGATCAACCCAGTCGCTGAATCTTTCCGATCCTCCATTTCTGAATTGGGCCTGTAAATCGTATTCATAAACTTTACAGCCTGTAGCTTCGGCTTTTTCCCTTATAAACGCAGACGACCCAATCTCTCCTTTTCTTACCACTTGATAGTCGTCAATTAAGAAGACAGAAACCTTTGCTGCGTTTAACAGATCTTCTACCTGCAATTTCCCGGTTGACTTAAACGGATATCCGGTCTTTTCACGAATTCGGTGCGCTTCGTCCATTAAAAGGACATCTATTTCATTAGATTTTGCCTCACCGTAGGACATAAAGTATTTAAGGAGACTATTTGAATTGGCTCCGAGTATTTTACGTAAGGTTTCAGTAAATGCCTTTGACCCCGTTGCATAATGGGCGTTAAAATTTCTTGCGGTTAGATCGGCCAGTAATTGTAAGCCGATAACGGATTTACCTGTTCCTGCGCCTCCTTTTACGATGATGGCGTGTTTATGTTTATGCTCCAGCCCCTTACCAACAATACTCATTACAGTATCATAGACAATTAACTGTTCATCAAGAAGGATATAATCACCAGGGGCTTTTACTTTTCCAAATAGCTTAAGTTCTCCTTTGAGTTTTTGCCTGATCACTGTGGATACCTGCTGAAGGAGTTTTTTAGAGGGTCGCAGTTTACTTTCTTCTATTTCGCCCAGGATCTGTAATCCGTCGCCTGATTTCACTTTACTGCTGATAAAATCCGAAAGTTCGGTTCTGTGATCTGCTGTGAATACTGGAAACCGATCTAATGCTTTTTGAAACCGTTGGTCCTGAAGGACGTCATCTTTGAGAAAGGTATAGTTGTGTAAATAGCTGCAGGCAAAAAGTGTAATGGGATGTTCTCCTTCGTAGAAAACAGTGCTGTTGTCTTGCAGGTAATACATGTAATTTCCTACTTGTATACTTGGGTGTAATACAGACCGGTTCCCCCCGCCTACCCAGGTTACCACATAGTCACTGTCATAATCGGTTAAATTGCACTTATCCCATTGTTTCAGTTCAATGATAATTGCATGTTTCTTTTGGTTTTCGTCTTTTCCACAGATGAGTATGTCAATCCGTTTACCGCTGAGTGGTAGCTTGTATTCGACCATGACGCCAAGATCATTCAACCCTGAGCGTTCCAGGATATCCGACAGACGGAATAAGGAATTGCGCCAGGACATGACCTCATTTTGTGAGGCTTGAAAACCAAAGCATTTGAAGAATTCTTCTTTTAACAGGTCTGCTATTTGGTTGTTAACGTTTAGAGCTATAAAATTAGCTGAAGATCCAGCGTACAACCTCATAGTTCATTGTATTTGGTTGCCGTTCCTTTTGATTTGTCTACTGGATATTTTTCGGCATTTCTCTGGATCTTATCCAATACAATTTGTTTTACATCGAAGCCGTATTTTTCGGCTAGAAGGAAGGCATAAGCAAATACATCGGCGAGTTCTTCTTTTACCTTCTCTGGTTTCGCTTCTGTGGCATTTTTCCATAGGAATGCTTCCAGGAGTTCTCCTGCTTCTATGTTTAAAGCCAGGGCCAGATCTTTGGGATTATGGAATTGCTCCCAGTCTCTTTCATTGCGGAATTCTATCAGCTTTGCGGTTATCTCTTCTATATCTTGCATGTAAAACCAATAAATTAATTGAAAAGTTAATTTATGATTAAAGCTAGGAAAATATGGAGAATTATCTCAATTTATTGGAGGGAAAAGGGAAAAGATTAGGGTTTATTCCCACTATGGAAATCAAAATGCCATTCAAAGTATTTCATTGTTTGATCGTTATAATGAGTACAGTCATTACCAATTACGGCATCTTTGGCTTTTTCTATGGCCGGTGTTGTATGTTCCTGCCTAAGGCCAATAACTTTACCATCCTTTATGCTGATGTATCCTCGTTCATAAAGGTCATCGCAGCCCATTCTGCACATGGGCATTACAATGTTTGGATCTATACGGTCTTCATGCGAACATTCCGCTCTTTTTTTAATATGAGCAGCATGTAGAAAACCAACCGGAAATTGCTTATTACAGATTCCACAGGTGCTGAATATTTTATCTCCAAATAAATGTTCACTCAAAGTTTGCTGTTCTGCTCTTACCTTTACCGGTCGTATCTGATCGGTGTTCTCGATTTTACGTAATTTATTTTGAGTAGCCTCAAAATTCCCTGCGTTGGTATTATCAAAATAGGTTTTGCTTTCAAGCTCATCAAAGGCTACAAAAACACAACTACTTTGAAAATCTGACAGTACCTGGAAACCCTGGATGTTTTTATTTGGTTCATAGAATTTATTATCACCTGGCTTCCCTTTAGGAATCAAAGAATTTAAATCCTCATAAGAAATTTTCCTGGGTCTTAGTTCGTCCAGAAAGTAAAGATACTCCCAGGTGATATCCGCTGTTTTATAACCCCATAGAAAAATAGCTAATTCTCTGTTTTGAAATTTAGTAGTTACAGTAGCAGATGAGTAAACAAACTTATTTTTAGCGAACAGGGCGATATCTCCCCGGGTAATCCTGTTCCAATCCTTTACTTTCTGATCACCATAATCTATTCCCCAGATCTTAAATTCTCCAGTAGGATAAAGTTCCCTTAGCGTTGCTTCTTGCTCGGACGTAATGTATTTAATGATCTGATTGATCTTTATAGAATTGATGATCGTATTCAGGTAGTTTTTCTGCGAAGGCTTATTTGCTGCTGGTTGTAAAATTATCCTGTTCATCTTTAATCACTCATTTATTGATTAAAAGATCTCTATTTTTGAGTCGTTAACCAATATTTTGATTAAATGTAGAAAAAAAAGATTTATATAAATCTTTTTATCCATCTTCGACTCCTAGACATTATTTCTAAACATTCTCTTCTTGTAATAGCAGTAATTTAAAT
>NZ_QAIL01000531.1 GCF_003061025.1 Pedobacter sp. HMWF019 | reverse complement strand
GCTACAGCCTTATTAGCACGAACATATTTATATTTAAAGGACTGGACAAATGCTGAGATACAGGCGACATCTGTTTTAGGAAATTCTTCTTTTGGGCTTGTTGACCTGGATAAAGTCTTTTTGAAAAATAATAAAGAAGCAATTTGGCAACTTCAACCAGTAGGATTCAAGGGTTTAAATACGCAAGAAGCAATAGCATTTGTTGTTGACCCAATTTACGGATTTGATACTTATAATGGTGTTTATCTTAATCCAAATTTGTTGAATAGTTTTGAAAGCGGAGATCAAAGGAAAAATTATTGGATCAGCAATATAACTATTAATGGAACCCTTTATTGGTATCCATATAAATATAAGATAGTAAATAGAACTCAAGATGCTAACTTTCCCGTAACTGAATATTCAACTATCTTTCGTTTGGGAGAACAATACCTGATCAGAGCTGAAGCGAGAATTCAGCAGAATAAGATAGCTGATGGAGTTGATGATTTAAACGCTTTGCGTGAACGGGCTACGGACAAAAATCAGGGAACTATTCAACTACCCAAATTGTCAACAACAATGAATCAGATGGATGCATTAAAGGCTGTTGAACACGAACGTCAAGTAGAGTTGTTTACAGAATGGGGCCATCGGTGGTTAGATCTTAAACGAACGGATAGAATTGACCAGGTAATGAGGACTATTGTACCAACAAAAATACCAGGTGGTACTTGGAAAACTAATCAGCAACGGTATCCATTGCCTTTGATTGACTTACAAAGAAATCCGAACCTCATACAGAATAGTGGATATTAATTGAAAATCAGGTAAAGTAACAAAGAATTAGAATGAAAAAATTTCCTTTAATGCTCCTGTTTATATTGAGCACATTGTTTTGTTTTGCGCAAAAAAAACTGATAGACTCAAATGCATACAATAACTTTCCAAAGCTAAGTGGGGCTATGGTAAGTGATAATGGGAAGTATGTGGTCCACTGTGAGATTGAACAAATGGCATCGCACAATATGAATGTTAAAAACTTTATTCAATCTACAGATAACAAACTGAAGATAGAAATTCCGAGTACGCAAGGTTTCGGAAAATTCACAGCAGATAGCAAATTCTTTCTTTTTAAAACGTTAAAAGATAGCTTGGGAATTATGAATCTCGATAGAAACATTATTCATTACATATCTAATGTTTCTAAATATGAAGTTCAACAAATGGATTCTAGTGAAGGGCTTGTTTACCTGTTGAATGATTTAGAAAAAAAATTGGTTTTAAGAAACCTTAGAACTGGAAGGGAAAGGCATTTTTATAATGTATTAGCATATTGGTTGAGTGAGGACTGGAAAACATTAGTAATTCAAAGATCATCTAAAATAAATGAGGGAAACCAGTCTCTGGATTGGATAGATTTGTCAGTAGACAAACCTAATAATATCTGTGATGGAAAAATAATTGAAAATTTAATCGTTGATTTTAAACATAAGCAACTCGTATTTAAGTCCAACGACACCATTTGGCATTATAAAATAGGAATGGATAAGATGATTTGTTTAGTTGATCTTTCCAAAGTATCATCTTCGCTATTTTTTGGTTCATTAGAAGGTTTTAATAAAGAAGGCGATTGTCTTTTTGCTACATTGGATAAACGAAAAGAGCTTTTATCTAAAATTGATTCCAATACGGTACAAGTATGGAGTTATAATGATACAAAATTACAATCACTACAAGATAGTAAGCCAGAGCAGAGTTCTTCCAAAGTCGTTATAAGGTTAACGGGCCATAAGGTCATTTATTTACAGAAATATAAAAATGAAGTTCAATATGGGAGATCAGATCACCTTTTACTAACAGGTCATTCAATTGGGAATGATGGCGATTCTAATGAGCGATCATGGAATTTAAGCGGTCAAAATGAATATGATCTTGTTAATAATAAAACAGGGAAGAGAACACCGTTACTTTGGTTGAGCCAAAATCCGAGCATCTTGCCTATACTTTCCCCAGAAGGAAAATATATTCTTTATTATGATTATCAAAAAAAGAATTATTTTAGTTATGATATAGCTTTAAATAAAAATATTGAGCTTACTAA
>NZ_QAIL01000530.1 GCF_003061025.1 Pedobacter sp. HMWF019 | reverse complement strand
CTTTCTATCTTCGGCGCCTTGCCTGGATAACCTCCCAATTAAGTGCCCAGAAAAAATCAATGCTACTCAGAGGAGACCTCAGCTTTCGCAGCAGGCCGCGAAGCGGCGCGCAGAAAGCGTAGTCTCCGAAGAGTACATTTATTTTTTACGACAAGCTTAATCCCCACAAAACTGATTTGGTTTTTGGTCTATAAACACTTACATTTGATATATAACATTCATTTACAATGAGCAAAGAAGTTTTAGAAATTTCGATACTAGTAGATGAAAAGTTTGATGTAAGCTTTGACCTGGTGGAAGGTATTCTTGGAATAATCCTTAAAGTATTTGGCAAGTAAGAAGTAACATCCGGCTTTCTTCTCTTTGCAGGCATTTAAAATGCCTGGAGAAGATTTCTGCGCCAAAAAAAACCGTATATAATTCAAACGAAACCTGTAAATTTGCCGCATAATGAGTAGAAAGAGAAAATCAGGGACGGTTACTATCCTTCCTAATTTGCATATTATTGATATCGCTGAAGAAGGTAAAGGCGTAGGAAAAGCCGATGAGCTTGTCGTTTTTGTAGATAAAGCAGTGCCTGGTGACGTTGTTAATGTACGTCTGACCAAGAAAAAGAAAAACTTTGCAGAAGCGGTAATCGAAGAACTGCACACCGCTTCTGAGTTCAGGACAGACCCCTTCTGTCAGCACTTTGGAACCTGTGGAGGTTGTAAATGGCAACATATGCAATATCAGGCTCAGCTAAAGTTTAAACATAAAAATGTAGAAGCCGCTTTACAGCGCCTGGCGAAAGTGGATACGACTGCTATGGAACCTATTCTGGGGTCAGCAGAGAACAAATACTACAGGAATAAACTCGAGTATACTTTTTCGAACAAACGCTGGCTGGAAAAAGAAGATATGACAGACCGGGAAGATCTGGAATTGAATGCCCTTGGTTTTCACGTACCTGGTCGCTTTGATAAGATCCTTGATGTTCAGCATTGTTATCTGCAGGCCGAACCTTCGAATACACTAAGAAATGAAGTAAGAAGTTATGCAATTAAAAACGGGCTAACTTTTTATGACCTTCGTAACCATGAGGGGAATTTGCGGAACCTGATCATCAGAACCTCCTCCACCGGAGAAGTGATGGTAGCCGTGATTTTTGCTTATGCAGAACAGGATCAGATTGACGGATTGATGGAATACCTAAAAGTCAATTTTAAAGAAATTACCTCTTTGCTGTATATTGTTAATCAGAAGAAAAATGACACCATTTTTGATCAGGATGTAATTGTATACGCTGGTCGGGACCATATATTTGAGGAAATGGACGGTCTGAAATTTAAGATCGGGATTAAATCTTTCTATCAGACTAATTCTGATCAGGCTCATGAATTGTATAAAATTACGAGGGAATTTGCAGGTTTTACAGGGAATGAGCTGGTGTACGATTTATATACCGGTGCGGGAACCATTGCAAATTTTGTGGCCCGCCAGGTAAAGCAGGTTGTTGGGGTCGAATATGTACCCACTGCGATTGAGGATGCGAAATTTAATTCTGCATTGAATGGCATAGATAATACCATTTTTTATGCTGGTGATATGAAAGATATCCTGACTGCTGAATTTGTAACTCAGCATGGCAAGCCAGATGTGGTGATCACAGATCCACCAAGGGCAGGTATGCATACCGATGTGGTAGAACGGCTGCTGGAGATGGAAGCGGAGAAGATTGTGTATGTGAGCTGCAATGCTGCAACACAAGCCAGAGACCTCGCCTTATTGAAAGAAAAATATGAGGTTGTTCGTATCAAGCCAGTAGATATGTTCCCGCATACTCAACATGTGGAAAACGTAGTTTTGTTAAAACTCCAAAAATAATAGAAATGGATGTAGAAGAGTTAATGCCGCAACAGCCGGCAGGTGATGGGAAAAGTGAAAAGAAACAAAGCCCGTTGGTGAGCCTGGAGAAAGACCTGGAATTTTATGCAGACTCCATTAAAGAAGTGGCTGTAGAAATTATGGTCGAAGGAATTTCAGCCCACCCGATCTTTATTGCCCATCAGCATAGTGTAAGTATAGGAGAAATGATCCTCAACCGGGAAGAGTTGAATACCAACTGGACTATCCAGGCCTCTACTCTGGAAGAATTTGTTCAAAAAGGAATTATCCAGCCGGAGAGAAAAGAACTGTTTTTAAAGAGCTATAAAAAACCGGAAGATTATATGTGTGTATTTGTGATTGTACCGGAAGGCGCAAATTTCATTTACTATCCTTATAAAAAGAGACATTAAAAAAAAATCCCTGCCAGGGAGGGGATTCCAGGGCAGGGATTACAAACTA
>NZ_QAIL01000529.1 GCF_003061025.1 Pedobacter sp. HMWF019 | reverse complement strand
TAATAATATTTACATTTTCCAAAATTTTAATCCAATTTTAACACGATTAATATCTTATCAATTAATATTAACACTATATTGCATAACAATTTGATTACAAATACTTTTCGTCTTATTGTATTTAAAAATTCATGCCATCTGAATCAACCTTCCAAACCGCAAATGATCCTGTAGCAATTGAACAATTGATCGCAGCTTTATCTTCTTTCCATCCACTAAGTGAGGGGCTCAAAAATGAAATTATTGCCAGAGTCCAAACTGTAAAACTGGAGAAGGATGAGTTCTTAATGAAACAGGGTGAACATTGTTATTATTTCTACTTCCTGGTCAATGGCATATTAGTAGCCACCACCAACAGAAATAATAAAGAACTGACTACTTTTATTGTAACCGATGGCAATTTCGTAACTTCAGTGGCAGGAATGTATGGTTATGTACCTTCCGAGGACACCGTACATGCTGTAGAGGATGCATTACTATTGGCCCTGCATGCTAATGATATGCAGGAAATGTATGACCGCTTCCCGGAATCGAATATCGTCCTGCGTAAAATCTTTGAAAATTATTTTCAAGGTGCTCACGAACGTTCTAATATGACCCGGTTAAATACGGCAAAAGAAAAATATCTATATCTTCAATCCTATATTCCAGACCATATCCACCGGATTCCTCTCGCTCACAAAGCAAGCTATCTGGACATTCGGCCAGAAACACTCATCAGGATCAAAAAAGAATTAGAAGCAGAGCAAGATCAATCACAATGGACAAATGCCTGTACTAAATTAAAAGAACATATTGCAGAACACTTGAGCTTTCGTCAAAAAAACGTCACCCTCGCACAACTGGCCAAGGAATCAAATATTCCTATTGCTCAACTTAACTTTCTTTTAAAGAATAATTACAACAAAAGCTTCACAAAATTCGTTAATAGTTTGAGAGTTAATTACGTAAAGGAAAAATTAGCTAAAGCAGATGAATGGAAACACCTCACCATAGAAGCTGTTGGGATTGATGCTGGTTTCAAATCCAGAAGTGTATTCTTCTCAGAATTTAAGAAGCAAACTGGAATTACTCCCGGAGAGTTTGTCAGATTGACGGGAAGAAGTCCAGAATTTGAATTTGAGACTACATAGTATCGTAATAGATTAGTTACAATAGAAATAAGG
>NZ_QAIL01000528.1:16243-17232 GCF_003061025.1 Pedobacter sp. HMWF019 | reverse complement strand
GCAGATTACTAAAGAAGATAGAGGAAATGACATTGCATCTTATAGAATTAAAGAAGCAAACAGATCTTCAAAATAGACAACACAATAAAGAATTAAAATATTTAAGATCTAAAATTAAATAACATGACACAGATTAAGCTAAGTTTAATTGTTGCGTTTACATCCTTTTATTTCACTTCTTCTGCCCAAACAAACACATTTCCAGCGAATGGAAGTGTAGGCATTGGTTTATTGAATCCTTTGCAAAAGTTAACCATTAAATCTACGGGCACTTTAACGGGGATTTCTTCTACAGATTATGATTTCGGTATTACCGACGGAAACGCTTCACAAGTTCAGCTTTTAGGTCTTGTGAATACTTTTGGAAATTATGGTTTATTACAGGTGATCAAGGGGGGAATTGGTCCGGGAAATTTAATTATGCAAACGCAGGGAGGAAATGTAGGTATTGGAACGACAAGCCCTATTTCAAAATTAAACGTTCAAAGTGATGATTTGCAGTTGCAACTCACTGGAGCATCAGATGTAAATAAGAGACTGAGGCTGGGCTATAATACCACAGGTAATTATGGCTCTATTCAAGCATTAAGATATGGAACAACATTCGATAATTTTAATATCAATCCTGATGGTGGAAATGTGGGTATAGGCACCACTACCCCAATGGCCAAATTACATGTTAATGCTGAATTGGATGGGGTATCCGCCATAAGTATAGGAAGACCCAATTCTGCAGGGAATGTTAATGTACCAGTGGGAGGCAGCCCTGGTGGTTACAATATTGACTTTTATACTTTTAGAGATATTGTTCCAGATCAAATTGGGGCGAGAATAAGGGCGGAAAGGATAAACACATACCAACCAAATAGTCCTTTAGTACAGGCGATGGATTTAAGCTTTTATACATCTGTAGGGTTTGCTAAGGCAGATCTTTTTGAGAGAATGAGAATAACCTCAGATGGAAATGTGGGAATTGGTACCGCGAACAC
>NZ_QAIL01000528.1:0-16233 GCF_003061025.1 Pedobacter sp. HMWF019 | reverse complement strand
TGCC
The DNA here is from genome assembly GCF_003061025.1 of Pedobacter sp. HMWF019. Lineage (GTDB taxonomy): Bacteria > Bacteroidota > Bacteroidia > Sphingobacteriales > Sphingobacteriaceae > Pedobacter. Next base: position 16,229 of record NZ_QAIL01000528.1, on the reverse strand, counting down.
TGGCCGGATTATGTATTCAACGAGGATTACAAGCTCACAAGTCTCCAAGAAACGAAAAAATACATCAAAGAGAAGGGACACTTGCCTGGCATTCCTTCTGCTGCGGAGGTAAAATTGGAAGGGATTGATTTAGGGGAGATGAATAAAAAGTTACTTCAGAAGATTGAAGAACTGACATTAGTCTTGATCAACCAACATGAAAAAGCGGAAGTTCAAGATGAGAAAATAAACCGGCTTACTTTGGAAATGTCGGAATTGAAGAAAATCATAAACAAATAAGCCATATGAAAAATTTTAAGCTTTATCCTATAAATAGTTTTATATCAGGGAATCTGAGTTTGAAAACATTACTTGTCTGCTCCGTAGCGTTATTCACCCAAATCAATTGTTTTGGTCAATCAGAATTGGTTGTTAATGACACCCGAAATGTAGTGAGTTCGCCCAATGATTTGAAAAATAGAGTAAGATTTGATTTTAAAAACCGAGCGGTGATCGAATCACCTGGGCTGGGAATGTTTACCGGAGTCATGACTTTAGCTCCATGGGGTGATGCAACTGGAGGGAATAACTACCAACTTAATTTTAATGCAGGGGGGGTATATTATAGAACAGGAGCGTTTGGGAATACAGCCTGGGAGAGCTGGAAAAGGCTTGTTATGGAAGAACCAAATGGAAATGTTGGTATTGGTACTACCGATCCGTCGGCCAAACTGCATATTAATGCTTCTTTAACTGAGTCTGCGATTAAAATAGGAACTCCTAACACTCCTGGTAACTTAAACGTACCAATGGGTGCATCAACAGGAGGATATAATATAGATTTTTATACTTGGAGAGATGTACAACCAGATCAGATTGGTGCGCGTATACGTGCTGAACGATGGAATACACACAGTAATAACAATGCCTTAATTCAATCAATGGATTTGGCCTTTTATACGTCTGTAGGATTAGATCAAACCAATTTGACCGAAAAAATGCGTATTTCCAGCAGTGGTAATGTTAGTATAGGGACGAAAGATTCGAAAGGCTACAAATTCGCTGTAGCGGGTAATATGATTGCCGAATCTGTCAAAGTTCAATTACAATCTGCATGGCCGGATTATGTATTCAAAGATGATTATAAACTCACAAGTCTTCAAGAAACCGAAAAACACATCAAAGAAAAAGGCCATTTGCCTGGAATCCCTTCGGCTGCGGAGGTAAAATCAGAAGGAATCGATTTAGGGGAAATGAATAAAAAGTTACTTCAGAAAATTGAAGAACTGACACTATATCTGATTCAAATGGAGAAAAAAAACAGTGAAGAAAGATCAGCTCAAGAAAGTAAAATTATTGGTCTTAAAGCGCAAGCTAGTGAACAACAGAAAGATATAGATCGAATGAAGTTAAAAATTAAATCCCATGCAAAAGCTATTTATTAACGCCGCACTCATACTAACGTGCAACATTGCTTACTGCCAGCAAAATTTACTTCCCGCATCCGGAAAAGTTGGAATTGGAACAATTACCCCAGTTTCTCAATTAGAGGTTCTTTCTCCCGCCGCAGTTGGGGGAGAAAGTTTAATGAAATTTAAAGTTTCCGACGCGGCGAACGATTATATGGAAGTGTTGAATTCAACAGGAGGTACAAATATGTTTATGCCTGCAATTAAAGGAGCTGTAAATTCCTCTAATACAACTTCTCTTTATTTCCTTGGAGAAACAAACAGCGTAAATGACATTGGTACGAATCCTATGATAGTTTTTGATTCCAGGCTTAGTAGTGGCCATGTAAATAACCGTCCACTGTTTGGATGGGATAATTATGGAACGAGATATATGACGATTCAGGCTGGAGGCAATGTTGGTATTGGTACTACGGATCCTTCTGCTAAACTGCATATTAATGCTTCTTTAACTGAGTCTGCAATTAAAATAGGAAGTCCAAACGTTTCAGGTAACATAAATGTTCCGGTAGGTGCAAGCACAGGTGGTTACAATCTGGATTTCTACACCTGGAGAGATGTTCAGGTTGATCAGATAGGTGCGCGTATTCGTGCGGAAAGGATCAACAGCTATCAACCAAATAATGCGTTGGTTCAATCGATGGATCTCGTTTTTAGTACCTCTACAGGTGGTATTCAAACTGAACTTACTGAAAAACTAAGAATTAACAGCACAGGCAATGTTAGCATTGGTACAAGCGATGCTAAAGGCTACAAACTGGCCGTAAATGGAAATATTCTGGCAACCGAAATTAAGGTGCAGGCAGCTCCCTGGCCGGATTACGTTTTTTCAAAGAACTATAACCTTCCAGCTCTTCAAAGCCTAGAGAAGCATATTAAAAAAGAAGGTTATTTACCAGATATGCCTTCGGCAAAAGAAGTTGAATCAAATGGGATTAATGTAGGTGAGATGAATGCAAAACTGCTGAAGAAAATAGAGGAGCTTACTTTATACATTATTGATCAGAATAAAGAATTGTTGAGCCAGAAAGACCAGTTGAACCACTTGAAAAAAGACAATCTTGAACTTAAAAAGGCGGTTTTTGGAAGAAAACACTAAACTAATTAAACCTAATATTTATTAATACTTAACGCAACTCAGTTATGAAAATTGACATAGAAAGAATTATCCTCATAGACACTTTTATAAGAAAAAAATCCACGGGTAAACCAGATGAATTGGCCCAACGCTTAGGGATATCGAGAAGATCACTATTTGGTACCCTCAATTTTATGAAAGCGTCATTAAAAGCACCGATTGTGTATAACAGAGACGAAAATAGCTACGTATATGAGGAACATGGATTATTCTGTTTTATCTACGATACAAAGCAAAAAGGAGAAATACAGGATAATGAAACCAGAGAATTATAGTCTTCGAAAACCAAAAAAACTAAATCGAATCATATCATGAAATTGCAGAAAGTAATTAAGAAGTATATCTATAATCACAAAACTGTTTTTATCCTGTTGTTTGCTCTTTGTTGTTGTTCAAAGACATATGGCCAAGTTCCTGCACAAATTGTCAACCTTCCGGGTACCAATTTTGTCTATGTTGGAAGTTTGACTGATCCGGATTTTTCTGCAGGAAACTCGCAAAAGATAATTGTTAAAATTTTCGGTGGCTCCTGGTTTTCAGAATCCGACGGAGAAACTACATATTATATTTCGAACCGAGCAGGTTTAACGGCAAAACAGGTTAGCGTAGGAAATCAGTCGTCCCGTTGGTTCTCTTTAAGAATGTATCAAAATGGCTCAAAGGTAGACTTATATGTTGTTCCAAATCCGGTTGAGTATACCTCATTTGCCTTGACGTCTTTTACTTTCGGTTCAGGTATAAATGCTCAGTTTGTAAATATAACCAATCAAAACAGTCAGCCTGTTGGTACAGACATTACGGCATCGGCAGTGGTTACCCCCTTAATGACAACGGATGGTATGGGGAATGTCGCTCTGGGAGTTGCTGATCCAAAAGGTTACAAGCTAGCAGTAGCCGGCAATATGATTGCTGAATCTGTCAAAGTCCAGTTAAAAGGCTCCTGGGCGGATTATGTTTTCGAAGATGATTATAAGCTAAAGACGCTGGAAGAAACAGAGGCTTTTGTGAAGAAGAATAAACACCTCCCTGAAATTCCATCAGCAGCAGAAGTAAAAAATAACGGAGTTGATTTAGGCGAGATGAATGTAAGATTGCTGCAAAAAATTGAGGAATTGACCTTGCATCTTATAGAGAAGGAGAAAAAAGATAATGACCAACAAAAACAGATAGATCTGCTTAAAATGCAGGTCGATAAGCTCTTAAAATCAAACAAAAAATCAAAATAATATGAAGATCATTATTCGAAAGAAGAGGGTAACTCGCTGCTCCTTCATTGTCGGTCTATGTTCCCTGTTTCTAAACACCAATGTGTTTGCACAAGATTCTTTGGCTATAAGTAGATACGATGAAAGGGGATTAACCTTATGGGCAGGAACTACAGTAGTTACAGATGCAACAGCTCATGGCGGGAAAGCAATGTTTAGAGCCTCTTCAACTCCTAGTGCTACTTTCTGGTATGGGCCATATAAACACATTCAGGCAGGTAATTATTTGGTACAGGTAAGATTAAAGGTAACGTCAAATCAGTCAGATGCCGACTTTCTTAATTTTGATGTAGTAAGCACAAACGGGATCGTCAATCAGGGTATTATGTTAAAACCGAGCATGTTCAGAAAAAATAACGAATGGCAGCTATTTACATTATCCGTTCAAGTCCCTGAAAATGCAGAAATTATAGAAATAAGGGGAACCAATTTTATTAGCGGGATCACAGATGTATACATGGATTATGTGACGATAGTGCCAGGAGATGTGAGGGGAGTATATTCGCCAGACTATTCTATTGATGGAAAGGGAAATGTAGGAATCGGTACTCAGGATACACGAGGGTATAAGCTCGCTGTATCCGGGAATATGATTGCTGAATCTGTTAAAGTCCAGCTGCGGTCTGCCTGGCCGGATTATGTTTTTACTAAGGATTATGCACTTCCTTCTTTAGAAGAAACAGAGAAACACATCAAAGAAAAGGGCCATTTAGAAGGGATTCCTTCAGCAGGAGAAGTGAAGAATAGCGGAATTGACTTGGGCGAGATGAATGCAAAACTGCTTAAGAAGATCGAAGAATTGACCCTACAGGTGATTGAACTTAATAAAACGGTTAAACAACAACAATTACAGATTAATACTTTAAAATAAATAATGAAAAAATTAACGTTCATCATTTTGTTCCTCGCTGCTATAAGCGTACAGGCACAAACAACAGGAAGTATAACCGTGGGTGGCGATTTTGATAAGTTCTATCCAACAGTTTTGACTGATGGAGGATGGAATAATATGATGCCATCGCAATTAGAAATAGGTAGGTCTGTGATTCATGAAAATAGTGATTGGAGAGGGTCGCTTATGGCAAAATTTACTTTCCATGTAGCCCTTTGGGGAAATGGTGCCAACTTCATAAATGCAGAAATTATCCAAACACACAATACCTTAAACAGTGCCAACAGGGATTTTATAGCGGGATGGAAAGACGCTAGTGGAAGCAGTGCAACTCTTGATCTCGTTATTTGGCTAAGAGGCGGAGGCACAACTTATCACTATAAATCTCTCTATCCAACTACTTGCAGAGTATTTGATGGCGTTGCGAATCCTTTACCCTTTCAGGAAGAGGGAGGTCCGGCGCATAGTTTCAAAACAAGTCCTGATCTATATGTGAATTCAGAGGGTTTAACAAATAGTGGCAGCGCTGCCTTTCACGGTGGAGGCACAAATTATTTTGCCGGAAATATGGGAATTGGTACCCAAGATACAAGAGGATATAAGTTAGCTGTATCTGGGAACATGATTGCAGAATCTGTTAAAGTCCAGTTGCAGTCTGCATGGCCAGACTATGTATTCTCAAAAGATTACACACTTCCTTCTCTAAAAGAAACAGAAAAGCACATCAAAGAAAATAGCCATTTACCTGGAATTCCTTCTGCTGCAGAAGTTAAAACCAATGGAATTGATTTGGGAGAAATGAACGCAAAGCTACTTAAGAAGGTCGAAGAACTGACCCTGTATGTTATTGATTTGAACAAGAAATCAAACTCCCAGGAATTAATGATTAAAAAACAACAAGCATCAATTACAAGTCAGCAAATGGAGATTAACAAATTGAAGAAAAATAAACGATGAAAAAGTTAATGTTTATCATTTTGTTCCTTGCAACTGTAGGCGTAAAGGCACAAACACTAGGAAGTATAACCGTCGGTGGCGATTTTGACAAATTCTATCCAACAGTTTGGACCGATGGAGGGTGGAATAATATGATGCCATCGCAATTAGAAATAGGTAGATCTGCGGTTCATGAAAATAGTGATTGGAGAGGTTCGATAATGGCTAAATTCACCTATCACACTACACGAGCGGGAAATGGAGCCTCCTTTATAGACGCTGACATTGTACAAAGCCATAACGTATTGAGTGTTCAGGATTTGGATTTTGTTGCAGGCTGGAAAGATGCAACAGGAATTAACGCAAGTTTTGATGTGGTTATTTGGTTAAGAGGTGGGGGCACAACTTATTATTATAAATCTCTTTATGCAACTACCTGCCGGGTTTTTGATGGCGTTGCAAATCCATTACCCTTTCAAGAGGTGAGTGGCCCGGCGATTACATTTAAAACATCAAAGGATGTGTACGTTAATTCTTTTGGACTAACAAAGAGCGGCACCGCAAATTTTTTAAATGGGGGAACAAATTACTTTGCAGGAAATATTGGAATTGGTACCCAGGATACACGAGGATATAAATTAGCTGTATCCGGGAATATGATTGCAGAATCTGTTAAAGTCCAGCTGCGGTCTGCCTGGCCGGATTATGTATTCACAAAAGATTATACACTTCCATCTTTAAAAGAAACAGAAAAGCACATCAAAGAAAAAGGTCATTTGCCAGGGATTCCTTCGGCCTCAGAGGTCAAAGTTAATGGGATCGATTTGGGCGAGATGAATGCAAAATTATTGGAAAAGATCGAAGAGCTTACCTTGCACTTGATTCAGAAAGATAAATTAATAGAAAATCTGAAAACCAGTAACCAGCAAATTGAAAATAAACAATTAGCTCTTCAATTGTCTCTGGAAGCCTTGTTAAATCGTCTAAATAAGTTAGAAAATCAAAAAAACTAATCATGAAATATTTAAAATATGGATTGTGTCTGCTTATGACAGGCAGTTGTCTTATCTGTTTTGGTCAAGGACTTGGCCCTAATAAAAATGATGATCTGGAGATATCATCTGTAAGTGGGCAGGCAAGTACAAATATTGTTATGAATAAACAATGGCTATATAGAAGTGAGGCAGGAAATGACTGGTATACTTCTATGGTTGTAGATGGAATAAGCATAGATTATTCTTTTTTAAAACCAGGAACAAGCAGAACCTGGTGGCTTAGAAATCCATTTTCAGGAGCACAGTCTTGGGGTAATGCAGGAGAAACATATATGGGGATTTATGGTGGTAATCTGGGCATCGGAACAACAGACACCAAAGGATACAAACTTGCGGTTGCTGGCAATGTGATTGCCGAATCCGTTAAAGTTCAGTTACGGTCTGCCTGGCCGGATTATGTATTCTCAAAAGATTATACACCTCCTTCTTTAAAAGAAATGGAAAAACACATCAAAGAAAAAGGTCATTTGCTAGGGATTCCCTCTGCAGCAGAAGTGAAAAATAACGGAATTGATTTGGGTGAGATGAATGCAAGATTACTACAAAAAATCGAGGAACTCACACTCCATTTAATTGCTCAGGATAAAAAGCTCGCTTTACAACAGCTTGAGATAAATGAACTAAAACAGAATCACAAACTATGAAAATTTTTACATTAACAATCTTATTGACAGCAACTAGCCTTGGATTATTTGGTCAAGATGTTAGTTATAATACAATTACAACTACCTCTCTTGATTCAGCTAATCCAACATCTATAAGGATTATAGGGCAAAATAGCCCTGTACTGCTACCTAGTGCTAGGAATATTTCTTTTGAATTTAACTCTGCTGGAAAAGCATATATACGAGCTTTTAGAGGTTCCTCCTGGGGAACTCATTTGCAATTTTTAACCAGTGATGAGGTGACTTCAGGAGGAATTCCGAAAGTACGTTTGCACATCAGCTCTGAGGGAAACGTAGGAATCGGAACCTCGAATCCAGGCTCTCCTTTAAGTATTAGTGGCAATGGAACTGGAGTTAGTGTTAGCCCAGGTGGAGCCCCATATTACGGTACGCTGGCATTTAATAGAGAATCGGCAACTGGAACTATATTCGATCCTTCTGGATCTGCATTTCAAATCAATAACGGTGGTACAGATGCAAATTTACATTTTACAGTTTGGAAAGGGAACGGAACAATGGTTACAAGTAATGCCCTGGTTATAGGAGCAGATGGTAACATTGGGATTGGTGTCAGCAATTCTAAAGGTTACAGACTCGCAGTGGCGGGCAACATGATTGCAGAATCTGTTAAAGTTCAGCTGCAGTCTGCCTGGCCAGACTATGTTTTCGCAAAAGATTACACACTACTTCCTTCTCTAAAAGAAACAGAAAAACACATCAAAGAAAAAGGTCATTTGCCAGGGATTCCTTCAGCAGCAGAAGTTAAAACCAATGGTATTGATGTAGGGGAGATGAATGCCAAACTACTCCAGAAGATTGAAGAACTGACCCTGTATGTTATTAATTTGAACAAAAAATCAAGCTCACAGGAAATAATGGTTAAAAAACTACAAAACGAAGTTAAAAAACTCAAGTCTAAGAAATAAAACATATGAAAACTCTATGTACTTTACTATTCCTTGCCCTTGCTTTAAGTAAAACAGGAACCGCTCAAACATTGCAGACTGTTGTAGACAACGGCAATACAACCACTTCTCCAGTGAGAATTTTTGGACATGCAGATTTTGGCGAGGCCTGGGATCCCACTCCTTACGGAGCTGTGCAAATTACACGCCCAGAAAATCTGGATGCTAAGTTCCATCTGTCTTTCATTAGAAGGGGGCAAATGGTATATGGGATGGGGTTTCTTTACAATTCGGATGTATTTGCTATACAAGCCGGAAGTGACAATAAATCTCTAAGAGGTCTTTTTATGGATGCCAACGGATATGTCGGAATTGGCAATACAACTCCTGGAGCAAATCTCGATGTTAAAGGCCAAATAGCGGTGTCGGGTACAGGTGCGGCCATGAATTTTTTAGACAGAAACGACAATTCCAAAGTACTTCAGTTTTACAATACCGGTGGCAATCTAAATCTTTATTCTGTGGGTTACGGAATGACAGATAGCAAAATTACTTTTACTGCTGATGGGCGTATTGGCATAGGGACCTTAACACCAAAAGAGGCACTATCTGTAAACGGCAATATCAGGGCGAGAGAAATTAAAGTTGAAACTCAGAATTGGCCCGATTATGTCTTTTCCAAAAATTACGTGCTCCCTGATCTTAAAAGTGTAGAAAAACACATTGAGCGCAATGGTCATTTACCCGGCATCCCATCAGCAAAAGAAGCAGAAAAAGATGGGATTAATGTAAGTGAGATCAATGCTAAACTAGTCAAAAAAATAGAGGAGTTAACCCTTTACCTGATTAAACAAGATAAGGAACTGAAGAAAATCAAGATAGACAATCAAAAACTTAAAAAAGCAGTATTTAAAAACGGAAAATTTTAAGCGCTTATTGATGCTCTTTTACTAACTTAAGCCTGTAAAATTAATCGCTTTATGATGCTCGAAATCAAAAAAATAAGTCTCCCAGTTCTTCTTTTTAGTCTGGTCAGTTTAGCCAGTGCTCAGGAAACCAAAAAAGTGAGTAAAAATACCTCCATACAATTGGCAACCTTGAAAGAAAATTACGAAGTATTAAAGACCAATCCTAAGATCAAACAGGGAAGTTATTCTGCACAGATTCGTTCTTATGCTGAAAAAGGACAATACGATCAAGATAAGAAATCTGGAATATGGGAATTCTCCAAAAACGGTGTGGTTTTTCAGAAATACGACTTTAGTAAAGAGGAATTTCTTTTAGATGAACCCTCTAAAATGGTTAAAATTAAACTGCTTGATGATAACGGTGAGCCAGGTAAAGATCTTGAGCCAATACACTTCTATACAGGGGGCGATCCTAAAATAATGAATGCATTTTTATATTTCATTTATCCAAGACTTGCAGCTCAAAACAAAGTAGGAGGAGTGGTTACAGTATCGGCAATACTCACTAAGGACGGAAAGATTATTAATGAAAAAGCAGAAAGCAAACTCGGTTCAGGTTTAGAAGAGGAAGTATTGCGGATCTTTGAAATGATTCCGCCATGCTGGATACCCTTACAAGTAGACGGTAAACCAGTTGACGTTAAAATAAGTATCCAATCTTCCTTCATGATACCAAAGAGTTAAACCTCAAAAAGTTTTCAACATTTATCAGAGTGCAGTGTGGTCGCACTGAGTTTATTTTACTTAGGGCCTAACTATAATCAATCACAAATAAATCAAGAAAACGTTCTTAACATCTGTATTTGCTCTGGTATGCATGTATACCTTTGGTCAAAATAACTACCCTTCAACAGGTAATGTTGGAATTGGCACGAACAATCCACAGTTTAATCTGGAGATCAATTCCGAAATGCCCTTTTTGAAGATAAGATCTTCCGTATATACTCCTAATCCAACTGTACTTACCATAAAGGGCGGAATTATATTTAACATGGAAAACGCAGATAAAACTGCGGGGATTCTAGAGGCCATTCCTCCAGGAGAACATGTTCCGGGTATACTTTTCGCAACTAAAACAGCCTGGAACGCTCCTGGACCAGGGTCTACAGATTGGTACCACAGAATGTTCATCCATCCAAATGGAAACGTTGGAATTGGTACTACAGACCCTCGGGGTAATCTTGACGTAAAAGGACAAGTTGTAGTTTCAGGTAATGGCGCAGCGATTAATTTTCTAGATAGAGAAGATAACTCAAAAATTCTACAGCTGTACAATACCAATGGCAACCTGAATCTTTATACTTCTGGATATGGAGCTCCAGATAACAAAATTACGTTTACATCAACCGGGCGGATTGGAATCGGAACGACGACACCGAAGGAGGAGTTATCTGTAAATGGGAAGATTCGGGCAAAAGAAATAAAGGTAGAAACGGCCAATTGGCCGGACTATGTGTTTGAGAAAAATTACATCCTTCCTTCTCTAAAAGAAACAGAAAAACATATTCATGAAAATGGCCATTTGCCCGGAATTCCTTCCGCGAACGAAGTCAAATCTAATGGGATTGATTTGGGTGAGATGAATGCCAAACTCTTACAGAAGGTGGAGGAGTTAACACTTCATTTGATACAGCTAGACAAAAAAGTGAATGCTCAAAATAAGATCTTATCGAAGCGTCAATTCGAAATAAGAAAAAATAAAAAACATTCAAAATGAAAACGATCAATCTTCTAACGGCTTTTGTATTTATTTGCTCTGTTGGGCATGCCCAGGAAACCTTACAAACAGTAACAGACAGGGGTAATGCGACAACAAACTCTCTCCAGATCGGAGGTTCATCGGTCAATGCCAATACCACTAAATTATTTATTAGAAACCCCATGGGCAAGACCTTATTTATAATCTTAGGAATATTTCTGCTACTTAGCAGTTGTTCAATCAACACGGGTGTTATTGGGAAGTTCTCCTCGAATAAGGGCTCAAATATGACTTTATATTTGATAGAAATAGAAAGAAAGAATGGTGAAAGGGAAAAGGTGCTTCAACAGCGGATAAATCAACAAGAAAAGGCTATTGAACAACTTTCTCAGAAGTCCTATTAATGTTAATGCTTTGCAACCTCAGTTTTAAGTTCTAACTATGATTCTATAAGTTATGAAATTAGTAGAGTAACTGGTCGTGAGTATTTGTCTGTTTGTCGATGGTTACCCTGCTGTTGGTCTAATAGGGCTAAAACCGCTGCAACGTTTTGATATTGAGGATGTCTTATGTACAAAGAGAATTAAAAAACTTAAAACATAAAGATATGAAAACCGCTATCAAAACCTTATTCGCAACAGCATTAACCGCTATAGTTTTAACCTCATCTGCTTTTACAACATTTGCAAAAGAAGGTGATAAAAACCCATCATCATCCACTGTAGCCTCAGGTTATAACATGATCAAAGTAAAAGGTAATGTACTGGTTTACCTGTACCTGGGAACCAAGGAAAACGTTCGTGTAGAAACAGAGCAATCGGAGACTAAAGTATCTTTTAAAAGAGAAGGCAATAAACTGCTGATCAATGCCACAGGTAATGAAAGAGCAACTGTGTTTTTAACAGTGAAAGATCTGAAAAGAATTGAAGCTTCTGAAAACGCTGTGGTAAAATCAACCGGTCGTTTCAACTTGTCTCTGCTTCAGGTTTTTGTACAGGACAAAGCTAAGGTAGATGTGAATGTTGTTGCACAGGATGTATATACTGTAGTTAAAGATGCTTCTACCTTGAAACTAAGTGGATCTACCGACCACCATTTATCAGAAAAGGACAACGATTCGGATCTGAATGTAACCCATTTTGCAGCGTTAAAAACAGATTCTTCCAGCCCGGTTTTTGCCATCAAAATAGCAGGTGTTTCGAACAGCACTACCAAATAATTAACGACTTAAATAGTTGTCAAATCTGAACCCGGCGTCTGTAAAGATGTCCGAGCTCGGTGTTTTATGCCCGGAGATCTGTGCAGGGACATGAAATGCATCTTGCAGAATAGAAACATCATGCTAATTTCTCCATCTCCGCATCATCACTGATCAGGTGTTTGTATTTGTTGTACAAGAAGGAAATGATCAATAGCAATCCTCCTAATGACACGAAAACAACCGTTTTCGCAATGGTACCCAGGTCTTCCATGTCGTATAAAAACAGTTTAGCCAATGTAACAGCAAACAAAGCAATGGCGCCAATCCTCAGGTGCTTTTTCTTTTTCGCAAAGCCCAGAATGATTAAAAACAGCGAATATACACCCCAAAGAATGCTGAGTCCAAGCTTATCACTATCCTCTAATCCTATCAGGGAAATGATATTAATGAGTTCGCTACTCAGGATCCATAATAGAGAAATGTGCAATACATAATCGAATCCGTTTTTGATGTTCTTCTTTAAGAGGCCCGACCGGTCCAAATAGTAACACTGAAACAGGAGCAAGGTAAAGAACGCAAGAGAAACATAGCGGATGCCGATATTCATAGGCCCGCTTGGGAAGTATTGATCAAGCTGCGACTGATAACTGCTGCGAAGTTCGGTTAAATTATAAAATCCTTCGGTCAGGAAAGCCAGGATAGTAACCAGACTAATCATCATGCAAACTGTAGCCAGTTTTTCCATCCTGATTTTTTTAAGATTAACTATAATGAGTATTGCGGCAAAAAATAAGGTATATACATAGATCCATGCGGTTTTCAATAATATATAGTCATTGTTAACCGCATAACCAGGATGGTCTGTTGCAACTGCCGGGTTAATGGTGACCGCCGTTTTGACCAGCATTCCGCCGAAATATTTACTGATTTCCATTCTAAAAGTCATATAGCAAACTGCTAATAAGACAGTAGGAATTAGATAAGCCAGTGTGTTTTCAATCCAAACGGATTTATCCGGGTTGTCATTTGTCTTTCTGCTTACACGGTACATCCATGCAAATGCGACAATGGAAATACAGGCCGTCAGGAAGTCTACGTTAAGTATGGGCTTAACAATTTCTTCGGTCGGAGAATTGGCCCCGTGATAGCTGATCCAATCTTCCAGTATACTCAAAGCGGCCAGGATGACCAATGGCAGAGCGAGTTTTTCATAGATCGAAATGTTCCTTACCCGGCCCAGATATAACAGCAGAGCGGCTTCCATTGTCCAGAGAATGGTCACATATCCACCATTCAGTTGTACCGGTATTGCAACAGTTATAAAGGTGATGACCATAGCCAAAATGAGGTAGAACAATTTCTTATCGGCGAGGTTCTTTTTATAAAGAATCAGGCTTACCACCAAATGAATAACCGCATTGCAGAGGGTAAACAGACCAAGTAATTTTGCACCTGTAACATCAATGTTGAGGATAAAATAACCGATGCCATAGTAAACAAAAGAATTGAGGAGAATGATGAGCACATCTGACAGGCCAAAAGGCTCCTCTTTTTTGACTTTATAGGCCAGGCTGCTGAGGTAGAAAGTGAAAAAGAAGATGGTAGAGAAGATCAGCCCCAGGTTTAAGTAGTTTGCTGCATCGGTTCTAAAAATGGCCCAACCTAGAAAAATAAGCCAGGTAAGTCCAAAGGAAACATACAGCATGGGTTTCCAGTACCGTTTGAAACTTATGATCAGGATACCAATATTGATGATGGCCATATAGCTGAACAGCACGACGACCTTCCCGGAACCGTCGCTGAGTAAAAAGGGAACACCATAAGCACCCACTAAACCAATATGTGCAATCACTTGTTTGTTGTATTTTGTAGCCGTAATGACCGCAAAAACGGTAAATATCACCATGAGTATAAACGTCAGGGCTTGAGGAATCAGCGCATAAGAATCGTAGGCGGCAAAAGTGATGAAATACAATATGGCAATTGCACCACTAATGAGCACTGCAGAAAAATTCTCGTATTTGGCTTTAAGTTTAACCGCAAAACCAAACAGACAGCCACCAACCAGGTAGCCCAGAATGATACGGGTTAATGGGCTGATCATATCATGGTCAATGGCGTATTTTGCTCCGATACCCACTCCGATAATCAGGATTAGAATACCGATTTTGCTGATCAGATTTTCACCAACAAACTTCTCCAGGTCAGATTTATCCATTATTTTCCGGGTAGACTGGTTTGGAAAAGAGGGAGGTACCGGCCTTTTTGGTTGCGTGAATACACGTGGCTTTTGCGGTCGCGGCTGAGGGATACTTGGAGCTGCTAGAGGTGCATCAGGTTCTGCTGATGGGAATTGAATTGATCTGATCTCTGATTGTAGCGCTTTGATCTCAGCATCGAAGTCTGCTTGTCTTACCTGTAGATTTTCCAGTTTCAGTAAAAGCAGGTCTAATTTTTCGGAATGATTCATCCTGTTTTCTTTTTTTGAGCATTATGGTCTTAAATATATAAATATATTGGTGAAATGTGCAGTACCGATCGTGCCTGAGCTACAGTAGTCTAGATATTGGACTCGTTTATCAGAGAACTTTTTATAACTTGGATTTGTTAAATAAATGCTAAAAATACGTTCAAGATGGCAATACCTGGATTAAATTCACCCCTAAGAGTAAGTATAAGAATCCTCTGGATCTTTGCTTTTGTTCCATTCTTTCTTGGCTGTCAATCAAAAATTGATCTGCTATCTTTAAAATTTGACCAGGATGTATCAAAACTGTTTAAAGGTGACAAGCAATTGAAGTCTGGTAGGGATATTTTTTTTGGTCTACGGGGATATATTGATGATGAGCCGAATAATTATTCTATTGATGGAATAAAAATCAGCTCCTATACACATCCAAATTCTGAGGCCCACAATAAATTGTTGATCTATATTAAGAATAAAGAATCGGAATATAAATGGCGGGTATCTAACTGATGCCCGTCATTTCTGTTTTGGCGATTGCATCAATTGTGTACGTGATTGTTCTTATAATGTAGGTGTTAATATCGTATTTTGTGGTTATGCGCAGAAAATTGGAGTGTTTGGCGCGCGTTCTTCCAAGAATTGGAAGAACTAGGGGGGAGGGTACTAAAGAGCTTCGATTTCCTGAATCGAAAGTTTGGTTATTCTGGCTATAAATGATGAAGAACATCCCTCGTTCTTCAATTCCTGAGCGATTTCTAAGGCTTTTTTGTGCTCACCTTTAATTTCGCCTCTAATCTCTCCTTTAATCTCACCATTAATTTCACCTCTGATGTACAAGATGTCCTTTTCTTCTACAAATATTTTTCCTGTTAGTGCCATATTTTTAATTGATGTTTTCTCTAAATTACGCAATTGCATCAAAACGCGCAATTGTTTTAAATATCTTCCTTGTTCTAATTCTCCAATATCTTTGTTTTCTATTTCCTGAACGATCTGCTGTAAGATCATTTCTGTATCCTCAATCTGGAGATCACCGAAAATGGCCAGCATCTTTTGTTCTATTTTATCTGAGTTTAGAAATACCTGGTAATCGATCTCCGAAAATGTGAGCAGGTTATACCAAAAATGGAGGTATTTATTCCTGATCCGCATGGGCATATTGGGTTTTCCTGCACCGATGTAAATCACAAACTGGGTTACTGGCAGTCCATATTTTCTTTGCAGCATGATACTGTATTCTGCCATGCGGAAAGCCATATTTTTCTCGTTGTCGCGCTGGTACTCAATGTGGAGTATAAAGACCTTTCCCTGGTCGTCTTCTACTCTTTTTAAAAGATCAGGTCTGCGTTCTTTGGTGTGCTGAATATCATCCGCGATCTCTTCGCTTTTAACAATATGGAGACGAAGTACGTCTTTAATAACGTCTGGTAGGGTGTCCTCCATGTTTTCCCTAAAGACTTTATCATACATGCTGCCCTGTTCGGGTCCATTAAATTTTTCTGTCATATTTTATCTGAATTGCACCAATGTAGGTGTGATATTTTCAAATAAAAAATAACTGTCGATCTTTGCAGAAACTATCTTTTAGGT
>NZ_QAIL01000056.1:2828-3703 GCF_003061025.1 Pedobacter sp. HMWF019 | reverse complement strand
CCTTTTTATATGACAAAAAATCTAAATACGGGGATCACAATCAGTATTGTTGTGATTGATTTTATTTAGAGTGGATTCTTATTATAAAAGAGCTAAATAACTAACATGATGTTATAAAAAAAATCATGTCGCTTAGTGTAGTCTGGCGTGGTAGGATTACTTAACCCATATTTAGAATAAATCATGAAAAAATTAACCTTAAAAAACTCTTTTTTTAAAAAAGACGAGGTATTAACGAGAAGCCAATTGAAGAAAGTTTTAGGTGGTCGAGGTAGTGTGCACTGTGAAACGTACCGTGATTGTAGTGCACTTTATCCAGTGTGTTATGTGACTAATGGATCATCCGGTGTCTGCTGTACTCAAGAAGAAATATATAATGGTACATGTTGAAGGTAGTATAGTCAGTTTATACGGAGAGTTTTCCCGTTTACATTTTTCTAAAATGTAAGACATTGATTATTTGAGCCCGGTATATCCGGGCTTTTTTATTTGCTGCTAACTAAGTACATTATTATGAAAGCAGTTTTACTCATATATCTTAGTATTTAAACTAGATTTTCTCCGGATTTTGCCATCTCAAATTCCCCTCAACCCCACCAATTTCTTGGCTATATTTTCATTTCTGTTAAATCTTATTCAAAATCTTGCTACTTAATTTTGCTTTATAATGCGGTATATTTAATTTATGTGTAAAATAATTTGTTTTATATTTGGATTGAAACGAAATAATTTTTAAACTTGATTAATATTTGAATTAATTAAGTAATACACCTAAAATTAACGGAATGAGCATCTCAAACTCACGTAATCGTCGGGAATCTGCCAGGGGAGACCCGGTTGAAAGGAAAACAGAGGGTTACCCCTGTAACACTGGA
>NZ_QAIL01000056.1:0-2818 GCF_003061025.1 Pedobacter sp. HMWF019 | reverse complement strand
CTAAAATTAACGGAATGAGCATCTCAAACTCACGTAATCGTCGGGAATCTGCCAGGGGAGACCCGGTTGAAAGGAAAACAGAGGGTTATCCCTGTAAAACTTGGAAGTAGCCTTAAAACTGGCAAAAAGAGGAAGGTCAATACCTGCTGCAGAAGGTTAGTCCTTTTTCTCCCTTAACAGAATTATTATTCATTTAAAACACAAAAAATCATGAAAACAATCTCAAAAAACATCAAGTTCCTCCGTCAAAAAATGGGATGGAGGCAACGTGAAGTAGCGGAGCTACTTAAAATTTCTATTCCAGCATATTCGAAAATAGAAACGGGGGTAACGGATGTCAATACCAATAGGCTTCGTCAAATTGCAGATCTTTTTAAAGTATCTATTGTTGATATGTTTTCCAGTGACTTTACAGGACTCAAATCAGAGGATACTTTGAAAATTGAAGAATTGAGTGAGAAGTTACATCAAAGAGAAAGCTTGTTAGTAGATCTTCAAATGAAGTTGTTGCAGTATTATGAGAAGAAGCCAACAGTCATCAACATCGGGTAATTTCCTGAGAACCCACCATGACTGCTCGATTAGAGCGGTTGTGGTGGGTGGAGACTGATTTGGATTTTTGCTTAACAATGCATGTGAGCATATGACTTATAAATCTTTCAAAAAAAGTTTGGTTAGAGTAGAAGACTTAGAACCTTTGACTTCAGCCCCAAGGCTAAAATTGCTAAGCCTTTTTCCAATTACTTGTAATGTGATGGAATAATAACCTATCACCACCTGACCAAATTTTGACGTATAATGGTGAAATTGTGGTATTTATTGATAATGATATTTTAGATAAAAGAAATGTATAGCTCGGTCAATCAAGGATATCGAACCGTTTTAGATAATTGAAGTAAATACCCTGTTAAACTTTTGATTCGAGCCCAGTTTGAGTATCCTTCATGGGACAAAGTATTTAAATGAGATTTTTTCCCTTTTTTAAGTCTATAATTCTTTGTTTTTAGAGATATTAACTCGGTTGCCCGATTGAGTTTTCCGGTTCGACATGCCGCCTATGTAGGTTATTTTTTCAGGGAACAAAATGCTACTAGGTGTCTTTTTGCCTCTATAGTAGCTGAATCAGTTTTATTTTGGAATCTCAATTTAGATTCCAAGCAAGATTATACGTATGTTTGAATCTTATATCAGTAAGTAGCTTTTTTATAAGATGAATAACTATTCTAAACAATGGAGCACGGCGACACCTGGCTATTTGATCTTCTTAATTGATCAATCTTCGTCAATGGGGAATGAATGGGCGGACGAGAAAACTTTTGCTGACTATACAGCCGAAGTAATAAATAAAACAATTAATGAATTAATCGCTACTAATGCAGCTGGTGAAACAGTAAAGAACAGAGTATTTATTTCACTCATAGGTTACGGTGGAGCTAGTATTAAGGATCTCAGGTCAGATTATCTCAGCGAATATGCTGAATCGCCATTGAGAATTGACACAGTAACAAAGAGAGTAAAAGATGGAGTTGGTGGTTTTTTTGACATGGAAATTGAAGTACCTATTTTTATTGAGCCATCTGCCTCTGGAATTACTCCAATGGCGGGAGCTTTTGAATTTGCCAAAAAGTTAATTGATAAATGGATTTCTGTAAAAAATGACAATCCAGTTCCAGTAATTATCAATGTCTCGGATGGTAGACCTGATGGTGGAAATCCTGAAGCATCAAAAGCGGAAACAATAAATACAATAACTGCCGCAACCGAGATAATGAATCTTGAAACTTTGGACGGCAACCCTCTAATATTTAATGTCCATATTGCTAAAAATCAAGAGGAAATTCAATTCCCTGAAAACACCGAAGAGCTTGTGGGGGATGAGATGTCTAAATTTTTATTCAAAATTTCAAGTAAAGTTCCCGAGGTATATAAACGCGCGGCTAAAAACTTAGATATGGATAGTTTGAAGGCCAATTCTAAAGGTTTCATTTCAAACGCATCTCCGGAATCGCTCATCAAATTTATAAATTTTGGATCATCTGGCGGTTTAAACAGAGCTTCTTTTTAATGTGTACATAATGAAAATCTCCATCAAAGGATTTATTTATCATAAAGAAGCAGAAACATTTGATGACTGCTTTGATCGTTATGGTGTCAATTCAGCTACCAATAAGTTTTGCGTGTCTGATGGTGTTTCAAAATCTTTCTTTCCAGGATTATGGGCAGAAATTTTGGTTGAGTCTTTTCTAAAAACCAAAGGGCGAGTAAATATTGATTCCAAAGATACCATCAAATTGTTGCAAGGTGACTGGGAGAGAAAAATTATTGACATTGTAAACCGGCCTAATCAAAAATACTACGTCCGAAATTTTTTTGCACAGGGACGTTCAGCGGCAGCGACATTCGTAGGCTTAAATTTTTTTGAAGAAAATTCAAATTTGAAATGGGAGTCCTTCGCTTTGGGAGATAGCTTTCTTTTTTTCGTTCCTCGACATACCATCAATATTTCAGAAAATTTTTCTGACGTAATACATCTATCATCAAAAAAAGATTTTGAATTTGATAATTTCCCTGACTATTTTGATAGTCGGGAGAGTTTAGGAAGAGGGAAAATTAGACAAATAAAACATGAACTAGAAGAGGGGGTGTTTTATTTAATGACTGATGCTCTTTCTGAATGGTTTATTGAACACAAGCAGAGCGCAGTCGATGAAATTCGTAGCTGGAAATCCCAGGAAATATATGAAAACAGGATCACTGAACTGCGAAAAAGCGGTCTTCAAAATGATGATTCCGCTATACTGGTTATAGAATTAGAAAA
>NZ_QAIL01000527.1 GCF_003061025.1 Pedobacter sp. HMWF019 | reverse complement strand
GAAAAAAATCGTATTAATAGCTGTAGGTGTCCTGGTTATCCTTTTAGCCTTTGCAGGCTGTAATGGTTACAACAGCATGGTCAAACTGGACGTAGATGTTCAAGCAAAATGGAACCAGGTAGAAACACAATACCAGCGTCGTGCAGATTTGATCCCAAACCTGGTCAATACTGTTAAAGGAGCCGCCAAATTTGAACAATCTACCTTAACAGCCGTTACAGAAGCCAGAGCAAAAGCTACGCAGATCACTGTAGACCCAACTAAATTAACCCCAGAAAATATTGAAAAATATCAGGCGGCACAAGGTCAGGTAAGCCAGGCACTGGGTCGTTTATTAATGGTTACAGAAAATTACCCTGAATTAAAAGCAACAGAACAATTCAGGGATGTTTCTGCAGAGCTGGCAGGAACTGAAAACAGAATTGCCGTTGCCCGTAAAGATTTCAACGAATCTATTCAGGTTTACAATACTAAAGTTCGAAGTTTCCCTAACAACATCTTTGCCGGACTTTTTGGTTTTGGCCAAAAAGCAGGCTTTAAAGCAGATGCCGGTGCGCAGAATGCTCCAAAAGTAGAATTCTAATTATATAACTATAACTTTTAAGGGTAATGAGCGTTCCAAAATACAGACCTCATTACCCTTATCTTTATAAAAATTCCTTATGGCACTTTTTAATGAACAAGAACAGGAACTGATTTCTACCGCTATTTCAGAGGCAGAAAAACTGACTTCAGGAGAAATCAGAATAGCAATTGATAAACATTGTAAAGGTGAAGCATTTGATGTAGCCACGGCCTATTTTAAAAAGCTGGGTATGGATAAAACCGCCCATCACAATGGTGTTTTAATCTACCTCGCTCATGAAGACCACAAATTTGCTGTTATTGGAGACAGCGGAATCCACAAGGTTGTTCCGGAAGATTTTTGGGAAACTACTCAAATCGCAATGAAAGCACATTTTGCCGGTGGCAATATCACCCAGGGCCTTATTGCGGGAATCAGCCTCATTGGCGAACAGCTGGCCTTGTTTTTCCCATATCAAAGCGGTGATATTAATGAATTGCCTAATGATATCATTTTTATGGATCAAATAAAACAAAATACATGATGATGAAGCCATCATGTGGAGTAGCACATGACGGCTTCATCACCTTTTAAAACAAAAAATATACAGATGAAAAAATCGATCCTGGTTCTTGTACTGGTTATTTTCAGCACCATTGGTTTTGCACAGGACTTTCCTGCCAAACCCAACAAACTGGTTAACGATTTTACGGGCACCTTAACCGCTTCGCAAACCCAGCAACTCGAAGATAAACTGGTTGCTTTTGACGATTCTACCTCTATTCAGATTGCCGTTGCTATTGTAAAATCAGTTGGCGACTATGACATCAATGATTATGCACTCCAACTTGGAAGAAAGTGGGGCGTAGGCAGCAAGAAAAATACTGGAATTATGCTTCTGGTTGCACTTGGAGATCGAAAAATATCTCTTCAAACAGGTTATGGAATAGAGGGCGCTCTACCGGATATGTATACCAAACAGATCATTGAGAACGACATTAAACCTTACTTTAAAAGCGGCGATTATTATGGTGGACTGGAATCCGGAACCAATGCCATTATCCGCTATACCAAAGGGGAATATAAAAATGACAATCCTAAAAAAGGCAACAATAACAATGGATCTGCCCTACCTATCTTAATCATCATCATCGTAATCATCATTGTGATCATCCGCAGAGGCGGCGGACGCGGAGGCAGCCAGGTTATTGGCAGCCGGGGTGTTGCCGATGCCTTATTCTGGAGTATGCTCCTTGGCGGAGGAAGAGGTTCGGGAGGTGGTGGAGGCTTCGGTGGAGGCAGCAG
>NZ_QAIL01000526.1 GCF_003061025.1 Pedobacter sp. HMWF019 | reverse complement strand
GCATGTAATAAGTAGAAGCGATAGTTTGAGTTACACCGAAGCTGTCTCTAACGATATCACCGTTTGAAGTAGCCATTCTGAAGGTTGGCTGAGGGCCTTTACCGTCTGTGGTTAATGAAGAAACGTTTGCTGGAGTTAAAATACCCATGTTTCTTACATATTTCATAGCACCCCAGTTTTTATTCAGCAGGTTACCAAAGTTGAACACATCCATTGTAAATTGGAAAGAGTTCTTTTTACCACCTACATTTCTGAATACTTCCTGAACCAGTTTAAAATCTACCTGGTTTCTCCAAGGTAATTTCGCACCATTACGTTCTGCATATTCACCTCTGTGTTTGCTCAGGTAAGGGTCATTATTGATGAAGTTATCAAAAATAGCTGCCTGCTCTTCCGGGCTGTAGGTTTTAACTACTGTATTACCGTTTTTAATGTCTAAAGGTAAGAACTTAATATCTGAAGCATTCTTAGGAATATAGATCAGGTCATTGGTTTGTCCGTCACGGTTAAAGTCAGAAGAATAGTAATAAGAATAAGTTCCCTGAACACCACCTTCATAGAACAGGCTAATGGTTGTTGCTAAGTTTTTAAGGTATTCTTTACGATAAGATACAGAAGCAATAACACGGTCAGGAATCACGTTGCTGGTTGCACTTAAACTAGGAACGTTTGAGTTTCCTGTACTGTTGTAAGGATAAGACCATAAGTTTAAGATCTGGTCTCCACCGCCATCACCGTAGTTTTTAGCTCCACTTTTTGTGTACGCCGCAGTTAAGCTTAAGCCTTGAGAGAATTGTTTATTTAACTGAACACTTGCAGACCAGTAATGACCACCTTTAACATTATCCATCACAATAGCATTAAAACTTTGTGCCTGGTTAGCTACTTTGGTTACTTGTCCGTTTTTATCAATACTGTTTACTTGTCTGTCGATCAAGGCGTTTGGATAGATCAGTCTGTTATCAGCATAACCACCAGAAACAGCTAAAGCAGTTGGATTGTTTAAGTTCGCATTTCTTGCAACAACTGCATAAAGATCTTTTTGATAAATTCCTTCTACAGTTCCTACGATTCCAAATGGCATTTTAAAGTCAACGGCTAAACTTGATTTCCAGGTTTGCGGGAACCTTAAGTTAGGTGCCATTGCACTGATGTTACTTGGAATAGAAGTACCGGCAGCTGGTTTGTTTGCAGGAATGTTTGCTGTTGGATTAGGATTGAAATAAGGTGCATCATTACCCGAATAAGTTTGGGTAAACTGAAGTAAACCAGCATCACCAGATTGAGCAACAATCCATACAAATGGAATTCTTCCGGTAAAGATACCAGAACCTCCGCGAAGTTGTACGGAACGGTCACCATTAATATCCCAGTTAAATCCGAATCTTGGAGAAAAAGTAGTACGTGCCTGAGGCAAGTTACCTGTATTGATTTTTTCACCGTTGGCAAAAGTCAAAGCAGCAACCATAGGATGTGTTTTGATTTCACTTACATCTGGAAAAGTTGCTCTTTCAATCCTAACACCACCGGTTAATTTTAAACGACTGGTTACTGTAAACTCGTCTTGCAGATAAGCAGAGTACTGAGCGAATTTAAAACTTGGATAAGCTTGAGATCCGTCGGCAGTAAGAGGATAAGTAAGGGCATAGTTCACAGGTCTTGCTCCATTTACGAAATCATCCCAGCTGTTGAAGGTATAGAATCCGGTTCCGAAACGTTGGAATCCGTTTTTAGTGGTACTGAATTCAGCTTGTACACCTAAGGTTACGTTATGTTTACCAAGGGCCATAGAGAAATCATCACTGTAAGTGAAAGTTTTAACATCTCTTAGATTACCATAAGTAAAGGGCTCGTAACCAAAACTGGTTAAAGGACTTCCTACTGACCCTGTAGCTTTGTTATCTAAAATATCTACAAAAGGGAATAATGAACTGTTAGAACTTCTTGGGTCATTCTGATGAGAATAGGTAGCCCTTAAAGAGTTGGTAAACTTACTTCCAAAGTTAGAGGTCAACTCGGCAGCTCCTGAATACAGGTTCTGATCCTGGAAGTAATTTGAATTAGAAAATGGCAAAGCAAAATTGCTTGTACGGTTATTGGTATAATTGATGTTACTACCGCTGGTTGAAGTACTCACGCTAAACGGAGATCTGCTTTCTACCTGGTTGTAACGAATATTAAAGTGATGGTCTTTAGAGATATTCCAGTCTAAACGAGCCAATAACTTAGTGTTATTTGTCTTGTTGTCATATCCTTGATAGTCTCCCGGATCATAGTTGTATTTACTGATCAGGTAACTTTTCACTGTATTCATGAAATCTTCAGTAGGTCTTGCTACATAAGAAGGCGTATTAGCACCACCATAAGGTAATGCAGCAGTAGAAGCAATATTAGCGGTACCTGGAGAAATTTGTTTACTCCACTCTGCATTAACAAAGAAGAATAATTTGTTTCTAACAATTGGACCACCTAAACTGAAACCATATTGTTTCTGATCAAATTTCTGTGGATTTGTAATGGTATAATCGCCAACTTTCGTTCCTTGTTGATCATCATTACGCATCAAATAAAATGCTGTACCTGAGAAATCATTTGTACCTGAACGGGTAACTGCATTGATTGCACCACCAGTAAATCCGGATTGTCTTACGTCATAAGGTGTAACGTTTACGGAAATCTGCTCCAATGCATCAAGAGAAATCGGAGAACCACCAGCAGGAACGTTTGCGCCAATACCAAACTGGTTGTTAAAGTTAGCTCCATCTACTGTAAAGTTGTTGGAACGTGAGCTTCCACCAGCAAGCGATCCATTTGGACCACCACCCTGAGGAGTTAAGCGGGTAATGTCGTTCACACTTCTTGTGATCGTTGGTAAATTCTGAATCTGGGCTCTTGTTACTACGGTTGAAGTTCCGTTTTTGTTAGAATTCAGAATAGAATTACGTTGGGTACCTACAATAGTTACCTCATTAAGGTTAGAGGCATTGTCTGAAAGAAGTACGTTTAAAACAAAAGGTTCACCTAATTTTAAGTAAACATTTTCGATTTTTTGTGGCTTATATCCCACAAAACTAACTTCGATCACATAGGGACCACCTACACGCATGTTACCGATCGTAAAACGACCATCATTGTTTGTTGTTACGCCATAAGTAGTTCCTGTTGGCGTGTGTGTAGCCTTAACACTTGCACCAGGCATAGGACCTTTGGAGTCCTTAATTGTACCTGTCGCTGATGAAGTGGTTACTTGCGCCTGGGCCACAGTAAACACACCAACAAATGCAAAGACAATTACTACGATTTTAAATAGTAAAGATTTGTTCATACTTTTTAGATGAGTGAATAATTTTTGTTCTGATACTGAATAACATATCTGCAGCAAAGATAAATATTCGTTGACCACAGATTTTAATATTCAATGTTAAATAATCATTAACAATTTAGGTATTTTTCAACAATTAACATAAATTTTAGTTTACCTAAACGGCAGATTAACAGAAATTTGTTGTTACGTACCA
>NZ_QAIL01000525.1 GCF_003061025.1 Pedobacter sp. HMWF019 | reverse complement strand
GTATAGATTCGGTTATGCAATTGAGCTGGTGGGCTTAATTGAAATCTAAAACCGGAAAAACATGGAATCACAACATTCAATATCATTTGCGGGAGTTCTGCGCAAAAGCGGGCCTTAGGTTTGGCTTATAAGTAATTCGGTTCTTGTACTGCTCTTGTTCGACTATGCTTCGTCTGGGGTAGCGAAAAATATAAACAAGAGCAGCAGAGGAGTGAAACAATAGCAACATGTCTTGTATATGAGTTGTTCGCTGCAAGAATGATTCGGTTAAAGATCAAAAATTAAACATTTTAAAACAGAATTATCATGGCCAAATTATCTAAAGGAATTTTTGGACCGGTTTCAGGAAGGATCGGTTCTGTGGTTGGGGCAACCTGGAAAAGTATTGCTTATCTGCGCTCTATGCCCAGGAAGAAAAAGCAAAAAACAGTAAGGACACCTGCACAAATTGCCAATCAAATGAAATTTAAGTTTGTAACCGAATGGCTGGTGCCTTTTTACCCCTATGTTTCTAATGGGTTTAGACATCTGGCTCAAGAAAGAACGGAAATCAATGCGGCGTTCTCCTTAAATTATAAGCAAGCTGTAAAAGGTAAATATCCAGATGTGAGTATCAGTTATCCTGATGTGGTGCTCAGCAAAGGGAGTTTACCTGGTTTAATGGGAGCAGAGGTTTCAAGAAATGAACCTGACGTGATTCTATTGACCTGGGAGAAAAATGAGGAACTTTACCAAGTTTCTTTTAACGATCAGCTGATGCTGGTTCTGTACAGTCCGGAACTTAAGATAGCGGATGGTTTTATAGGAGGGGTTAAAAGGGCGAGTCAAAAATGCACTTTCAAAATGAATCCGAAGTTGACGAATAAAGCGCTTGAGGTATATGTGAGTACTTATACTTTGAATGGGAAAATGGTTTCAGATAGTATTTATTTAGGGAGGATAGAGCCATGAACGCAGAAATGAATACTTTAAGGACCTTGATTTTGCAGCAAATGGATCCGGCTTATTTTAATTTGGATGAGCAGCAAGTGCTTTATTGGATAGCGGAGCTGCCTGTAATTAAAGAGAAAATCTTTAAGTCTATGCAGGAGGAGATGTTGGGGGCTACTCCAAATAGTTTGGTGGAACGGCATTTGAAGCAGATCCAGTATGATTGTGGCTTTTTAACTGATGCTTTGTTTAAGTATCAGAAGGTACCGGTTTCTTGTATGGAATTGTATGCTGCTGCCGGGGATTGCCTGGAGCAATTGCTGGAGCATATTGAGCTGCGATATGTGGGTTTCTTTAACTGGGCAAAAGAGACTACTGCCTCTTTGCCTAAAGTAGAAAGTAATCCCAGGATCCGGGTGTTGTTTTCCGTTGATGCATTGGCTTATTTCTTTAAGCTAATGAATAAGGCAGGAGGTTTGGATGCAGGGCCTGTTACGCAATTGATTTTGGCGATTTCAAAGAACTTCATTACACCGGGAATAGGAGATGGGTATATCTCACCGAACAGTTTAACCACGAAGTATAAGCAGGTGGTGCAGAATACGGCCATTCGGGTTCGGGTTTTGCTGGTAAGGATGTTGAAATTGTTGGATGAGGAATTTAATTAGGGGTGAAAATATGTTTTACTGATCGCGCTGAACCTTTTAGGTTCTGAGGCTTGATCAGTAAAACATATTTTCTTGGGTGCAGACCGGGAGGGTGCAGTTTTTTTGTTAGGTCAACCCCTTCCCGTCGCCTCAACCGCTCCCGTCATGTCGACCGCAGGGAGAGATCTGTAAGCGTATTAAATAGATCCCTCGTCGCTGCGCTTCCCTCGGGATGATGGGGAGGTACATCGGGATGACGGGAGTTGGGGGGAGGAATTTTTTGAATAAAATTTTATTGCGCTTCAATATATATGAAGCTCCTTTTTACCCCATTTTACCTCTAACGTACCGTACCCCCCGCGACTGCCACAGGTCTTTTAATTTACTTCTCTTTGTATGGTCATGACGAATTAACAGAATTTTTAATCATTTAAATTTTTAAAATCATGGGACTATTAAGACAAGGAATTCTTGGTGGATTTCGCAAAAAACGGGAAGTGTTGTTGGAGCCTATTGGAGAACACTTGATGTGATCAGGGGCTTACCGAGAAGCAGTGGTAAAGCGCCTACTCAGGCTCAAAAAGATCAGCAGCTGAAATTTGGTTTAACGACTGGCTTTCTGAGCTGGATAAGTGATCTGGTGTTTACAGGTTACAAGTCGATGAGTAAAATCGCTACGCCGATGAACGTGGCGGTATCGTACAACATTAGCGCTGCGATTACGGGTGTTTAGCCCAACTTTACTTTGGATTATTCGAAGATCAGGTTCAGCAATGGAAAATTGGCTTTACCTGACGGATTGGTTGTTGAGTCTCTTGCTGCGGCCAAGCTGAAGTTTTCCTGGTTGCATGCAGATCCGGATGATAAGTTGCTGGATGCGACAGATATGGCCACCATATTGGTGTACAATTCGGTTAAAGCCAAATTTGTCAAAGTGGTGAATGTGGTGCCAAGATCTGCTGGTACATATACGGTTAAATTCGTTTTATACCTTTAACAAGTCTCTTCTATCGGTAAACTTCATAATCTTCCTTTTTTATCGGGCATCCTTTTGGTCGTTTCCCATAAATTTCTATATAAGCACTTACCACTGGAGTGGGATGGTAACTAACGAAATCGCCAAATATTTCATCAAAGCCTCTTTTCTCATAAGACGTTTCAAGTTTAGGATATTCCAATGGATCAAGGCCTTGCATCTCTAACCTAAGTGAGTATTCGATTTGGTCTAGATATTTTTCTTCTTCGCTACGGTTGTCTTTATAAGGAGGGTGTTTTTCCATATTTGGAGAGAGTCTTTAATCCTATTAGTATTATATTTCCAATCCAGGTTCTGTGATTTTAATACTGAAAACACATGGATATAAGCGGACTCTAAATCATACGGTAAATTGTTTGTCGACAAGGGATGTTTAAATTCATAGGGTTCCGGAAAATCCTCAAAGAGTTGATATTCATCTAAAATCCATTGGGTAATTGCCCTAACAGTACTCTGCGTGTGAAAAAGAAATTTGCGTTTGTCGGTGCTAAAAATACTCCCTTCTTGGTTAATTTCCGTAAGTGCCCCGAATAATATATTCAGACTGAAAGCAGAGGGCAAGTTAAGAATAGCTAAAAATCTTTTTTGAAAATCTTCAAAAGAGATTAATGTAGAAATATTTTGTTTTGGAAATGATTTTCTCCAGCCCAAAAAATAAGCATAGTATTTTCCGATAAAAGTACCTTCGAAAAAATAATTGTAATGAGTTTCGTCGAAACCATTTGGAGCTAACCTTGAAAGTAGGTCTGATGAGGAGGTGAGTATCTCTAAAAGCACGTTTTTGGTGTTTTTGTAGCTAGGAGAATTTAATTTATTGCTGATCATAAGTTTAGTTCGATTTCTGTTCCAGAATAATTAGAATACTTCTTAATGTTTTGTCCTGGATTTAATATACAACTCATAAAACTAATCTGAGATTATGTGGTTTTCGTATGTATCGAAATTTGTTTAATGATTAGATCAAAAGGCTAGACTGATAATATGGACACAAATTATTTTCCGGTACCAAAAAATGAATTTGAACGATTAAAAACCTTATCCAGCTTGAATTTAGATTATACCCAACTTCAGCAGTCTTTTCAAGACTTAACCTACCTGGCTGCAAAAATTGCTGGAACAAAAATTTCACTGATCAATCTGATTGATACTTATACGCAATGGACAATTGGCGCACACGGTATTGAAATGGAACAAAAACCCCGGGAAGATTCCATTTGTCAATATACGATCACTAAAGACAGACCAATACAAATCCGCAATCTTTCAGCAGATAAACGTTTCAAAAACCAGTCTTACACAAAAAATCCTTTAAATCTGCGCTATTATCTGGGTTTGCCGCTCCAAATAGGAAAAGGAATAAACATTGGCACTCTATGTCTGCTGGATAAAATCCCCCATCAGATGGACAGAGAACAGCTCCGCCAACTCAAAATCATTGCCCAGGAGATTGTGCACAGACTAAAGTTATACAGTGCAATTGATACGCTTCAAACCCAGCTCAACGATTGCAGGCAATCCAAAAAGAAAGTAGCCCACGACATCCGAAGCCCGCTTTCAGGCATCATGGGGCTCGCCCAGATCCTGGAACAACAAAATACCAATCCAGATGAATCCCTGCAATATATCCAGATGATTCTTCACAGCAGCAGAACATTAATGGAACTTTCTGATGAAATGCTAAGAAGCCATAGAAAATCCATCCCCGACAACAATTTTAACCTTACCACACTCAAAGAGCAACTCTTAAAACTCTACGCACCACAAACCCTTGGAAAAGGGATCGCACTGGAAATCATAGTCCTGCAAGGAAACAAATATGGTTTGCAACATAAAAGCAAGCTCCTGCAAATCGTGGGAAATCTGCTCTCCAATTCCATTAAATTCACCCCAGTTGGAGGGAATATAGATGTTATTCTTGATCTGCAGCATACCCTGGGAAGCCAAATCTTAAAAATTACGGTCTCAGATTCTGGAATCGGCATGAGCAAAGAACAACTGGAGCTGTTTTCCAATTCCTCGCTCACTTCTACAAGAGGTACCCAAGACGAATACGGCTTTGGTTTTGGCCTTCCCCTGGTTTGCCAACTCGTTTCAGAACTGAAAGGACATTTGCAAGTGCATTCTCAAATTGGGCAGGGAAGTAGTTTTACCGTGATCCTGCCGCAGGAAGATTAGAAGAGGTACTGAAAGAATCAAGTGCCCTCTCCGGTCTGCAACCTAAATTTAAACCCTCGTCTCTAGATAGACTTTTTCTTCAATTTCAACACCGGCTTTTCAATAAAATAATGTGAACCCAACCCTACAACTACTGCAATAATGATATTCTGGGGAAACTTATTTACCCAGAAATCATTTTTAGTGGTTAAAAACAATTGCTGCCATACGTACAAGGAATAAGAAGCCACGCCTAATTGTGCAATAATCCTTGTATTAAAGAACCTGGAAACAGAGGAAGTAACATACATACTCCAGTACAATAAGATCATAATACTTAAATTATTCATGCTAAAACCTAGGGTGAGATTATAAGCTGCCTTGAACCGAAGGGTGAGCAGTGGCGACAGCACGAATAAAAAGATGGCTACGGTGGCTATACTCCAATTGTTCTGAAAATATTTCAGGTAACGCGCTCTGAAACCCGGGGCTTCTTCTACCAGCGCCGCAAGGCAACCAATCAGAATGGCGTCTCCTCCAGTATGCAACATATCCCCGACGTAAGGTTTGCTTGCTGGAAAACAGAGAAAAGTAAGCACCCGGAGTAAAGGCATAATCAGCACAATCACCACTACAATCTTAATTAACGTTGTTCTTTTAAAACGCACAAAGGTAACCGGCCAGAGCAGATAGAATTGTTCTTCCATTGATAAAGACCAGAAATGGCCCAGGAACCAGTTCCCTTTATCTTCCGGATAAGGGCTAAGAAAAAAATGTTTGTAATTCCATAAATAGAAGACTGCCACCAGAATAAGTGAATAATGAGTGAAAATATCTGGCACGAGCGTCCATTTCAAGATCAGTAAAGTAAATATGTAAAGAAAAAAGGTTGGAAAGATCCTGAACATCCTTCTCTTATAAAAATCTTTCAAATCTACCTTTCCTGTCTTCTCTCTTTCTAAAAGCAACAATTTAGTAATCAGGTAACCACTCATCACAAAGAACATTTTTACGCCCAACTGCCCCGTGTTGATGATGAAATAGGTAGCCATTTGATAGTGATGCTCAAATCCGGGTATGGTTTCTAATGCATGGGCAATAATGACCATGATAATGAACGTTCCTCTAACCCCATCTAAACTTTGTATTCTTTTCATAGAGGTTTAATTATAGGCTTTGAACAGGAAGCGCAACAACAGCAGGGTGTACAGCTGCATATTTAATTTTATGGGAAAGTTTTATACATGGCCTTTCAATTAAACGCCAGAACATCCATGCAAAGACATAAGACAGGAGAAATGCACCTGCAAACAGCCACCATGCATAAGCTCCATGGCTTGCCCTCATCATCAGGTTCATGAATTTAATCCCAATTGGAAAATGAATTAAATACAGGGAGTAAGAAATTTCTCCCGGATGTTCCAAAACAGAATGAAAACTCTTGTTTACATACAAAATGACTGATATGGTAAACAATGCGGCTATAGCAGCACCTTGTTGGTAAAACAGAAAACAGAATGCCAATAGAAAAACCAGTAAAGCTTGCTCCAGCCAAGGTTTTGAAGGCTTGTTGTAAATAAGAAAACCAACAGTGCCAATCAGGAAAAACACCATAAAATTAAAGAGCCCGCAATAATTAACCAGACTGGTCTGACTGAGAACGGCCAGCAGCGGAATACCAAGGGCAATGGCAACAAAGGGAAATTTTTTAATCAAAATAAAGTACAGGCCAATAAACAGATAATATTCGGCTTCGATCTGTAAAGACCAAAAAACCGGATTGTCGGCAGGCGCATGTAAATAAAATAGACTCCGGAGTATACTGTTTAGATTTTCCGGATTGGGTAAATGTCTTGACCTGTAAGAAACTTCTGCGATAAATAAAGTCAAGGCCAGGGCTGCAAGATAGGGAGGGTGCAGACGTAAAAAACGCTTATACAAAAACCTCGGATAATCACCAAAGGCGTATCTGCTCTTCTCTAAACTGTATGGAATCACAAAGCCAGATATAACAAAGAAAACATGTAAGCCATATTTTCCATTATCTTCTATCCATTTAAAAACTCCGGAAAAATAAATCCCATTTTCTGCGGGTTTACTAAAATGACAAAAACATACCGCAATTACGGCGATTCCCCGCAAAGCGGCCAGACTTGTGATTTTATTTTTATTCAGCATCAATTTTTTGCGTTAATATTCTTAAAAAATGCAGTTAGGCTTCTTATCCTAACGAAATTAAGCGATGCTGCAGGGCTTTTTTTTATTCACTTTGTTCATTATCAGTGTATAGC
>NZ_QAIL01000524.1 GCF_003061025.1 Pedobacter sp. HMWF019 | reverse complement strand
TAATAGGAGGGAGTAGGGGAGAAAATTAAAGAGCCTTCTATCGGGATCGAACCAATGACCTACTGATTACAAGTCAGTTGCTCTACCAGCTGAGCTAAGAAGGCTTTTAATTAAATCAATGAAAGCATTTTAAAAAAAAAATGCTCCTGTTTTCCTAACAGGAGCGCAAATGTAAAACTTTCTTTTTTTATTCCAAAAAATATTTAATCTTTTTGTGCCATTTCAAGTAAGCTTTTTTCTCTTTTTTTCTTCATGTGCTTTTCAAGGCCAGATCTTTTGAAGTGCGGGTGCTTACGCAGCGCGTTAATATCTATTCTGAGGTTACTTCCCGAACGCCATAAAAAACCACCAGCCGAAACAGCCTTGTCCTTAACCACTCTGTAAATATCGCTTTCGTCAACCTTTGTTGTCCTGGCGGCAATAGCGGCAGTAGCATAGGTTTTTATCCATTTTCCATCCAGATCATACTGCGAAACCTGCGTAAGCTCCGGAGATAACCTTGAATTGAAAGAGGCCGATTGTGTCAAGTGCTTTACCTGGATTTTCGGCTTGGTACCTCTTCTCCACAGAAAGCCACCGCAACTCATCCGTTTTCCGGTGATGGCTCTTTGGATACTACCTGGATGTACTTTTACGATTCTGGCAGCCTCTTTGATCGTACTGAACGTATTGATCAGTTTACCCGTAAAGTCATATTGGCCCATCCGTTTTTGCTGGCTGATCAGGGGAGAAGCACCTAAAGATTTGTTTTCAATCAGTGCCTGGACATCGATTTCAGTGGGAGCGCCGCGCCTCCAAAGATAACCACATGCTGTTACCAGGCTGCCGGAATCTTTACTCTTTCCACGTGCAGCTGCAGACAAATGGCCCTGGCTGGTTTTCATAGCGGCAGCAGCCACTTTAGCATTTGGATAGGTCTCCAATAACTTCCCGCTTAAAGAATATCGGCTGATGCGGTAAACACCTTTCTCTTCTTTAATCGCATTTATTTTTTCCTGTATCTGTTTTCTGTTTTCTGATGTTAGCTTCTTAAATGGGGCGGCCCTTCGTCCGGCAGCTTCCATCTTGGCATTTTTATCTTTTGAAGTGCCTAGAATCAGGTTCTCCGAACTTACATTGAGCGGATCTCCATCTTTAGCTAAAATATACAGGTTTTTGTTGCTGAGGTCGAATTCCTCAGTAAAACAGAAATAAACCAGTCTGGCCAAGCTAAAGTTGTGTAATTTTTTCTCCTTAACCAGTACAACGCTTAGGGATTTACGATAATCCTTTACAAAGGCGTTCCAGTTTCTTCTTTCAATAGGTTTAATCATCATTGCAGGTTTAAAATGATAATAACCTCTTTTGTTTTTACCTTCCCATTCCAATCTGCAGATACGGCCGAGATTAGAGATCCGATAATAACCTTCTAATCCTGGAACGTCTTTCCAGAGTTCTCCTGGTAAATGGTCTAGGGAAAAGTTGTGGTAATGGTAGTCATGTTGATGCGTCATTTTTCAAACAGTCTTAAGCGTTAGTGATTTAAATATCAGAAAGTTTTTCCTGTTAATAACGAATAAAATGAACTTATTGTATAAAAG
>NZ_QAIL01000523.1 GCF_003061025.1 Pedobacter sp. HMWF019 | reverse complement strand
GGTTTATGTTTTAATATTGCATATGGTTTTCAAACTGCTGGAAGATGAGATTGTATTTCCTGATCCTGCACTTGCCGATCCTGATGGATTGCTGGCAATTGGGGGTGATCTGCATATGGAACGTTTGCTGCTGGCCTATGAAAACGGAATCTTTCCCTGGTTTAGTGAAGATGACCCGATCTGTTGGTTTTCTCCTCATGAGCGTTGTGTGATTTTCCCCGAAAACCTTAAAGTCAGTAAAAGCATGAAGAAGGTTTTTAAGGATGGTATATTTCGGATCAGCATGAACGAGGCATTTAAAGAAGTGATTATGCATTGTGCCTCTGTGGAGCGCAAGGATCAGAATGGCACCTGGATCACTTCGGAAATGCAGGAGGCTTATATCAATCTGCATATAAATGGTTATGCGCACAGTGTGGAGGTCTGGCGGGATGACAAACTGGTTGGCGGCCTATACGGAATTCTTGTTAACCGTGTATTTTGTGGGGAAAGTATGTTTAGCCTGGTTAGTAATGCTTCAAAAAGTGCCCTGATCTGGCTTTGTGAACAGAGCAGATTGCTAATGATAGATTGTCAAATGCCCAATGATCACTTGATGAGCCTTGGGGCAGAAATGATTGACCGCGAAACGTATTTAAAACTCCTAAAAAGAAAGGCTTAGTTCAGCAACTCCCGGATATCTTCTTTACTTAAGGATTTAAAGAAGCTTTCTTCGGTGGTGATCAGGGAACTTGCGAGTCTTTTCTTTCGGTTTTGGAGGGAAAGAATTTTTTCTTCTACGGTATCCCGGGTAATGAATTTGTAGATGAAGACTTTTTTGTCCTGGCCAATCCGGTGTGTCCGGTCAATGGCCTGTTGTTCTACAGCGGGGTTCCACCAGGGATCAAGGATGAATACATAATCTGCCTGAGTCAGATTCAGACCTACGCCACCCGCTTTGATGGAGATGAGGAAGACTTTAAGGTTTTTATCTTGTTGGAATTCAGCTACAATTTCTCCTCTGTTTTTTGTGGACCCATCTAAATAGGCATAGGGAATATGTTCGTTTTCCAGATGACGCTTAAATATACTCAGGTGTTTCACGAATTGAGAAAAGATCAATACTTTATGTCCCCCTTTAAGCACATTGTCCAGGGTATGGACTATGCTTTCAAATTTTCCGGAATCTGAGGTATAGGTGTCGTCTATCATCAATGGATGATTGGCAAGCTGCCTAAGGGCGGTAAGACCCTGCAAAAGCTGGACCTGCTTCTTTGCATAGGTACCATCGTCCATGCTGCTGAGCAGATCGTTGCGATAAGCTGATTTTGTTTTTTCGTAATAACTGGCCTGATCTTCACTCATATCACAGTAGAAAACCTGTTCAGTTTTGGCAGGTAACTCTTCAGCAACTTGCTCCTTTGTTCTTCTTAAAACAAACGGTTTGATGATGGCCTGGAGTTTTCTGGCTTTTTCTTCATCTTTTTTCTTTTCGATGGCCTGCACATACTCTTCATTAAAGAACGCCTGGGTACCCAGAAGGCCTGGATTTAGAAAGGTGAGTTGCGTCCATAAGTCACCCACGGAGTTTTCTACAGGTGTACCACTCAGGATCAGCCTGTGTTTTGATTTTAAAGACCTTACAGACTTGAAGGATTTGGAAGAGGGATTTTTGATGTTCTGACTCTCATCCAGAATAATGTAGTTGAAATAGAAATCTTTCATCAGGGCGATATCAACCCGGGTGATGCCGTAAGTGGTAATGACCACGTCATAACGAATGAACTGGCTTACATCTTTATTCCTCGAGCTTCCCGTATGAGAAAGGATTTTTAATTTTGGGGTGAATTTTTTGGCTTCGTTTAGCCAGTTGTAAATTAAGGAGGTCGGCATAATAATCAGGGAAGTGCCAGGGGTGGCATTTTTCTCGTTATCCTCTTTTTGCTTCTGTAACAGGGCCAAGGTTTGAATGGTTTTACCCAATCCCATATCATCTGCAAGGCAGCCTCCAAAATTATACTCTCTCAAAAAACTAAACCAGTTATAACCGGCCTTTTGATAACTTCTAAGATCTCCTTTGAAATGCTCTGGCATTTGAATATCGGAAATGTTTTCAAAGTCATTTAGTTTTTGAAGTTTGCGGTTGAGCGTAATATTGGTAATACTGTCTTCAGAGAGATCATTAAGGAGTCCTATATGATGTTTTTTTAATTTCAGTGATTTACTGCCTTCTGAGAGGCTGAACAGGGTGCCATATTTACTCAGCCATTTGTCTGGAATAATCGCGATAGAGCCATCGGGAAGAATGAATTCTCGCTTTTTCTGAAGAATATGCTGTTTGAGTGCCAAAAACGGAATGGGGTGGTTGCCAAAATATACAATAGCATTGATGTCAAACCAGTCGTTGTTTTCGCTGACCTCGAAGTCAATTTTGTTTGTAGCGAAAAGGAAGCGTTTTGTTCCGGTAGCTTGTTCTACTTCATAACCCTTTTCCCTGAGCTCTTCTAAATGTTCGTTGACCCAGTTGAGCAAACCATAGGACTTATCCTCTTGTTCTCCAGGGTCATGTAGTTCCAGATTATGAAATAAGGCACTTGTTTTCTTTAATCCCGATTTGAGTAATTCATTGAATTTGCTTTTTTCCCAGTCTGTATTTCTTTTGATCCTGGTAAAAATATAGTTGTCTTCTATTTTATGGACCCTGACGGTTACCTTGCGTTCATTATCCATGGCAAAGGCGTATGAACCGTACCTGAAGTATAACTGCAGTTGTGAAATCCCGCCTTCTACATAAATGATTTTCAGAATGGCCACGGGCTCGTGTTTTTCTGTTTTGATTTCGAAACCTTCTGCATAGACATGGTATTTCTCGATCAGTGGCGCAACAAATTTCTCAAAATAAGCACCTTCAGTGGTTTTTGGTATGGTGATGAATCGTTTGTTGAGAAAGGGCTGTAGCTTTTTACCCTCTATATCTTGTTCGAAAAAGTACAACACGTCATTTAAAAGGAGCCATGCAGGCTGGTTACTGACCACCTGCGCTTCTTTAAACATAAAATCTATCCGCATTCCCTGATATTTTATCGTTGGAAAATAACGGGTTTCGGTCTCGTTTCTTCTAAAATGGAAAAGAATAGTTGCGGGCTCTGCAGCGATTTCAATTTCTCTTTCTGCCGGCCATCCGTCTTTTCCCATCAGATATAAGGAGTCTGTAATGGCAAGGATGGACAAGACCTCTGTAAGCTTTTTTTCAATCTTTGGACGCACAGTGTCGTAAAATTTCTCATCAAAGAATTTACTGAAAAATTCCAGCGGCCGAATTTGCTTCTTATGATATTTTTTAATGATATAGTCCTGTTCTGTCTCGTCGAGAATTTTGATAATCTTTAAGTCGGTTTCAGACAGGTGACGGGCAAATTCTTTAGCGGTATGACTAAAAAGACGCTGATAGGTTAGAGAAAAATCGCCCTGAGGATTGAGCTGGACCATATGCGGCTCAATCACATAGCCTAAAAACTCATGTTTGCATAAGGAATAAACGATTTTACATGGTTTGGAGCTATCTACGCGCAACATAGGTTAAAAGTTAAAACAAAAGGAGGATAAGCATATAAAAATCTTTAAACTTACATCAAATTGAAATGCTTTCAAAAAAAACTATATAGAAGAAAAGCCATTTTTTAAAATAGATGAGATAAGGCATCTGAAATACAAAAAAAGCGGCTTTTCTAAAGCCGCTTTTGAAAAAACAGATGTGTTTTTGGTTGTCAGGTAATTTTATCCTGATTTTACAGGTCAAATTTGATTCCCTGGGCTAAAGGCAGGGTATTCGAGTAGTTAATGGTGTTGGTTTGTCTGCGCATATAACCTTTCCAGGCATCAGATCCGCTTTCTCTTCCTCCTCCAGTTTCTTTTTCTCCACCAAAGGCACCACCGATCTCTGCTCCAGAAGTTCCAATGTTGACATTGGCAATTCCGCAGTCAGATCCGTTAACGGATAAGAATTGTTCTGCTTCGCGAAGGTTTAAGGTCATTATTGCTGAAGAAAGTCCTTGTGGTACGCCATTTTGAAGGGCTATGGCCTGATCCAGGGTCTTGTATTTGATTAAATAGAGGATCGGGGCAAAGGTCTCTTCCTGAACAATTTCATAATGGTTTTCAACTTCGGCCACACAAGGTTTTACATAACAGCCGGAAAGATATTGATCTCCTTGAAGAACACCACCTTCTACGATGAATTTTGCACCTTCAGAGATGCCTTTTTTGATGGCATTCTGGTACATGTTTACTGCTGCGGTATCAATAAGGGGACCTACGTGGTTGTGCTGGTCAAGTGGATCACCTATTCTAAGCTGTCCATAGGCCTTAACCAGTTTATCTCTGAAGGTATCATAGATGTCTTCATGAATAATCAGACGTCTGGTAGAAGTGCATCTTTGTCCTGCAGTACCTACTGCACCAAAAACAGCCCCAATGATAGACATATCGAGATCCGCGTCTTTAGAAATAATGATGGCGTTGTTTCCGCCCAACTCCAGAATAGTCTGACCAAAACGGCCTGCAACAGCAGACGATACATGGCGGCCAATCCGGGTAGAGCCGGTAAAGGATACCAGAGGGATGCGCTTGTCATTGTTCATCATATCGCCTACGGCATTTCCTATAAGCAGAGAGCTAATGCCTTCGGGCAAATCGTTTGCTTTTAACACGCTGGCAAGAATGTGCTGACAAGCTACAGCGCAAAGTGGTGTCTTGGAAGAGGGTTTCCATACACATACATTGCCACAGACCAAGGCCAGGGCTGCATTCCAGCTCCATACAGCTACAGGAAAATTGAATGCAGAGATAATGCTGACAATGCCCAGTGGGTGCCATTGCTCGTACATCCGGTGACTGGGTCTTTCCGAATGCATGGTTAAACCATAAAGCTGTCTGGAGAGGCCGACCGCAAAATCGCATATATCGATCATTTCCTGTACCTCGCCAAAACCTTCCTGTAAGCTTTTGCCCATTTCATACGATACTAACGTACCGAGATCTTCTTTGTGCACACGTAGTGCATCACCCAACTGGCGAACAATATCTCCTCTTTTAGGTGCAGGAATGTTTCGCCATTTCAGAAATGCTTCTTCCGCAGTTTTCATTACGTTTTCGTAATCTTCAGCTGTGGCTACCCGGACATCGGCTATCTTTTTACCGTCGACAGGGGAAAAGCTCTCGATGGTCTTTGCGCCAGAGGCAGCTCCCCAGGTGCTTCCGGTGCTATAGGCTGGGTTTACCTCTAAGATGCCTAAGTTTTTCAATACCGTACTGATCTCTTTTTTCATTGGAATATAATTATTGGTATTTTTTTTATTGTTTTTTATTGGTAACGAAGCTATTATGAGTATATCACCGATATTTATGGGGGGCTTTCCCCTCATGGTTTCACTGGTTTATATTTGTTGTAATGTCATTCTAACAAATGTAAACAAAGATGATCGATTGGCGTTTAACAAAAATAGAACCCTTGGATTTCTTGACGGGAATATTACCAGGTTTGGGATTATGTTTTGTTTCTTTGTACTGAATTCTGAACAGACGGCAATGAATTTGCTGTATTTTAAC
Source organism: Pedobacter sp. HMWF019 (assembly GCF_003061025.1). Classification (GTDB taxonomy): domain Bacteria; phylum Bacteroidota; class Bacteroidia; order Sphingobacteriales; family Sphingobacteriaceae; genus Pedobacter. Next base: position 4,355 of record NZ_QAIL01000523.1, on the reverse strand, counting down.
TCTCCTTTAAATCTAAGCTAACTACAAATTTATCAGTTGATTATACTTTTAAGTGTGTGAATGTTGAAAATTATTTCGCCGGAGCTATAATTAAATAGCGTAAACTTATAATGTATTTAAAACAAAAGGGGACTGTTCTTTAATTATTCAATACATGGAAGAGGAATTTTACTTTGATTTTAGCGATGACGCACAACGTTCTGTAGAGCGCTATGAGGAGATGTTACGGAACCAGGATCAGTACTTTTTTGATGCCCAGGCCTTTGAGAACATCATTGATTATTATATTGAAAAGAGTGACCCGGTAAAGGCCTTGCAGGTAATTGAATATGCCTTAAACCAGCATCCTTATGCAGCGGTTTTCCTGGTGAAACAGGCGCAACTGTTGTTCATCACGGACCAGATAGAGCGTGCTTTTCTGGCTTTGGAAAAGGCAGAAATGCTGGAAGCTTCGGAAGCAGAGATTTATATTCTGAGGGGGAATATTTACAACAGTCTGGAACGCTATCATGAGGCTTTGGAGAACTTCCAGAAAGCTCTGGGTTTTGCGGAAACAACAGATGAGATTCTGTTGCAGATTGCCTATGTTTATCAGAATATGCTCGACTACGAGAAGGCTATTGTTTATATCAAGCAAAGTCTGGAGCAGAATATGGAAAACAAAGATGGTCTGTATGAGCTGGCTTTCTGCTATGATATTCTGGATAAACAGGAAGAAAGTATACAGTTCTACAAAGAATATATAGACAACGATCCTTATTCTTATGCGGCATGGTATAACCTGGCCAATTCTTATCATAAGCTTGATTTGTTTGAAAAAGCGATCGATGCCTATGATTATGCTATTCTGATCAAAGATAATTTTGCTTCTGCTTATTACAACAAAGGAAATGCTTTGGTTCAGTTGGACCGTTATGCAGAAGCCATCGAAGTTTACAGACAGACTTTTGAATACGAAAAGCCGAACGCTGATACGTATTGCGCAATAGGAGAGTGTTATGAGAAACTTGAGAAGATGGATGAGGCCCGCTCTTATTATAAGAAATCAGTGAAAATGGATATGAAGATGGCCGATGCCTGGTTTGGCATTGGGGTAACGCTTAATTTTGAAGAGCGTTATTTTGAATCTTTGCATTTCTATAAAAAAGCCATCGAACTTGACGGAGAAAATCCTGATTTCTGGTTTGCAATGGCAGATGCGTATTATAAACTTGGGCAGATAGACAATTCCATTGAAGCTTACGACAAAGTTTTAGAGTATAATCCGCTGGATGTGGAAGCATGGCTTGATTTTTCGACGGTGTTATATGAACAGGGAAAATTAAATGAAGCTGCCGAAACGATCTCTGAGGCCATTAAGAATAATCCGGATGCCGCAGAATTATATTATCGGATGGTGGCTTATCTTTTTGCGCTTGGAGAGCATAAGGAAGCACTTATTTACCTGGAAACAGCTTTAAATACCGATCCGGATAAACATTATATTCTATTTGAATATTTGCCGCAGTTACAGGACAATGGGCCAATTATAGAGGTGATCAGCAAATACATAAAATAAAAAATCCCCTTTTATTAGATAAAGCTGATAAAAGCAGTCTATTTTTTTTTCACCTTTGCAGAATATATGAACTATCCTTTAAATAATATACCCGTACGTCCTGTTAAACCTCGCCAGAAAGGCATAACAATGGTTATGGATAAGGGTTTAAGCTTGAGGCAGACGGAAGATTTTATTGATGTTGCCGGTATACATACTGATATTGTCAAATTTGGATGGGCGACTTCGTTTGTTACGCCTAATTTGAAAGAGAAACTGGCGATTTATAAAAGCGCGGGTATACCTACCTATTTTGGGGGAACATTGTTTGAGGCTTTTGTGATTAGAAATCAGTTCGATGATTATTGCAGAGTTCTAGATCAGTTCGGGATGGAATTCGCAGAAGTTTCGGATGGGTCTATCACGATTGAACATGACGAGAAATGCGAATTTATCCATAAGCTGTCTAAGCAGGTAACCGTAATCTCGGAGGTAGGATCAAAGGATGCAAAAAAGATATTTGCCCCCTATAAATGGATTAAACTGATGAATGCGGAAATTGAAGCCGGTTCATGGAAAGTAATTGCAGAAGCGAGAGAAGGCGGGAATGTTGGGATTTATAGAGATTCTGGAGAGGTGCGTGAAGGACTGGTAGATGAAATACTTACGCAGATACCTGAAGAAACCATTATCTGGGAAGCGCCCCAGAAAGAACAGCAAGTGTGGTTCATTAAGCTGATTGGAACGAATGTAAACCTGGGTAATATTGCCCCGGCCGAAGTTATTCCGTTGGAGACCATTCGTTTGGGCCTTAGGGGAGATACATTTGACCATTTTCTTAATTTAAACAAATAAATAGCTGGTCTAACCGGTTTTATTATAAAGATTCATATCACAGGATGAGAACATTTGGGTTAATAGGTTATCCTTTGTCGCACTCTTTTTCCAAAAAATACTTTACTGAAAAGTTTGAACAGGAGCATATTTTGGATTGCAGATATGAATTGTTTCCTTTGGAAAAAATTGGCTTACTGGAATCCGTATTGGACAAACCTGGTTTGCGGGGCTTGAACGTCACCATTCCATATAAAGTTCAGGTTTTGCCTTATTTGCAGGAGATGGAAGAGGCAGCTGCAGGAATTGGTGCGGTTAATTGCATTTCTATCGAATCCAGGAATGGCGATCGTTATCTGAAAGGGTATAATACAGATGCTTATGGCTTTGAGACCTCACTCAGGCCTTTTTTAATGGCTCATCATCAAAAGGCTTTGGTATTTGGAGATGGGGGGGCTGCTAAAGCTGTGAAATATGTGCTTCAGAAACTGAGGATTGAATTTATTTCTGTGGTAAGAACGCCTGCGGCGGGATGCTTTTTATACCATGAAGTGACCGAATCGCTTCTAAATACACATCATATTTTAATCAATACAACCCCACTGGGGATGTCGCCAAATATAGAAAGCTGTCCAGATATACCTTATGCCTGTCTAACTGGTCATCATCTGGCCTATGATTTGGTTTATAATCCGGAAGAAACCCTGTTTTTACGACAGGCTGCTGCGGCTGGTGCTTCAGTGAAAAATGGCATGGAGATGTTGTACCTGCAAGCTGAACGCTCGTGGGAGATCTGGAATCGCTAGATTATGGGACGGATATTCTTTTCGCTTTTCCTGCTTGTATTGCTAATGTCATCCTGTCATTCGGATCCTTATATGCCAAAACCAAAAGGATATTTCAAAATTGATTTTCCAGAAAAAAGTTATCTTTCTTACAAGGGAAATTGTCCTTTTGTTTTTGATTATCCTGTTTATACAACGATTACTGCTGATACAGAACCCAATGCCCAGCCCTGCTGGAATAATTTGAATTTCTCGCAGTTTAATGGGAAAATCCACCTCACTTATCATCAGATCTCCTCTAAAACAGAGGGGCTAAAGCTAATGGAATATGCTAGAGAACTTGCCTTTAAGCATACCGTTAAGGCGAATGCGATTGATCAGAAAGTAATTAATTACCCGGACCGAAAGGTTTATGGGATTTGCTACTATATAGAAGGCAATACGGCCTCATCTGTCCAGTTTTTTCTAACAGACAGTACCAAAAACTATTTTAGAGGTGCTTTGTACTTCTATGAAAGGCCGCAGTATGATTCAATTGCACCGGTGGTCAATTTTATAAAGAAGGATATTGATGTTATGATCAATACCTTTAGATGGAAACAGTAATTTAATATTGTGATTATGATGAATATTCAAAGATTTACGTTTAATGCTTACCAGGAAAATACCTATGTTTTATATGATGAGACTGGAGAGTGCGTGATCATTGATCCAGGCATGTATACCGGAGCAGAGCAGAATGAACTGGTTAGTTTTATCAAAGAGAAAGGCCTGAAACCTGTATTGCTTTTAAATACACATTGCCATATAGATCATGTATTTGGAAATAAGTTTGTATTTGATCAGTGGGGTTTAAAACCACAATTTAATCAGGGAGAGCTTTATATCTTGCAAGCCGTACCAGGCTATGCACCGCAAATGGGATTCAGCTATGAGCTTTCGCCTGAGCCGGAAACCTTTTTGGGAGAGACCGGGACAGTTGGTTTTGGAAACAGTGAGCTGGAACTGATCTTTGCTCCGGGGCATTCTCCTGCACATTTGTGTTTTTATGCGAAGAATGAAGGATTTCTAGTTGGTGGGGATGTATTGTTTTATGGTAGTATAGGAAGAACTGATCTTCCCGGTGGAAACCATGAACAGCTTTTGACAAGTATTAGAGAAAAATTATTTACCTTACCTGCTGATTGCAAGGTTTACCC
>NZ_QAIL01000522.1 GCF_003061025.1 Pedobacter sp. HMWF019 | reverse complement strand
CCTTCATACTACATTCTGTGGTTAGGGCGCAATCCATACCCCGGCCTTACTTTCCTATGATAGAACAAGGGGATAAACAAATCACCGTATCGACTCCAATTATAGGTTCTTATAAAACTTATGCGATTTTTTGTGATACTTCGACTATTATTCCCGGCAAAACACCGTTTGTCCGGTTCGACGGTAGTGGATCTATTGATTCTTTGGTGAAAGTTACTATCAAAAATATCATCAATGGAAAAATATATTACATTGCCGTAGCGATCATTGACGGTAATGAATTTGGGCCCCTGGGGCGTAAAACTATCGGCACAGGATCAGGTTCTTCTTTCCTAACGGTATTAAACCAGAACAACAAGATATCATCGTTTAATGCCAATCCTAATTCTGGAATTTTAAAGGCTATCGCAGGCCAGCCCTATGGTACAGGAATGCAGATGGCAACTTCAATGGCTCTTTCTCCGTCAAAAAAAGTAGCTTACCTGGTATCACCGTACACAAGCAATTTTTCGGCACTGACCTATAATCCTTCACTGAACAGCTTTGCAACAAAAGCCGGATATCCGAATGGGGTGGGGCAAAATGCAAGTTTTATAAATACCAGCGCAAATGGTAAATATGTCTATATCGCTAACTCCGGCAGCCAACAAATCTCTGCTTTTACAGCTGATGATGATTATGGCAATATTACCATTATTGGAAATTATCATGCCGGCAATGTTCCACAGTTTATAGTCATTCATCCGAGCGGTAAATATTTGTATGTTGCCAACGCAAGAGACAATACGATAACTGCGTTCAGGAGAGATACCTTGACAGGTACTCTTACTGCTATAGTGCCTGCTGTAAACGTGGGTAACAATCCTACATGTATGGCGATTTCCAGCTCAGGTGGCTGGGCCTATGTGGTCAATAACGAATCAAACACGTTATCGGTTTTAAAAATAGATATAACAACAGGCGTACCTAAAGTAGTGGCTAACTACCCCACGGGTGCAAATCCTTTATCCGTGACCATCGCTCCGAATGATGCAACAGTGCTGGTTACCAACTCTTCTTCGAATACAATTTCGGGTTTCATTAGAAATGAGGCCGACGAAAAATTGACTCAAATGTATGGAAGCCCCTTTTCAACAGGAGGGGGGCCTAATCAGTTGGTCTTCAGTAATCCTTCCTTCTGCTATGTAACCAATAGTGGAGATAACAGTATTACAGGATTTTCATTGTCTAACTGGTGGCAACCCGCTCAGAGTACGCTGATAAAGACAAGAACTTATACGGCGGTTGACGGTGTTGGAGAACAACCCTTGCAGATCATCGCAACCGGGGCTTCATTGTTACCACCACCTACAAAGTTTGATGTACATCTTATTCCCAGGGACTCTCTCCTAAAGGTTCCCTGGGGAGGTGTCCTGAGGTTTAACCCCGTTCCTGGAGCTACTTCGTACATCGTCTGGACCGGTGGCCCCAACCTTTGTCCGAATTGTCTTAATCCTACTTCTGAAAATATGCTAATAGAGGTAGAAAGAGGTTATCCTGTGCAAACCCGGCTGATCAGTGCATTTAAAGGGATTTATTTTAGGATTGCCTCTGTAAATGAAGCAGGCATCGGTTTCCTGTCGCCCGTTTATTCGCTCTCTGATTATATTTCTGATAAGATGCCTTAATGGGCTGGCTTAAGGACATTTGGTTTAGGTTAAAATGGGAAATGTATTTAGGATTACTAATCATATTAGTGATTATTGTTGTTTTTTTAATCTATTGAGAGTCCGTATAATGTGTGTTATGTGACTTGGACGTTACAAACGTAAGATCTAGATAACAGTACATTTGTTGTTGAATTGAATCAGTTACCAACTGAGAATTACTCCCGCCATTGATGTTGCAAATGCTTTAGTGGCAATGACTGATCCGGAAAAAGGAGATACAACCTCTAATTTAAAAGTTCGGAAGCTATTTTAATCTGTATAACCACTAATCAAACAAAGCTAACTACTCTTATCTTTGCCCTATGACAAAACACCTGAAAATAGGAATGATTTGTATGGCTGGTGCTGTGTTACTAATGCCAGTTGCTTTATTGCTTAAAAATACAAATACTGCGGCTTGTATCGCAATAATTATTGCCAGTATGCTTCTTGAAGTAATTGGATTGATATTTGTGATTGTAAGTTTTATCAAAAGAAAAAAATCTTAACGACATACATATGGTCAAGGTACTGAAACTCCAGAAAGCAGTTATAGTGATTGTTTTAGGATTATTATTGCTGATTCCTTATAAGGTAATGAGCATAAACAAAATGGATTCGAGTATCTATTTCCTGGAAGCCTCAGGTGCTTTGCTCATTATTGGTGCCCTGATGTTCCTATATCCTATTCTGTTTGGTAAGAAAGATAAGGAAGGGAATATAGAGTTGGATCCGGAACAGGAGATAGTTGAAGAGGCAGATGGTACGAATTAAAATAGGCTTGAAATGAAAAAACTGCTCTTTAGGAGCAGTTTTCACAATATATGTAATAAGGAACTTTAGATTACTTGAACATTTACTGCATTTAATCCTTTACGACCTTGTTCTACGTTATAAGAAACTTTGTCGTTTTCACGGATTTCGCCTAAAAGGCCACTTGAGTGAACAAAGATTTCGCTATCTCCGTTAGATGGGATAATGAAACCAAAACCTTTTGACTCATTGAAAAATTTTACTACTCCTTCTTGCATTGTATTATTATTAAAAAATTGAGTTGCAAAGGTAGGTACAAATAACTGAAAATCAGTAAAATTTATAATTTATTTTGATTCCTGGCCCTTCAGAACTGAATTAAGTGGGTTTTTGATGGCTGCTTATTGTTGATTTATTTTTATTTTCTTTAATAAGAAGAGCCGGATCGCTCCAGCTCTTCTTATTAGGTAGATGTTAACAGTTGGGATTATTTAACAGCTTTACCGTCTTTATCCATTTTAATGGTAGCAGTTTTATCTTCTTTCTTTAAGTTAATTTCATAATAAGAAGTTTTATCTGCATTAGTTACTAAAAATGCAGCAGTTGGTGTCCATTGTTTGATCGGATCTGTTTGAAGTGTAGTCTGTACTGGAGCAGGTAGATCTTTAAGTTCAACAGGTGCCTTTGTAGCAC
>NZ_QAIL01000521.1 GCF_003061025.1 Pedobacter sp. HMWF019 | reverse complement strand
GAAAACATATTTAAAATACAGTGCCTCTCCATTGCTCCTTGCCGCGCTGATCTTTACAGCATCTTGCAACTCTTCCTCAAATCATGGACGGCAGACCGCAACGAGTCTGGATTCTGGCCGTATTTCCACAAAAGCTTTTGAAAAGAAAATAGATGGCAAACAGGTTCACTTGTATGCGCTGGAAAACAACAGCGGCTGCAAAGCGCTCATTACTAATTATGGTGGAAGGCTCGTGAGTTTGCTCGTACCAGACAAAAATCAAAAACTAGTAGATGTTGTAGCTGGATTTAGCAGCGTGGATGGGTATCAGCAATCAACAGAGCCATATTTCGGGGCAACTATCGGGCGTTATGGCAACCGGATTGCTAAAGGCAAGTTTACCCTTGATGGAAAAGTATATACATTATTTACCAATAATGGCCCAAATACATTACATGGAGGCAAGAAGGGGTATCAGGATGTCGTTTGGGATGCAAAGATCCTGGATAAGCAAAGCTTAGAGCTTACTTATCTTTCTAAGGATATGGAAGAAGGTTTTCCCGGTAACTTAAATTTGAAGGTTATTTATACCCTGACTGATGATAATGCATTGAGAATTAGTTATGAGGCAGTTACAGATAAAAACACCGTAGTAAACTTAACCAATCACGCTTTTTTTAACCTGAACGGAGAGCAAAGCGGTACAATATTAAAGCACCTGGTTAAAATTAATGCGGATAAATATACACCAGTAGATTCTACACTGATCCCGTTAGGTACACTTGCTATGGTTAAAGGAACGCCATTTGATTTCACTGTAGCCAAAACTATAGGGGATCGTGTAGATGCTTTAAATGATCAACTGAAAAATGGTAAAGGCTATGACCATAATTTTGTATTGAATTCTCATGTTGCTGATCAGCCTGTAGCCGTGGTTACCGGAGATCAGAGCGGGATAGTGATGAGCGTTTATACAGATCAGCCTGGTCTGCAATTTTATAGTGGTAATTTTATGCAGGGCAAAAATACGATGAAAGGAAATCATAGGGACGATTTCAGGACCGCATTTGCCTTGGAAACCCAGCATTTTCCGGATAGTCCGAACCAAAAATCTTTCCCTTCAACTTTACTAAAGCCTGGGGAGAAGTATAATTCTGTTTCTACCTATAAGTTTACTGTGGCACAATAGAATAATAAAAAATAAGGAATAATTATAACCGAATTAAAGTTATAAACCCTATGGGAAAATAAATAGGATGAGCGTAATTTTTCTTTTCGTCATTTCAACATAAGTCGCAATGACGAATTCCAGAGGATGGGCCATTTAGCAGAAAATAAGCTGAATTAGTCCAGTAGATTTATATTGATCGTTAACTTTTAGTTAACGGTTGTTG
>NZ_QAIL01000520.1 GCF_003061025.1 Pedobacter sp. HMWF019 | reverse complement strand
GAGTCTTGATAGCAAACAGCTTTATTTAAGTCAGACATAATTACATTATTCTATATCCAATATTAAATAAAAATTTCCTTAAAAAACTATTAATGTAATTTTTTAAATACAAATATGTTAAATGGCTATCTATTTTTGTTTTCAATTTCAATCTTTACGAAAGGAACCTATATCAATTATAGAAGGGTTTAATCGGGCAAAGCGGCCCTTGAATTGGTCATTTATAAGCCCGAAATCCAAGTTGTATAACAGAGGTATTCAGCTTTCCTTCGAAAAAAATATGAAGTTCTGTTTTATTGAATAAAAAAATAACCACTAAAACAGATCATAACAATGGCTTAATACAGCATTGTTTAGTTTTGCTCCATCACATGAGAAATCAAAAATCTGACAAAGAGCTATTAGAAGACATAGGTAAAGGTTACGAAACTGCCTTCCAATACTTGTTTGACCGTCACTGGAATACGCTTTACACTTTTGTTTATAGGCTAATCAAAGATGAAGATCAAACTAAGGACATTCTACAAAATATATTTCTGGAAATCTGGAATAAGAAGGAGATCTTACTCATCGAGGAGTCAATCCTCCCTTATCTCTATAAAATTGCTAAAAATGACGTGATGTCTCTATTTCGTAGAAATAGAGTTCGTTTAGATGGACATGAGGTATTAATTCGTAATTTAAAAAAATCTTCTGCTGCCGATGATGGTATAATCGTAAGACAGTTACAAGAAGTTATTGATTTAGAACTCGCAAAAATGCCTTTAAATATGCGGCAATGCTTTCAACTCAGTAAATATGAACATAAATCTATCAGGGAAATTGCACTGGAGCTGATGTTATCAGAACAAACGGTGAAAAATAATATTTCTGAGGCCTTAAAGAGATTAAGATTTTGCCTGAATAACGAATCCCTGGGTTATATGAGCATGTTAATCACCATCTTATTAAACTTATCATTAAATTAATATTTATTAATAATCCTTTCCAAAGATATTTTGACCTAGCCCATAGGACAATCAACAAATGGCTTAACCAGGCAATCTGAAATGCGAACTTAGCATTTTCTACCATGAATTTAATTCTTCCAGAATGCCTCCAGATTATTGAGCATGTTAATCCCTACCTCAATAAACTTAATCCAATCTTAACATTAAATTAAAGTACTTTTTGGCTCATCAAACGCTTTATAGGCGAGATGAAAATTAAAGGGGACAAATACTTACAAAAGAAATTCGAGCAATATCAGGCTGGGGAGTTAAGCGATCTGGAAAAAAGCATTGTAGATGACTGGTTTGAGAAAAAAAAGAAGGGTGATCCCCTATCTATTCACGCCAATCGGCTTCTGGCAGAACAACTCCGTTCCACATTATATAGCGGGATTCAGTACCGTATTCAGCATCAGGACAAAAAACAAAATCCAATCAAATGGCTAAAAATTGCCTGTATGCTGTTTTTAATTTCTGGTGTATGTGTCTTTACTTTTCGTCAATTAAAGCAACCAAAACAGGATAAACAAGAGCTGGTTAGGATTTTCAGCACAGCGAATAGTCAGCACAAAAGAATAATCTTAGAGGATGGTACGCAGATCTGGCTAAATGCTGCTACAAGATTAAGCGTAGCTGCCGATTTCACCAACTCCAACTTCAGAAAAGTATATCTGGAACATGGGGAAGCTTTTTTTCAAGTCAAAAAAGATAGAAGCAGACCTTTTAAAGTCATTACACAGAATTTTACAACGACAGTTTTGGGAACATCTTTTAACATCAAATCTTATGCTGAACTGAATACTTATAACGTAGCTGTCACATCAGGAAAAGTAAAAGTAGATTACCTTGGTAAACCGCTTGCGAAAGGTTTAACACCTAACGAGGTATTAACTTATAACCTGCTGACAGAACAAAAAACGATCCATAAGCAAGAGGTCAGTTTATTGAGCAAATGGAAATCAAACAACTCTGTTTACCTGGATAATCTAACGCTTGCTCAGATCGGCATTGCGCTTTCCAGAAAGTACAATCTTCAAGTCAAGGTAACCAATCCGCAACAAGACAAGAAAACATATACCCTGTACCTGGCAAACCAGCCAATACAACAAGCCGTTCAGCGAATAGCTTTGCAAACGGGTATGAGCTATCAATTAACAAGTCACACCTTAATTCTTAACCCAAATCCATTTTAGATGTAGAAAAATTATATATAAAAGCCGAAAGTGTTCCCGCACTCCCGGCCTCAGTCAGCGCTGAAGCAGCCCTGCCTTATTCAATTAACTCTTAGAATTAATCAAAGCAATTAAATATGCAACATTATTACC
>NZ_QAIL01000055.1 GCF_003061025.1 Pedobacter sp. HMWF019 | reverse complement strand
AAGGTAGGGAATAAAACTGCTGAGGTAGCTGTAAAAGGGACTTCTAAAGTAGGTGATAAAACCTGGAAAGGTAAGATGGCACCTGATGGTTCTGACGTGTATATTAACAGTAAAAACCGTAAATATTACGTCAATAAAAAAGGAGCCAAGGTATATTTGAAAGCCTCTCAGATCAGAACCAGACCTGAGAAAAAACATTAGTCTTTATCACAATTTTAAAAGCCGGAATCCTGTTCCGGTTTTTTTATGCGCTTAATTTTATTTGTGTAATATTTTTGTTTAAATACTACTATTATTGTAGATATAATGGATTATATTTGTTCTTCACCAACTAAACTATTCTATGAGAAGATTTTACCTAATGATTATACTGCTTATTGGACTGGGTTTTTCTACCTCTGCTCAAACCATAAGAGGAGTGGTCAGAGATACTGCACAGACAATTATCGGGGCTACGGTATCTGTTTCGGGACAAAAACAACGGGCCGGAACTGATGCTTCCGGAAGATATGAGATTAAATTAAGCGCGCCAGGCACCTATACAGTGTTTGTAACTTATATAGGCTATCAGACTTTGCAGAAAGTTGTAACAGTTAAAGCTGGTGAGAGTAAAGAGCTAGATTTCTTATTGCAAACTAATAATAATGATTTAAATGACGTGGTTGTAGTAGGGTCAAGAAGTGCTCCGCGTTCTTACTTGGATACTCCGGTTCCTGTAGATGTAGTGGATATTAAGAAACTTACACAAAATGCACCTCAGGTTACCCTTAACCAGATCCTTAACTTCGTTGCGCCTTCATTTACTTCCAATGTGATGAGTCTAACCGATGGTACAGACCATATTGATCCCGCTTCTCTTAGAGGCTTGGGGCCCGACCAGGTATTGGTCCTGATCAATGGTAAAAGACGCCATACGACTTCCCTGATAAATATCAATGGTAGTTTAGGAAAAGGTTCTGTGGGCACGGATTTAAATGCGATTCCTACCTCGGCAATTAAACGGGTAGAGATTTTGAGGGATGGTGCAGCAGCGCAATACGGATCGGATGCTATTGCTGGTGTGATCAATATTATATTAAACGATAATGTCAATCAACTTAATTCGAGTGTAACCGCTGGTGGTTATGCTGGTAAGCATTCTGATGGATTGGATGGCCAGACTGTACAAGCCAATGTGAATTATGGAGTTGCTTTAAATGATAAAGGCGGATTTTTAAACTTGTCGGGTTCTTTCGATTATAGGGATTTTGCTTCACGTACGACACCTTATAAAGGTGTGATTTTTACAGATTACAATAATCCGGCTTTGTATCCTACACCAACAGGAAAGGATATTACAGACGCAGAACTGCAGCGACGTGGACTGAGCCGTTCAGATTTTGTTCCAAATATCGGTCAGTCACAGAACAGGGGAGGAGCTCTATTTTTCAACTCTGTGATCCCCGTGTCCAATGGTGCGGAAGTGTATGCCTTTGGGGGGCTGAATTATAGAAATGGTCGTTCAACTGCTTTTTACCGTACGCCACGTCAACTTACTCAAAACATAGCAACTATTTATCCCAATGGATTTTTACCTGATATCGTGACCAGTAATCTGGATCAGTCGATTGCCGTTGGAATCAGAGGTAATCTTGGGTTGTGGAAGGTAGACTTGAGTAACAATTTTGGAAGGAATAAAATAGACCTTCAGACGGAGAACTCTCTGAATGCCTCGATGCTTACTACTTCTCCAACTTCTTTCGAATCTGGTGGATTTGCTTTTTCGCAAAATACCACTAATCTTGACTTTTCCCGTTTCTATAAAAATACGCTGAAGGGGCTCAATGTTGCTTTTGGCTTTGAGAACAGGTTGGAAAACTATAAGATCATACCTGGTGAAGAGGCTTCTTATGTAAATTATGGTAATGCTATTCAAGTGGGAACGGATGGAAATGGTAAGCCCATCCTGGTGCCGGATCCAAAGGGAAATATCGCTACCCGGTTTGCAGCAAACGGACAGGCCTATGCTGGCGGTGCTCAGGGATTTCCGGGAATCAGTAAAGATAATTTAACTAATGCTTCGAGGTCTTCAGTAGCCGCATATGCAGATGTTGAAGCTAATTTTACAGAGAAATGGCTGGTAGATGGTGCTTTAAGATTTGAAAACTATTCAGATTTTGGTTCTACGCTGAATGGGAAGATCGCGACACGTTATAAATTCTCAGATCAGTTCTTGTTAAGAGGGGCGTTTAGCACAGGATTCAGAGCACCTTCTTTACATCAGAGATATTTTAGTGCAACCTCCACTGTATTTGTGGATGGAGCTTTTGTAGAATCAGGAACCTTCGCGAATGACAGCCGGGTGGCTCAGCTCCTTGGAATCCCCAAACTGAAACAGGAAACTTCGGACAGTTATAGTTTAGGCTTTACATCGAATCTGGGTAAATTCAAATTGACAGTTGATGCCTATTTAATTCAGATTAAAAACAGGGTGATCTATACCGGTCAGTTTAGCGGAAGTAATGCCGCTGGTGCCAGCGCCCAGGATAAAGAAATCTATGACCTGTTGCGTCAGGCCAATGCGACTACAGCCCGTTTCTTTGCTAATGCCGTGGATACCCGGACCAAGGGCCTTGATGCGGTGCTAACTTATACCACACCTTTGGCTATTGGAACTTTCCGGGCTGATTTTGCAGCAACTTTATCGAGAACAGATATTGTTCACGGAATTCATGCCTCTCCATTATTAGCGGGCAAAGAAAACATCTATCTTGACAATGCGAGCCGGATCCTGATTGAAAAGGTGACGCCACGTTTTAAAGCAAATTTGACTTTAGATTATACAGTAAATAAATGGAATGTATTTCTAAGGAATGTATATTTTGGCGCAGTATCCCAACCAACCAACGTAGCTGCCAATGAGCAGGTTTTGCCTGGACGTGTGATAACGGATGCTGGCGTAGGTTATAATTTAACCAAGAGCCTTAAATTAACCATAGGATCAAATAATATATTTGATGTATATCCTGCAGAACTTCTGCCGGGAAGCCAGGGTACCTCTGGTATCTTATATCCGAACCAGGCTCCTCAATTTGGTTTCCTGGGCAGGTACGTATTTACACGTCTGGCACTTAGCCTCTAAAATAAACCTCAACACAACCAACCTAAACCAAAAAAGCCCCGGATTTCCGGGGCTTTTGTCTATATAAAGGAGAGATTAAGACCTGCGTCTTCTGTCTCCACCGTTTCCACCACTGCTTCTTCCACCTCTGTCTTCACGGCTTCTTCCAGAAAAATCTCTGAAACCACCGCCACTGTTTCCACCTTCACGTCTTCCACCTTCACGACGGCCACCGCCAGAACTTCTTCTGTCTCCGCCACCACTATAGCTACGGGCACGACCACCACCACCGCTTCTGCTTTCTGCAGGGTCTCCGGATTTCTCAATCCTTACACCACGGTTGTTGAATTGGATATCTTTGAAATTGTTAAACAAAGCATCTACGCTGGCATCTTCTACTTCAAAGAATGAATAAACTCCTTTAAGGTCAATCTTACCAACATTTTTACCGGCAATTTTACCGTTGTTACATACAAACGATAAAAGGTCACCTCTGGTGAAATCATCCACAGAACCTAAGTTAATGAACAAACGGGTATAACCGTCGCTGCTTCTTCTTGGGCCACGCTCTCCTCTTTCACCCCTTTCGCCGCGTTCTCCACGGTCGTCAGCAGATGCATTCAGATCTGGTGCATTTTTGTAATACTCTAAAAAGCGGTTAAACTCTAAAGAAGCAAAACGTTTGATGACATCTTCTTTGCTCAATTCTGCAAACTCATCCATAATGCGTGGGATGTACTGATCAATCTGATTGTCATTTACTTCTACATTATGAACTTTGTGCACTAAAGAGAACAGTTGTTTTTCGCAAACATCAAAACCAGTAGGTAATTCAGCTTTTGTAAACTGTTTGCCAATGATCCTTTCAATTTGACGGATTTTACCAATCTCTTTAGAGTTGATGATACAGATAGAGATACCTGTTTTTCCGGCACGACCTGTACGACCGCTACGGTGGGTATAACTTTCAATCTCGTCAGGAAGTGAATAATTGATAACGTGTGTTACGTTATTCACATCGATACCACGTGCAGCAACATCAGTAGCAATTAACAATTGCATGTGTCTGTCGCGGAAACGTTGCATAACCTTGTCTCTTTGTTGCTGAGAAAGATCTCCGTGCAATGCATCTGCATTGTAACCGTCTTTAATCAAATGCTCGGCAACATCCTGCGTATCCATTTTGGTTTTGCAGAAAACCACAGCGAAGATTTCAGGATTGAAATCGACAATGCGTTTAAGGGCAGCATATTTATCTCTTGCACGTACTACATAGTACTCATGCTCAATATTTACGTTACCTGTGTTTTTTGTTCCCATGGTCAGTTCGGTCGGACTGTCCATGTAGTTTTTAGCTATTCTTCTTACCTCAGGAGGCATAGTAGCAGAGAATAACCATGTTTTTTTATCGTCAGGTGTAGTAGACAAAATATCGTTAATGTCTTCCTGGAAGCCCATGTTCAGCATTTCATCTGCCTCATCAAGTACTACATATTTCACATTTGTGAAATCTATAGCCTTGCGGCCAATGATGTCCAACATACGGCCCGGTGTAGCCACTACAATTTGTACACCGTTTCTGATCTCACGCAACTGTTGCATAATGTTTGCGCCACCGTAAACGGCAACCACATTAGCACCGGAGATGTTCTTAGAGAAATTCTTGATGTCGCTAGTAATCTGTAAGCAAAGCTCTCTCGTAGGGCATAAAATCAATGCCTGTGGCTTATTGCTTTTAAAGTCTATCAATTCTAACAGCGGCAATCCAAATGCGGCTGTTTTTCCTGTTCCTGTTTGGGCCAAACCAACAAAGTCATTATTGCCCTCTAACAGCACAGGAATAGCTTGTTCCTGAATAGGTGTTGGATTTTCGAAACCTAAATCCTTTACAGCATTAACAACGTCATCACTTATCCCCAATAATTTAAATGGGTTTGTCATGTATTATTTAATTAAGCCGCAAAGGTACGCTTTTAAATTGGTATTTTACTGGTAGTTAACTAAATAAAAAAGTCCACGTATTCAGTAACTTAGCGTAAACGGTCCGCTGATCTGATCAGTTGCTCATCTTTTCGGATGCCTCTTATGGCGAGAAAACAGAATGCAATTGCAACCAAGGGCAGAAAAGCACCTGCACCGAAGGAGGCACCGTCCAAACCACCAGGTATTTCTCTGGCAGATTGAAAGACCCAGAAATTGAATGCTGCAATTAAAATGATAATTAAACTACAAATCCGTTTTTGAAGTGTTCTGTTGCGGAAAAGGAATATAGCAATGAACGCAAGGATGGCAATAATGATATTGGAGACCATTAAAGGCATAAATACATCTGCCCTGATATGAGTTTCTGATGAGACATTTTTGATTTGGTGCAATCCGTTGGTATAAACAATATATTCTGTCCCATTATTCGTTTTGCTCACCACAGGTAAAGCCAATAATATAAACAGGGTTAAACTTGTTAACAAAAGCCACACCGATTGTATTCTTTGTATCATAGCAGTTTAATAATTTCAGCAAATATATTAAAACCTTCCTTTTTTTTGATTCTTTTGAAATCAAAGAAGAGAATATCAGTTAACTTTGTACTATTGAATACACAACGTTTTTTTATCGAACTGTCTTATAATGGCACAGCTTACCATGGCTGGCAAATGCAACCTAATGCCCTTTCTGTGCAAGAATGTCTGGATAAGGCTCTCTCTGTTTTTTTCAGGCAGACTATTGTGACGCTGGGTTGTGGCCGTACAGATACTGGTGTTCATGCTTCACAGTTCTTTGCTCATTTTGAGCTACCTGAAGGAGATTATGGCAATATCAACAGCAAGGTGGGTAGCATTAATTCACTGCTTCCTTATGATATTGCTGTGAAAAGAATCTTTGAGGTGGATGAGCAGGCGCACGCGAGGTTTAACGCCACTTCAAGAGCATACCAGTATCATATCCATTTTCATAAGGATCCTTTTAAGTTGAATCGTTCCTGGTTGTATAAGGGAAGCCTGGACGTACCAGCAATGAATAAAGCTGCGGCGCTGATCATGGCTTATACAGATTTTTCCTGTTTTAGTAAATCCAATACGCAGACTTTTACTAACAATTGCATAATTACACAGGCCTTTTTTGAACAAAAGGACGACGGACTTGTCTTTACCATAAGAGCTGATCGTTTTCTCAGGAATATGGTACGTGCTGTAGTAGGAACTTTGATCAGAATAGGGAAAAAAGAAATTAATTTATCCGACCTTGCAAAGATTATGGAAAGTAAAGACCGTAGTCAGGCAGGTCAGTCTGTGCCCGCCTGCGGATTGTATCTGGTCCATGTTGATTATCCTTTTGTCCACTAATCTATGTCTAAAATAACTGGAGATGCTTTTAATGTTGGTTTGCTGAAGAGAGTCTTTCAGTATGTTAAACCTTATCGGGGCATTTTTATCTGGTCTGTTGTTCTGACCATACTGCTGGCGCTTATCGCTCCGGTAAGACCTTTTCTGATTAAATATACTTTAGATAACTATATTCTTACTTCTGCCTACGGTGGGCTGGTAAATATGACAGTTTTGATGGTGCTTCTGTTGGTATTGCAAAGCATCATTCAGTACAGTCACACGCTATTGACCAATACCCTTGGGCAGTCGGCCATCCGCGACCTTAGGATTAATGTATTTAACCACATTACCCGTCTCCGGTTAAAATATTTTGATAAGACACCTATCGGACAGCTGATTACCCGTACAGTTTCCGATCTGGAAACCATCTCGGATATTTTCTCCGAGGGGTTGATCGTGATCATTGGTGATATTTTGCAGGTTATAGCCATCATTGTTTTTATGGTTTACTCAGATTGGGAACTGACTATAATTGTGTTGTTGCCTATGCCGCTGCTGATCATGGCAACCTCTATCTTCCAAAAGGCCATCAAGTCTGCTTTTCAACAAATCCGGACAGAGGTATCTAATCTGAATACTTTTCTGCAAGAACATATTACAGGCATCTCTATTATTCAATACTTTGCAAGGGAGAAACAGGAATACAATAAATTTGAGAAGATCAATTCTCGTTACCGGGATGCAAATATCCGTTCCAACTGGTATTATTCTATCTTTTTTCCGGTAGTGGAAATCATTTCAGCCATGTCTATGGGCTTATTGGTCTGGTATGGCGCTAAGAGCATTTTAGCAAAGCCTCTGAATGTAACGCCAGGAACCATTGCCGAATTCCTCATGTTTATTAGTATGCTGTTTCGTCCGATAAGGGAACTCGCAGATAAGTTTAATACACTTCAAATGGGGATGGTTGGTGCCGAAAGGGTATTTAAAGTTTTAGATACAGATGAAGTTACCTTGAATGATGGAAGTTATACTCCTGAAAAAATGAAAGGCTCGATAAAGTTTGATAAGGTATGGTTCGCTTATAATGACGATAACTATGTGCTAAAAGATATTTCATTTGAAGTTCAGGCAGGGCAGACTGTTGCTCTTGTGGGGGCTACCGGCGCAGGTAAATCGTCGACGATCAATATCCTGAACCGCTTTTATGAAATACAGAAAGGTAAGATTATGGTTGACGGAACAGATATTCACGCCTATGAGCTTAATTATCTAAGAAAAAATATAGCTACTGTATTACAGGATGTTTTTCTGTTTTCAGATACCATTTTTAATAACATTACGCTCAATAATCCATCTATAGGCATGGAGGAAGTGGTTGATGCGGCAAAAAAAGTTGGCGCCCATGATTTTATAGAACGTCTCCCGTCGGGTTATCAGTATAATGTGATGGAGCGCGGTGCGACTTTATCTGCAGGGCAGGCGCAGTTGATTTCTTTTATCCGCGCTCTGGTGTATAATCCATCCATCCTGGTACTGGATGAAGCAACATCGTCTGTAGATACAGAGACAGAAATGCTGATTCAGCATGCCATTGAGAACCTGATGACGGGCCGTACTTCTATCGTTATTGCTCACCGCTTATCTACCATCCAGAAGGCTGACCAGATCATTGTATTAGATAAAGGTGAAATTAAAGAAAAAGGAACACATCAGGAGTTACTCAAAATTGATGGTTATTATAAAAAACTGTATGACTTACAGTTTAATTCGGTTGGAATCACAAATTAATTGTACATGTTCCAATTACTTGTTCTGTAGCTGGCTTAAAATTGTTTTGAGTTGAATAAGATTAATGGTGTCTGTAGCATTCTCGGGATTCTCCAAAAAAGTTCTGATCTCATCTGCATAAGCTTTACGAAAGGATTCGTTGGAAGGACTGGATTCAAACTGATTTCTGGCTTTTTGAACTGGTTCCAGGTTTTCATGTGTAATTCTTTTCTTACCGTAGGAAGACTCATCTGTCATAATTACAATGTTTTTTTCAAAACCAGGGATGTACTTAACTACAAAGCGCTCTCCGTCAGGTGGAATAAGTATACTGTTTCTAACAGGGTATAATGATGCTGTTGTTGTTGAAAATTTCGTGACGACATCTTTTCCATCTGCTGTTTTCATCACGACATCATAATCCCAAATGTATTGGTCATTGAGGGTGGAACTGGTTTCCTTAGAGAGTGTAATTATTGCAGATCCTCTTATACCAAACTGATTAAGAAAAATTGCGTTGACAAATTGTCCTGTAAAAACGTTAAATATAGCTAGAACAAAGACAAGGATGACGTAAGTAATTGTCTTTTGCCATATAGATAAGACTATTCCAACGAATATGAGGACAAGAAAACTCCATGCACCATGATGGGCAAAGAAATAAAATAGCATAGATAATATTTTCATGGCGTATACTTTGTTTTTTTGTTTTACTTATACTGACGGGGTTCCTCTGTATTTATCTGTTAAGACTATTATAAGTGGGTTATAAACCAAGTTAATTATTTTTTATAATACTATAACCAGACGGAAAACTTTACTGAAAGTCTCTATTGAAAACTCTATATGTTTAGATTGTAATAAAAATGGTAATCAATTTGACAATCCATTTCAATTACCTTAGCTTTGCAACAAAAAAATATAGATACATGAGTGTTTTAGTAAATAAAGATTCAAAAGTTATTGTTCAGGGTTTTACAGGAAATGAAGGCACTTATCATGCTTCTCAAATGATAGAATACGGGACTAACGTTGTTGGAGGGGTTACTCCTGGCAAAGGAGGACAAACTCATTTAGACAGACCGGTATTTAATACAGTTAAGGATGCGGTTGATCAGGCCGGTGCCAATGTATCTATCATATTTGTTCCTCCTGCTTTTGCTGCAGATGCCATTATGGAAGCTGCTGAAGCGGGGATTAAAGTGATTGTTTGTATTACTGAAGGTATTCCTACAAAGGATATGATTCAGGTTAAAGAATATATTTCTGACAGGGATTGCCGTTTAATTGGTCCGAACTGTCCAGGTATCATTACCGCAGGTGAAGCTAAAATCGGTATTATGCCAGGTTTTATCTTTAAAGAAGGTAAAGTAGGCGTTGTGTCAAAATCTGGTACACTGACTTATGAAGCCGTTGATCAGGTGGTTAAAGCAGGTATGGGCATTACAACAGCTATCGGTATTGGTGGTGATCCAATTATTGGTACAACAACTAAAGAAGCTGTTGAGCTGTTGATGAATGATCCCGAAACTGAAGGTATTATCATGATCGGTGAGATTGGTGGTGGAATGGAAGCTGAAGCGGCACGTTGGATTAAAGAAAACGGAACAAAACCAGTAGTTGGTTTTATTGCAGGCCAGACTGCTCCAGCCGGACGTAGAATGGGGCACGCAGGTGCAATTGTTGGCGGTGCTGACGATACTGCTGCTGCAAAAATGAAAATTATGGCTGAATGTGGTATTCGCGTAGTCGAAAGCCCGGCTGAAATTGGTGCTGCTATGGCTGAATTGCTAAAAAAATAAAGACCTTCTTGTATAATGTTAAAAAGCTCTGGTGATATTTCATCGGAGCTTTTTTATTTCAGGAATTTATCTTACTTTTGTACCCGTTGAGCAAAATTTGTGCTTGTTTTACTGCCCGGATGGCGAAATTGGTAAACGTTGCGGTCTCAGAAGCCGTTGGAGTACAATCCTTGAGAGTTCGAGTCTCTCTTCGGGCACAAACCAATTCAATAATAGAAACCCTGGAATGATCATTTCAGGGTTTTTTTATGAAATCGTCTTTCAGGGACGTAATGACATAATTATTACCTTGCCTTTAAACTATCTAACCAGTTGTTTCGTATATTCAGTAAACAAATTGCACAGATGAAGATACTATGTTATAAAACAATCCTTCTTGCAGGAGTGTTAGGAATAACCGGCCTTGCGGCATGTGCTCAAAAGGAAAATAAAGATATTGCTGTTAAATCGACCAAAAATATGGAATGGAATAAATTAACCCCTGAAGAAGAAGATATTATTGTACACAAGGGTACTGAATACCCAGGCACGGGCAAGTTGTTGAACAACAAATCAAAAGGCGTATATGTGTGTAAAAGATGTAATGCTCCTTTGTATCGCTCTGAGTCTAAATTTGATTCTCATTGTGGGTGGCCGAGTTTTGATGATGAGATTAAAGGTGCGGTGTTAAGGATCCCGGATGCAGATGGATCGAGGACTGAAATTATATGTGCCAATTGCAAAGCGCATCTTGGACACGTATTTTTAGGGGAGGGTTTTACGACGAAAAATACCCGTCATTGTGTAAATTCTATCTCTATGAATTTCGTGCCTGATCAGCAATAAAAGCCGGAATTTTAGGATTTTTAAAGCCAGACTGTCTACAGTTCTGGCTTTTTTATTTTATAAGCGGTTAGTTTTCTTATCTTTGCGGTTTCACCAATAAAAAAGTATATGAGGTATTGTTTGATTTTACTGAGTATGTTCCTGTTTTTACAAGTTCATGCACAAGAAGATAAAACAGGACAGGAGGAGTCTAAAGCGAATACAAAAACGGGGATGGCTACTTATTATGCCAGGCGGTTTGAGGGTAGAAGGACGACCAGCGGAAAAAGATACAGACGACATAAATTGACCGCTGCCCACAGGACCTTACCTTTTGGTACGATTGTAACAGTAACTAATCTTTCTAACGGAAAATCAGTAGATGTCGAAATCACCGATCGCGGCCCTTTTACAAAGAGATATATTATTGATATTTCGGAAGCCGCAGCGAAGGCGCTGGGTTTTTTCAGAAAAGGGCAATCCAAAGTTGAAATCAGTTATGATACTAAAGGTGTTTAATCTTTTTGTGTTAAACATTCTATTTAAACTGCGTCGAATTTTTGCTGATTTTAATG
>NZ_QAIL01000519.1 GCF_003061025.1 Pedobacter sp. HMWF019 | reverse complement strand
CTGGAAGGCCTTAGAGATCTGCGGCCCCTTCGGCCGCCTGATATCGCGCAGCCTGGAAGCAGGTATCCTAAAAATTCCAATGATAACCGAAATAATCATTCCTATTATATATATTTGACATATATAAGGAACACAATCTCTAAAAACTATTTGAATTCGCAAACAGAACAACGTCGATAAATTCCTTTACATATCCCCTATTTGTTAAATAATGTTAAGGTCTTGAAAGGTTCGCTGCCTTTATCTAGCTTAGCGGCTATTATTTTTAATTGACGGTATCGTATTATTAACTTATCTTTGCAGAATGTTTAAAATTAAACACGTATTTATATTAAGTTTCACTGTTATAGCGCTAAGCATAGCTGGTTGTAAAAGTCGTTTTGAGAAAATCAGACTCAGTAATGACGTAGCCAAAAAGTATCAGGAAGCAATGAGGCTCTATAACAAAAAGGACTATTCAAAAGCCCTGATCCTTTTTGAAGACCTTTCTCAAAAATACAGAGGAAGATCTGAAGCAGAAGAACTCAACTATCATTATGCATTTACGCTGTTTAATCTTAGAGACTATACAACTGCAAGGTTTCAGTTTAAATACTTCGCAGACACCTATCCAACCAGTAAACATGCAGAAGAATGCAGATACATGGGCGCTTATTGCTACTATCTGGATTCACCAGAATACACGCTTGATCAGGAAAACACCTATAAAGCCATTGATGCCATGCAACTGTTCATCAACTTATATCCAAAAAGTGACCGGGTAGCCAAAGCAAGTGAATACATCAGTGATCTTAGAGGCAAACTGGAAAGAAAAGCGTTTGAAAATGCAAAGATGTATTATGAACTGGGAGGCTATGACATCAGTAATTATAAAGCTGCTGTAGTTGCTTTAAAAAATGCTCAAATCGATTTCCCGGATATTAAATATGTAGAAGAAATGGATATGCTGATAGTAAAATCACAATATCTATATGCAAAAAACAGTTTAGAATACCGCCAGGAAGACAGGTTTAATGAGGCCATCTCTTATGCCAACGAATTCCTTGAAGCTCATCCGGAAAGCAAACTGGTAAAACAAGTTAAAGATTTAAAAAGTGATAGTGAAGCTGGCATCGTAAGAGCAAAAAGCTATATGGCTACCCAGGCAGAACAAATCGCAAAATATAAAGCCACTATGGAAAAAGAGGCAAAGAGAGATAGTACGAACACGATTAAAACCCCCAACAAATAATGAATACTAATAAACCAGCTGTACCGAATACTACGGTTACTAGAAATGTAAATGATTTAGATAGAAGTAC
>NZ_QAIL01000518.1 GCF_003061025.1 Pedobacter sp. HMWF019 | reverse complement strand
ATCTTATTGATTGCATTCACTTTTATCGGTTCGTATTTGACTATATTTGTTATACTTCCTTATTCCTATTGGGAGAACTATATTGACATGTCAGTAACCAGGATTACAATAGACATTTTGATTAACCTGTTGTTTTGCACCATCATTTTCGTACTAAGTTCATTCATAGACAGCATATTAAATAAAAGGATTTCATGGATGGCTCATCCTTTAAAACGCCTGCTGGTTCAAACACTGTTTCAAATCCTGGGAGCCTTGTTCCTGATTATATGTTTGGGACTAATTTATTTGATATTTGGAGATGCCGTAAATACCCAATCTCCACCTATTAGCGTAAGACAGGGCTTATACTCTATTCTTTCAATTATACTATGGGCTTTGATCATCAGCACGCTAAATACAGGCGATTTTTTACTGAAGAATTGGAAAACAGCCACGATGAAGGCCGCTGAATTTGAGATTAAGGCCGCCCAAAGTAAGCAATTGGCAGCCGAAATAGAATTACAAGCGCTCAAATTACAACTCGATCCGCATTTTGTGTTTAATAATCTAAGTGTGCTTTCGGAATTGATATTAAAGGATCAACAGTTAGGATATGAGTATACAGAGAATTTTGCGAAAGTTTATAGGTATTTACTGATCAACTCGAAGAAACCATTGGTCTCCTTGCGTGAAGAGCTCAAATTTCTGAATGCCTATCTTTTCCTTATTAACAATCGGATGGGAGGTGGATGTATTTTCCAAATTGACATTGAAGAATCTAAGCTTGCGATGCTCATCCCGCCTGTTACCCTTCAGTTACTCATCGAAAATGCCATGAAATATAATCGTACGGAAGAAGAAGACCCTTTGATTATAAGCATCTATTCGAATGATCATAATCAACTGGTTGTATCCAACAACCTATTACCTTTAGTAAAAAAGCCAAATTCTACAGGTATAGGTTTAAAAAACATCATCGATCGTTATGCTTTACTAGGCGATAGCCAACCTAGTATAGAGAGAACCGATGAAACTTTTACCATAAAAGCACCTCTTATCAAATGAATATAATAAAGAAGATTTTGATTCTGGAAGATGAAAAGCTCAATTCGGATCGAATACAACGATTAATGCTTGAAATAAGACCCGACATTGAGATACTTGGTGTTCTGACCAGTATTAAAAAGGCAGTAGATTGGCTTTTAGAAAAAGAAAGCCCTGATCTGATTTTGATGGATATACAATTGGCAGACGGTATAAGTTTCGAGGTCTTTAACCTGGCAGATGTAAAATGTCCGGTAATCTTTACAACAGCTTATGACGAATATGCTGTCAAGGCATTTAAATACAACAGTATTGATTATCTGCTCAAACCCATTGAAAAAGATCAACTGGAAGCCGCTTTTACAAAATTTGAAAAATCCGTACACCACTCCTACAAGCAATATCCTTTGATTGAAGAATTACTCACCCAAATCAGACCAAGAGCATATAGATCCCGTTTCTTTCTACCTTACCGGGATGGTTACAAAAAAATCAATGTAGAGGACATCGCCTTTTTTTATTCCCATATGAATATATGTTATGCAAATTTATTTAGCGGGGAAAAAATTGTAGTACCACAGACCTTGGAAACACTGGAACAAGAATTAGAACCAAAAAATTTCTTTAGGATAAATCGTCAATATATTGTACATGCCAATTCCATTGAAAAAGTTCATAATTTTTTTAATGGAAAATTGAAACTCAAATTAAAAAATTGCCAGGACACTGATATTTTGGTCAGCAGGACAAAGGCTCCGTTATTCAAAACCTGGCTTGATTATTAGTCAAATCACAAGTTTGATTAATAA
>NZ_QAIL01000517.1 GCF_003061025.1 Pedobacter sp. HMWF019 | reverse complement strand
AATAGGTCTATTATATGCTTGTCCAAATCATCAATTTTAAACCAAAAATAGCATTTTTACCTAAATTGTTTTATTTATTTCTCTGCTTCTATTCTCAATGAAGTGATTAAAAATACATTAGCAGTTTTTTTGGACGTTATAGAAACCCGGAATTTCCCGTTTTTGGTGGCTAAAGAAAGAATTCCAAACCGGATATTGGGGTTCGTATTAATGAGATGTATAACTGTAGAATTAACCGCAGGATGTTTGGTGAAAAAATCTCTTAAAATTTGTTCGGCCTGTAGTTTTGAGTAGACATCTTCTTCGTTAATCAAACTTAACTCAACAGATGGACTGAAACTTTTAGCGATTTCCCTTGAGTTTCCGGCTTTAAATAGAGCAGACATTTCATCAACAAAATCCCCCTGGAATGGTGAAGAGGGAAGAAAAGGCATAACAAAAACGAGCACCGGAAGTAAAAATCTGATCATCTCAATTAATCTATAGTCCCCAGTCCTACATAAACTATGCCATTAATAGATCATAAATTGCAATTAAGTGCCTTTTAAAACCCTAATAGGTTTATATTTGCTCATCTAAAATAAGACAAGATTTTTAACTAAAATATGCTGATGGAACATAAAAAAGTAATGCTTCTGATCCTGGATGGCTGGGGTTATGGTAAACAGGACAAATCTGATGCCGCCTATGCCGCTAATACCCCTTTCTTTGATTCCTTATTAAAAAAATACCCTAACTCCAAACTGGAAGCCTCAGGTGAAGCTGTAGGTTTACCTGTTGGCCAGATGGGAAATTCGGAAGTAGGACACATGAACCTGGGTGCAGGACGTGTGGTGTACCAGGAACTGGGCAGGATCAACAAAGCGATCAGCGACCGGAGCCTTTTTTCTAATCCTGTACTGAAAGATGCGTTTAATTATGCAAAAGAAAATAACAAGGCTGTACATTTCATAGGTTTACTTTCTGACGGTGGTGTGCATGCGCATATCAACCACCTTAAAGCGCTTTGTGATGCTGCAGATGAAGAAGGACTGAAAAAGGTATTTGTTCATGCTTTCCTTGATGGAAGGGATACCGATCCTAATTCAGGACTTGGCTTTGTTAAGGATCTTCAAGCTCATATTGAAAAATCTTCTGCCCAGCTGGCCAGTATGATTGGCCGTTATTATGCTATGGACCGGGATTCCAGATGGGAAAGAGTAAAACAAGCTTATGATCTGCTGACAAAAGGTATTGGTGAGGCTACGCAAAATGCAGCAGGTGCACTTGAACAATCCTATGCTGACGGTGTAACAGACGAGTTTGTAAAACCTATTGTGATTACAAAGGCAGACGGGTCTCCTACCGCAACAATACAACCGGATGATGTAGTGATCTGTTTCAATTACAGAACAGACCGCGGACGCGAAATCACTTCCGCACTGTGCCAGCAGGATTATGCAGAGTTTAATATGCATAAGCTGCCATTGTACTATGTGACAATGACAACTTATGATGAGAATTTTATAAACGTTAAAGTAATCTTCACTAAAGATGACCTGAGCGAAACATTGGGAGAGGTTCTGGAACAACACCACAAGAACCAGATAAGGATTGCAGAAACAGAGAAATACCCACATGTGACCTTCTTTTTTTCAGGAGGCCGGGAGCAAGTTTTCGAGAATGAAAAACGTATTATGATCCCATCCCCTAAAGTTGCCACTTATGACCTGCAGCCGGAAATGAGTGCTCAGGGCATTACCGATGCCATTGTAAAAGAGCTGGAAACCGGCTGGGCTGATTTCATTTGCCTGAACTTTGCAAACCCTGACATGGTTGGCCATACCGGTGTATTTGATGCGGTGGTTAAAGCTGTAGAAACTGCTGACCGTTGTGCGGAAGCAGTAGTGACAAAAGGCTTGGAGAAGGGGTATTCCTTTATCATTCTGGCCGATCACGGAAATTCAGAATTTATGATCAATCAGGATGGTTCAGTAAATACGGCTCACACCACCAACCTCGTACCCTGCATTCTGGTAGACAACGATTACACCTCCATTGCAGATGGAAAACTAGGCGATGTTGCCCCAACAATCTTAAAATTAATGGGAATTCCTAAACCTGAGATCATGACTGGAAATTATCTGATCTAATGAAGAAGCATCTGTTTTTACTTTCTTCCATAGGATTTTTTGCCGCCTGTAATCCCTCTGGCCCAAACCCTCATGCAGAAGATAAGTATTTCGATATTCAGAATTATTTTCAGCAAGAGGCGCTTCGCTTAAATAAAGCGAAACCTCTTGTTGAAAAAACCGTTATGGTCAATGGTGCCGAAGAAAAGAAAAAGGTTAGCATTGCTGACTGGAACAGGGAGTTTTCTGTCTTTTCTGATGCCGACATCAACAAATCAGCCTGGAAAGGTGCATTTAAGGTAACAAAAACGAAAAACGAAGAACTGTATGTAAATACAGAAGACAAGATTCCTGTGAAGCAGGTCCTGATCTATAGAGCAGGCAACCAGATTACAGGCATTAAAATTTTGCAAAACACGGCTAATTACCTATACAACTCTGTCGATACACTGGTTTATTACCCGGATAGTTTATACCAGATCAGTAAAACACAACACATCAGATTACTGAATGCGAAGGCTTATAAAGTTACCGGAAAATTTTAGACAATAACAGATTCCTTACACAAAAAGGGCGGTATTTTTTCAAATACCGCCCTTTTTGTGTTGAGTTCTTTCTCTTATTTAAGGCTGGTCACCTGGGCTTTTACATAATCCACTAAAGACAAAATGTCCTTTCTTTGCGGTTGTATAATTAAAATCTTCTGAAAGTCAGAAGTTGCATTATTGAACAAAGCAATACATGCGGTTTTTTCTGCAGCTTTTTTCACCTTATAAGATTTGAAGATGGCATAGTCTTTATAGGCAATGCCCCTGTTTTGCAACAATTGTGCATTTTCTTCCCCATTGATTTCAATGGCCTTCGTAAAATCTTTAATAGCTGAGACATAAAAATTATCACGCATCTGGTTTAAGGATTCTTTAGGATCATTGGCAATATTCTGCCTGGCCTTTCCCCTGTAATAGTAGGCAGAGTACTCTGACGGCTTTAATGCAATAAGCCTTGTATAGGTAGATATTGCATTTTCAAAATCACCACATTGAAAATAAGAATACCCCAGCATTTTCAATACCTCTGCATTATTTGGGTTTTTTACATCTGCTTTTTCCAACTGGCTCACCGCACCCTTAAAATCACCCTTCATCATGGCCTGCATCCCCAGCTTATCATAACCGCCAGTTTGGGCCATGGATGTTGTTGTAGAAAAAACAAATAAAAGGAAGATCGCTTGTTTTAGGTAATTCATTAAATTTTAATTAAAAAATAAAGATATAAAAATCAAAGGTAAACTTTAGGCAACTATTGTACCATTTGCAAATATTAATTTCTTTAACGCTGAATAAGCCAAAATATGATTGGCTGTGAAATAATTTTTACACACTGCCTTTTTAGCATGTTAAACCGATTACCTTTGCTTTGGCACAAGAGTTGAAAATATAGGATTCAACACATAATTAATATTTCCGCGACGACATGCTGTCAGATTGTCGTTTATTATTTTAAGAAAGGCTTTTTTAATGAGTATAAAAGATCAGTTTGATTTTGGCAACGCGCTTCCCATCATAAATGAAGATACAGAATTCTTTCCGCTAATGTCTCAGCAGGACGAAGACGAAATGAATAACGAAGAAACACCAGAAATCCTGGCCATCTTGCCCCTGCGCAATACGGTCCTTTTTCCTGGCGTGGTTATTCCGATCACAGTTGGCAGAGATAAATCGATAAAGCTAATCAAGGAAGCCTATAAGGGCAACAAGATTATAGGTGTAGTATCACAGAGGGATGTTTCGATTGAGGATCCTACTTTCGATCAGTTGAACAGTGTAGGAACAGTGGCACATATCATCAAAATGCTTCAGATGCCAGATGGTAACACCACTGTAATTATACAGGGCAAGCAACGTTTCAGGCTAATTTCGGAAGTTCAGTCTGAGCCCTATATTAAGGTAACCATTGAAAAATTTGAGGAGGCCAAGCATAAATCGGATAAAGAATTCAAAGCCCTGGTCGCTTCTATAAGAGAAATGTCTTCGCAGATTATACAGCTGTCGCCAAATATTCCAAGTGAAGCTGGTATTGCACTAAAAAATATTGAAAGTACTTCTTTTCTGATCAATTTCATCTCTTCTAATATGAATGCCGACGTGGCAGACAAACAGAAGATGCTGGAAATGTCCAGTCAGCGTGACAGGGCAGAAATGGTCATGGAATTGCTTACGCTTGAGTTGCAAATGCTGGAGCTTAAAAACCAGATCCAGTCTAAGGTTCGTACGGATCTGGACAAACAACAAAGGGACTACTTCTTAAATCAACAGCTGAAAACCATCCAGGAAGAACTTGGAGGTAATTCTTCTGATGTGGAGTACGAAGCACTGGAAGTTCGTGCAAAGAAGAAAAAATGGGAAGTTCATGTTCGGGATCATTTTAACAAAGAACTAGAAAAATTGGGCCGGATGAACCCCGCGGCTCCGGATTATTCTATCCAGATCAATTACCTGGAACTTTTACTTGACCTTCCGTGGAATGAATTCACCAAAGATAATTTTGATCTGAAGCGTGCACAGCGTGTATTGGACAAAGATCATTTTGGACTGGAGAAAGTAAAACAACGGATCATTGAATACCTTGCCGTATTGAAACTGAAACGGGATATGAAGGCTCCGATCATCTGTCTGGTTGGCCCTCCGGGCGTGGGTAAAACTTCCCTGGGCAAATCTATCGCAAAGGCCTTGAACCGTAAATATGTAAGGATGGCGCTTGGTGGTATCAGAGACGAAGCTGAGATCCGCGGACATAGAAAAACATATATTGGAGCAATGCCAGGCCGTATTATTCAATCGATTAAAAAAGCTGGTGCGGCTAACCCTGTATTTGTATTGGATGAGATTGATAAAGTAGGCTCTGACTTTAGGGGCGATCCTTCTTCTGCCCTGTTAGAGGTACTGGATCCGGAACAAAATAGCGCATTTAATGACCATTATGTAGAAACAGATTATGATTTATCTAATGTTCTGTTCATTGCGACTGCAAATTCTTTGAGTACTATACAGCCAGCATTGCTAGACCGTATGGAGATCATTGAAGTCAATGGTTATACTATTGAAGAAAAAATAGAAATTGCAAAAAAATACTTACTGCCTAAGCAGAAAGAGATCCACGGTATAAAATCGAAAGACATTACGCTTAAATCAGGTTTGATTGAGAAAGTGATTGAAGATTATACCAGAGAATCAGGCGTTCGTGGCCTGGAGAAAAAAATTGGTTCACTAGTGAGGGGTGTAGCGACAAAAATCGCCATGGAAGAGACTTATGAACCTGTACTAAACAATGATGATGTAGAACGCATCCTTGGTGCCCCGATCTATGATAAAGATCTATATGAAGGCAACGAAGTGGCTGGTGTGGTAACCGGATTGGCCTGGACATCTGTTGGTGGAGATATTTTGTTTATTGAGGCCAGCCTGAGTCCTGGAAAAGGTAAACTGACCTTAACAGGAAATCTTGGAGAGGTAATGAAAGAATCTGCAGTAATTGCCCTGGCTTACCTGCGCGCGCACGCTGGCTTGTTTGGTATTGCCTACGAATTGTTCGATCAGTTTGACATCCATGTACACGTTCCCGCTGGTGCAACGCCTAAAGACGGGCCTTCTGCCGGGATCACCATGCTTACAGCCTTAACTTCTGCATTTACCCAACGCAAGGTAAAATCAAATTTGGCGATGACAGGAGAAATTACTTTAAGAGGGAAAGTTCTTCCCGTTGGAGGTATCAAAGAGAAGATATTGGCTGCCAAACGCGCAAATATCAAGGATATTATTTTATGTAAATCCAATAAAAAGGACATTCTGGAAATTAAAGAAAGCTATATCAAAGATCTGAATTTCCATTATGTGACGGAAATGAAAGAAGTCATTGAACTCGCACTGACAAAAGACAAGGTTAAAAATCCTCAGGATTTAACAATAAAAACAAAGCCTGCAGCGACTAATTAATTAAAATAGATATATTTAAGGCCCCGGACCCATCGTCCGGGGCTTTTTTAATTCCTTTCCATGAAATTTTTAAAATACCTTATTGTCTTATCCTGTGCACTGTCTTTTCAGATGGTGAATGCACAGACCTATAAAAATGAATTTGGCTTTAAAAGCGATAATGATGCCTATCTTGGTCAGGGTTCGGACCGTTATTACACCAATGGATTGTTCCTGAACTTTAAACATGCGCTTGACCAGGGTAAACTGAAAGAAAACCTGGAAAAGAAGACCTGGGAAATTACTGCCGGACAAAAGATGTTCAATCCTTATTCAGGATATGCTCCGGATCCTGCACTGCAAGACCGTCCATTTGCTGGCTATTTATATGTAGAAGGCGCGATGAATTGGTTTTTCAAAAACGAGAGCATTCTGAGGACAAGTGTGCAGATTGGTACAACTGGCCCCAATTCACTCGCACAAAAAGGACAGGAACTTTTGCACCGAACCGTTGGTTTTTATACTCCGGAAGGATGGGACTACCAGATCAAAAATGAAATGGCCATTAATCTTTCTGCACAATATACCCGCTTATTGTACCGCACTGCTGATCCTATTGCTGATTTTTCTTTTGAGGGCTATGCGAACGCAGGTACAACTTTTAGTGGTGCCGGCGCAGGAATATTGTTTAGGATAGGAAGCATCAACCAGCTTTTTAATTCTTCCTATACCAATGCTGTAATCGGAAACAACGCAAAAACCAAGGGATTGGTTAAACAGGAAATTTTCTTCTATGCCAAACCACAGTTAAACTTTGTTGCTTACGACGCGACCATTCAGGGCAGTTTATTCAACAACAACAGTCCGGTAACATTTGGATCGAAACCGATTGTGTTTGCGCAACAATTGGGAGTAGATTACAGTTCACAGCGATTTACATTTGATTTTGGAGTATTGTTCAAAACCAAGGAAGTAAAGAGTTCGGCCAGGGCCCATCAATGGGGAACGATCAGTATGGCTTACAGGTTTAACTAAACCTGTTTTCGTATTAAATAAAGAAGCCTCAATAATCTAATTGAGGCTTCTTTCGGTTTGCCTTTTTAAAGGACCGTGTTTGCTTGTCTTCCAAGCGCTTCCGGACCACTGCTCCTGGAATCCGGGTAGGCTTCCTTTTTTTATCAACATGCAGGGCCAATTTTAGCAAATGAAGTAATTTAAGAATCGTTTTTTCTTTGTTTAACAATTGACTTCTGTCTTCCTGTGATACCACATGAAGGTTTCCTTCCTGATCAATGCGATGTGCCAGACGCTCTGAAAGCAAGGCTTTTTCTTCGGGACTGAAAAAGGGTGCTTCAACAATATTGATCACTAATTCTACTTTACTGGAAACTTTGTTCACATTTTGTCCTCCTTTCCCTCCGCTTCTCGAAGTTTTAAAGGTGGCTATTTTTATAATCTCTTCTCTTACAGGTAACATTTTGTAAAAATAATATTTTAAAGGCATTTTAACCTTAAAAATTAGCTAAAGTATTAACT
>NZ_QAIL01000516.1:3977-5529 GCF_003061025.1 Pedobacter sp. HMWF019 | reverse complement strand
AATGAAGCTTGAACCCATACATAACGAAGAAATACAGACTTTAAGAAATCAAACCATTGGCACCTCTCAGCTGATTCATTTTAATAATGCGGGCTCTTCTCTACCACCGGATGTTGTGGTTGATACGGTGATTGATTATTTAAAGGAAGAGGCCTTAGCTGGGGGATATGAAACGGAAGCGAAATATATAGACCGGATCAATGGTGTCTATGATCAGATTGCTCGTTTGATCAATGCAGACAGAGATGAAATTGCTGTTTTTGAAAATGCAAGCGCTGCCTGGTGTACGGCTTTTAAAGGCTTGTCCTTTAAAGATGGTGATGAAATCATTACGACTGAAATGGAGTATGTGACTAACCTGATTGGCTTGGTGGATATGCAAAATGCCGATGGTATCAAAGTTAAAGTCATTCCTAACGACGAAGGGGGTAATTTTTCAGTGCCTGAGTTTGAAAAAGCCATTAACGCTAAGACCAGGTTGATTATGGTTACACACGTTTCATCTTCTGGTGGAAGTATTATGCCTGTTGAAGAAATCGGAAATCTAGCAGAAAAACATCAGATACTATACTTGGTTGACGCTTGCCAAAGTGCAGGTCAGTTACCTCTGGATGTGAAAAAGATAAAATGCGATATGCTTTCTGCTACGGGACGCAAGTATATGAGAGCGCCCAGAGGAACTGGTTTTTTATTTGTAAAGAAAAGCAGTCAGGATTTCATAAAACCTATATTGTTGGATTTTCAGGCGGCTGGAAATGTATCCCTAACAGACTATACGCTCAGAAAGGATGCACGCCGCTTTGAGCTTTACGAGAAAAACAGAGCGCTTACCCTTGGGTTTGGGAAGGCAATTGAGTATGCAATGAATATTGGACTGGAACGCATATGGCATCGTATTGAACGTTTGTCTGTGTTGATGAGGAGAAATCTTGCTGAAATTCCAGGGATCGTTGTACGCGATGCTGGTGATCGGCTGAGTGGTATTGTTACTTTTTCTGTGAAGGATATCGAGAGTTCAGAGGTGAAACTCAAACTGGCGGAGATTGGAATTAACGTTTCTGTTGGAGGATCGCAGGCAACTCCGATATATATGGACAAGAATCGGCTTTCTACGGTAGTCAGGGCTTCTGTTCATTATTACAATACAGAAGAAGAGATCTATACCTTGTGCGAGGAACTTTCTGCTATGATATTGACGAGGTAAATTACTTTACAGCGCTTCTGGGATATTAGGCTAAGGTTGTTTCATTTTTTGCTAAGTTTGCGGTATGCTTGCCTTTGCCAATGCCAAAATCAATCTTGGTCTGCACATCACAGAAAAGAGAACTGACGGCTACCATAACCTGGAAACCGTATTTTATCCTGTAAAGTTATACGACGTTGTTGAATTATCGGATGCCGAAGAAACAGAATGCGTCATTGCAGGTGTTCAGGTTCCGGGAAAACTGGAAGACAATATCTGTTTGAAGGCTTACCATTTGCTGGGAAAAGATTTCGATCTGCCTTCTCAAAAAATTACCTTGCTTAAAAATATTCCTGTAGGTGCCGGTTT
>NZ_QAIL01000516.1:0-3967 GCF_003061025.1 Pedobacter sp. HMWF019 | reverse complement strand
GGGTCTTAACAGTGCTGCAATGCAGGGGTATGCCCGGCAGCTCGGTGCAGATTGTGCTTTTTTCATTGAAAATAAGCCTGTTTACGCCTTTGGAAAAGGAGATGAATTCAATGAATTGCAGCTTGATCTGTCGGCCTATTGTCTGGTTTTGGTCAAACCTGATGTTCATGTCTCCACTGCAGATGCTTATGCGGGGGTTAAACCTTCCATCCCTGGCAGATCGCTGAAAGATTTAATACATTTGCCTTTAGAAGACTGGCGGCTGTATTTGCACAATGACTTTGAGCAGAGTGTGTTTTCAAAATATCCGGAGATTGGACAGGTTAAAAAGGTGCTTTACGAATCGGGCGCAGTTTATGCAGCCATGAGTGGCAGCGGATCTTGTGTTTTTGGGATTTTTGAGAATAAAGTGCGCTTGCCTGAACTGGAAAAAGAGAATAGAATATTTTATAATGTTTGATAGATCATATGGAAATCAATTTAGTACGTAAAAGTGGGAAATTTAATTTCGAAGCCATCAATCCGGCAGGACATACGGTGGAACTGGATGCTAAACCTGAAATAGGTGGTGAAGGCAGGGGGTTCAGGCCAATGGAAATGTTACTGGTGGGTTTAGGCGGTTGCAGTGGTATCGATGTAGTGAATGTGCTGACTAAGCAGAAAGAGCCTCTGGAAGATGTAAAGATCAGTATTAAAGCCAGCAGAAAAAATGAAGAGGTTCCTCCGATTTTTGAAACGATCAATATTCATTTTGACCTGTATGGTGCGTTGAATGAGCAAAAAGTGGAAAGGGCATTGGCTTTAACTTTTGAGAAATATTGCTCGGTATCCAATATCCTGGAACGTTCTGCGACTATTAAATTTACGCATACCATTCATTCCTGAAATGGGGTTGGGATCAGGCTCTTTAGCTGATGTAATCCCGGTCCTCGTCGCTTAAATTATTTTTGTGGTCAGTACTTATTTTAGGGTCATCAAATTTTTGATCATAAGTACTGATCACCGTTTTCGGCTTTCCTGCCCAGTATCCAAGCACAAATCCAATAAAGGTAAAAACCCCAACCACCACAAGCTTGGAGATGTCTTTTTTTACAAAAATAAAATTGAATTCTACCGAGTCTGTATTGATCATTAAAAAAATGGTCAGCAGGGCGGTAAAGATGATGATGAAAATGGTTTTTGTACGCATAGACTTAAAATGTGTAGGTAAAAATGAACTCTAAGATAGGATTTTGATTGTAAATTTTATTCACAAATACCATTCTTGCGCCAACATCGGCCAGGGGCTGATAACGCAGCAAGTGCATACTGCTGCGCAGTTCAAAACCATAAGTTTTTGGTTCAGAAAAATTGGTCTCGTTTCCGATGTTCTCGTAATGACAGAATAGAGTTCCCCTCAAATTTCTTACATAAGCCAATGGTCCGACTTCCAGGTCAGGAAACACAATTGGGAATCGGTAGTTGAGTAAAAGGGTATTCTGGAGCGGACTTTTTGCCAGGATGTTGTTGTATCCGTACACGGTATTGATCTCGGTGGCGTAGCGCCTTACACCTGTGGCTTTCTGATAACTGAAATTGATTAAGAAGGAATGGTTCTTCAGCAGTCCGGGGGTATAAATGAAACTTTCTGCTGAAAAGAGCTCGCCGGCCAGTTTCTGATCGAAGGGCTGGTTGAAATATTGAAAACGTACAATTTGTGCCCATCTTGGTGCAATATCACGTGCGGCCTGGGTTTTTCCGTGAGAGAAGGTGAAGCGGTATTCCATCGGGAAATTCAGGGAGGTGATGAAATTGGAAGGCATGTTCTGGGCCATGTAGCGTTTGGTTAAACTGGTGGCTACATTGAAGCCAAGGTTGTAGTACTCGTCAAGCGCGTTCAGGTTGACGGGGATCGTTGCGTTTAGCTTTACGTAGTTCTCTCTCCAGTCTCCTTGTTTGATGGTCTTAGCGGAGCTGTAAAAGGTTCGTTCGGGTATGTTCTCATAACTGAGTCCGATCACCGGATAAAAAGTTTTCAGGTTGATGCCGGCATTGTATTCAAATCTGCCCAGATCTCTGTGGTAATTGACGCCGGTGTAAAAATCGAAGGTGTTGAGCAGGTTGTTAGATTGCAGCTGAATTCCGCCTATGTATTCGTTTTCGATGACCGGGACTACACTGTGGAAGTTGAACAGGTGCATGAACTTTTTATAGGACGCTGTCTGAAAGGTGCTGTCGGGAATGTTTTTTTCAAACACGTTTCCGGTATTCTCTTGCTGCTCCGCAGCTTTCCCGAAGTAGACAAAATCGTTTTCCTGAACTGCCGATGGTTTGACGGTGCTTGAAGTGATGTTGTAGCCTTCGGGGCCAAAATTGTTAAACAGGATCTTTTTACCGTCTGTTGAGAAAGATGGATTAAAGGCGCCGTATTTTGAAGCGCTCAGAGCGCTTATTTTTTTTGAAGCGGTGTCTATCTGGTAAATATTGTCAACGCCGCTGTAATGTGCGTTAAATGCGATTCCTGAAGAATTAAATATTGGTCTGTTGAGTTGCTGATTGGCTTCTGGCAAAAGTTTGGATTTTTTACCGTCTTTCCCCTCTATCCATAGGGATTTTCCTTTTTCGCTTACGCTGATGTAAGTGACCTGTTCTCCGCTCTGGTCAAATGCAGGGCTTTGCAGGATCAGGTTTTCCGGATTGGGGTAGGTGTACAAGGTGTTGCCAGTAGCCGCATCGAGTTCGATGAGGTTAGACTGGTTGCTCAGGTCAATTTGTACCGCAACGATTTTTTTGCCGTCGGCCGATAGGGAAGGGGAGAAGGTTCTGGTCCTGCCTTTCAGCTTTTTAATTTTTCGGGTTTTGAAATCGTAGAGACAGATGACGCTGTAACTGCGTTGCCTGAACCTGGGGTCATAACGGATCTCGTCCCAGGTCAGTTTGCCTGCGGCATAACTGAACCAGGGTTGTTCCTGGTAACCGATGCCAAACAGGCGGGTCTCTTTTTGGTTGCTGTCTATGCGGACAAAATAAGGGGTTTCGGCTTTGCTTTGTTTCAGTGCCAGGATTTTTCCGTCTTCCAGCCAGGCCGGTAAAAAATAGTCTGTAGCATATTTGGCTTTTTTGTTGAGTTCGGGATAAGGAATGCTTTGGTTTTTTTCATCCTGGGCTGTCCATGCCTTTTTGAGATCGGCAGTGGTGGCGGTGTACCAGCCCTTGCCGGTTTTGCCTGTCAGTTTTTTCAGGCTGCCTGCAAAAGGGTAGGCGCGGGCGGGCCGCTGACGAATGTCGGTAAGCAAGCTGTCAAAAATATTTTTTCCGAACTGTGTTCTGATATTGGACACCATAAGATATCCGAGTTGGTAGTAGCCGGGGGTGATGTCTTTGTCCGATCCAAAATTGGCTTTGCTGTAAGATATATTTTTCCTTTCCAGCAGGCTGGTCCGGTAGGGCATGATCCAGGAAGGCTGTCTTCCACGGCCGGCATGGGTGAGTGAAGTTTCTGTGCTTACGGCGTCTCCCTCAAAGAACCAAAGCGGGATACTTACCCCCATCCAGGCGAGGTAAACTTCTTCAGGAAAAGGATAGGCTTTTCCATTGGTGAGTTTGTCGTATTGGGCAGCATGTCTGAGCTCGTGAACAGCCAGGTTATTGAGCCAGTCCTGACTGTCGAAAAACTGTGGGGGAGTGGTGTAGAATTCTGACTTTTTGGGGCCTAACTGAACGAAGCCATTTGCGATCACACCACGGTTTTGGAGTACGATCGGAAGAGTGGTTTTGTGTATGCCTAAACTGGCGCCGTCATAAGGAAAAATGAAGCCGATGGTGTTGGCCATTCTTTGTGCTTCTTTTTCAAGTTCAGTTGGGTAGATGATCTTAAAACCTTTGTTGTTGATCTGTCTCCATTTTACACTAAGTGGGTTCTGTTCTGCACTAAAAATCTGTGAGAAACCTGTATGTGATATTGAGGTTAATATGATTAGTGATAAGT
>NZ_QAIL01000515.1 GCF_003061025.1 Pedobacter sp. HMWF019 | reverse complement strand
ATCGATTATTTTGTAGAATCATTAATACAGGACTTTTGGCAAAATCTAACATATTATTTATTATCAACCCGATTTCCGGGGGGAAGGACAAATTAAAGATTCCGGCACTTATAGACGCTAATCTGGACCGTTCCAGGTTTAATCCGAACTATAGTGTAACAGAGTATGTTGGCCATGCTGCGGAAATTGCAGAAGAAGCAGCTAATAAGAATTTTGACATTATTGTTGCAGTAGGGGGAGATGGTACGATCAATGAGATCGGCTCCAAGGTGCTTCTTCAGAATAAAGTGCTTGGCATCATTCCTTTTGGCTCAGGTAACGGACTTGCCAGGTTCTTAAAGATTCCAATGAATCCGACCAGGGCCATCCAGGTGATCAATAACCTGCATGTTAAACAGATTGATACGGCCACCTTTAATGATAAAGTTTATTTTAATATGGCTGGAATGGGTTTTGATGCCCATATCAGTTCTGTTTTTGCGGGAAACAAGAAAAGAGGCTTTTCGGGATATTTGAAAGTGGGTTTAAAAGAGATGCTCGACTATATGCCCGAAACCTATACCATCGTTATTGACGGTAAATCATATACCCGCAAAGCTTTTGTGGTGAGTATAGCCAATTCTTCCCAGTATGGGAATAATGCGCATATTTCTCCTCTGGCTTCGGTGAGCGATGGTTTGCTGGACGTATGTATTGTGAAGAATTTCCCGTTATATCGTTTACCTGTCCTTGGCTATTATATGATGACGGGCAATACCCATAAATCGGATATGGTAGAGATTATCACAGGCAAGGAGATTCACATCAGCCGGCCAAAAGAAGGGGCCATTCATATCGATGGGGAACCTTTCTTTATGGGAACTGAAATAGATATTTCCATTAATCCCCTATCCTTAAATATTATCGTACCTGCAGAATAAAGATTTAGAACCTAAAGCAATGAAGACGAAGAAGAAAGTATTGAATGATTTTGGCGGGATCATGTATTCTACAGATCCTTCATTTACTTATCCTCAGGAAGAGGCTGCTGACGAAAGTATCGCCAATAACCAGCAGGATTTAAGAGTGATGCTGGACAGGAAAAACAGAGGCGGTAAAGCCGTTACACTGATCACTGGTTTTATTGGACCGGAGGAAGATCTTGAAAAACTGACCAAGATGCTTAAAACAAAATGTGGGGTAGGGGGGGCTTGTAAAGACGGTGAAATCCTGATCCAGGGTGATTTCAGAGATAAAGTGTTGGCACTGTTGCAGAAAGACGGTTTTAAAGTGAAGAAAGCCGGAGGCTAAAATCGCATTATTTCTTTTTTAAATCATTGTTTTACAGTGATTTAATTGTTAGTGTAAGGGGGACAATAAGTAAAATTTTTCCTGAAAAATGGTTCTTATTCCCTTTTTATCTATATAACTTTGCCGGACTAACTTATTTATTTATGAGCAAAGTTATTTTGCAAAAGCCGGACTTAAGCTACCTGAACCTAAGTTCCGAGAATGCTTTTTACCAGCTGGAGGTAGCAGAATTGGTGGAAGAAGCCTTGAAAAACGGCGAAGGAACACTTGCCGACAGCGGCGCCCTGGCCATTGACACCGGAAAATTTACCGGGCGTTCTCCTAAAGACAGATTTATTGTTTGCGACGATGTAACCAGGAATGCTGTTTTTTGGGGGGATATCAATATTGAATTTAGTGAGGAGAAATTTGACGCCTTATATAATAAGGTAACAAACTATTTGAAGCAGCAGCAGCAGGTTTACGTAAGAGATGCCTATGCTTGTGCAAATGAAGAATTCAAAACAACGATTCGTGTGGTGACAGAAAAGGCCTTTCAGAGCTTGTTTGCCAATAATCTTTTTCTGAGAATGGAAAAAGAAGATTTGGGGATTCAGCCCGAGTGGACCATTGTTGCTGCTCCTGGTTTTCTGGCAGACCCGCAGGCCGATGGAACCAGACAGTCCAATTTCTCTATCCTAAATTTTACAAAGAAGATCATTCTGATCGGAGGAACGGCCTATACAGGTGAAATTAAGAAAGGAATTTTCTCTGTTCTGAATTTTATTCTTCCAGAACAAAGAAAGACTTTATCTATGCACTGCTCTGCAAATGTTGGGGAAGATGGCGATACAGCAATCTTTTTCGGACTTTCAGGGACCGGAAAGACCACCTTGTCTGCAGATCCGAAAAGGGGACTGATTGGAGATGACGAGCATGGATGGGGAAATGGAACTGTTTTTAATTTTGAAGGTGGTTGCTATGCGAAATGCGTAGATCTTACCGCAGAAAATGAGCCTCAGATCTATCATGCAATCCGTTTTGGTGCTTTACTGGAAAATACCAATTATTTCCCGGGTACCAGAAATGTAGATTTTTCCAATATAGATAAAACAGAAAATACACGGGTAGCTTATCCGATTGACTATATTGATAATGCGGTTATTCCGTCAATGGCGGGTGTTCCGAAGAATATTTTCTTTTTGACAGCTGATGCTTTTGGGGTATTGCCACCGATTTCCAAACTGAATCCCGGACAGGCGATGTTCCATTTCATTTCGGGCTATACGGCAAAAGTTGCAGGTACGGAAGCGGGGGTTACAGAGCCTCAGGTTACTTTTTCTGCCTGTTTCGGCAAGGCTTTCCTGCCATTGCATCCTACGCGTTATGCTGAATTGCTGGGTGAAAAAATGAAACAGCATCAAGTGAATGTATGGTTGGTGAATACCGGCTGGAGCGGTGGTTGCTATGGCGTGGGCAAAAGAATGAAACTGGCTTATACCCGTGCTATGATTACGGCTGCTTTAAAAGGACAGCTGGAAGAAGTTGAATTTTCTGAGCATCCGGTTTTTGGATTGAACATGCCGGTGAGTTGTCCCGATGTTCCGGCCGAAATTTTGAACCCCAGAAATACCTGGAGCGATGTTCATAATTATGATGTAAAAGCGAACGAACTGGCGGCGGCATTCATCCAGAATTTTAAGC
>NZ_QAIL01000514.1 GCF_003061025.1 Pedobacter sp. HMWF019 | reverse complement strand
AGTAATAGGAATACTGGGCGTCATTCGGGGCGTTGTTCTTTATCTTATCTAAATTTCCCCAATTTAAATTAATAATCTAATATTAAAATAGTTAAATAATTTAATGTCTTGTATTTATGGCACACCAGATCAAAAGTACCTCACTTCTTTTCATCTACCTCAACAAAAGGGGGCTTAGGTTTTCTATTTCTAGCAGGTTTGATTGCTGGGTATTGCGAAATCAAATCATCAAAAAATTCCCTTGGTGCTAGTCTCCATTTGAAACCTCGATAAATGGTTTTATTTCTAATTGAAAGTGAGATGCCCTTTTCATAGCATTCAAATTTATTTGCAGCATGTGCAATACATGGATAAGTTTCAATTAGATTGCCGCTAACATCACATCTGCTCACAGGTTTCCATAACCTAAATGTGGGTTTAATATTTTCTTTGTTTGGTCTCTTTTTTGTGAATTCAGTCCTATTGGTTTGTATTAGCATTCGTAAATGTTCAGCTGTAGAACAAAACTTTAAATTATCGAGTCGACAATTTAATCCATCATAATCGCTGGAAATTATCATCCCATCGAATTTTTGAGTCAATTTCCACCCATTAAAAACATAGAAAACCAATCTCCTCACTATAAGATCATGTCGTTTGTTCTCAAAGCATATCGCAACCTGTAATATATAGGCAAAATCGTTTTTAAAATTGTTGTAATGTCTTTTAATGTTTTGTTTTAATATCCGTCCTTTTACAAACTGGGTACCACACCGACTATGTGAAACAGTTCTATCCAAGGACTTCACTCTACCCAGGTTTGAGACTTGAAAGCTTCCTTCAAAATCAGGGATATTTCTCCAAATCTCTCCAAAAAGCAAAGGGGTTACAATATCTTCATAAGGATACTTACTTTCTGTGTTCATAGAGATTTCCATTTTGTCAAAATAACAATGAAAGAGTATTTATATTCTCATAACAAATTTTCACCATGCAAAATTACTTGCATTATACAAGAACTTAAGACCTACAGCTACTTTAAAATAGCTATAGGCCTTTTATTTGCGCTAAATTTATTTATGCATTTCCAGCTTTTTTCCTTCTGCAGTTTCCAATTCTATCTCAGAATCTTTAATATTTGCAACTCTAAAATGAAACTCCATAGGTTTGCCATCAATTATGAGTGTTAAAAATAGATTAGAATGGAAGCTATCTGTTAAATAGACTCCAAAAAATTTCTTTTGAGCCTGATATTCTATCACCTTGAAAGAATTTTCAATATTTCCAGAATCATTGGTAAACTCTAAACTGCTTTCATTTAAAATCCATTTATTTTTAATAAGATTTTTCCTGAGTTGAACTTCGTTAAAAGGAAGTGAATGTTGTTTAAGTCTATAATAATTATAATCTGTGTCACCAAATTTTAAGGTCAATCTATGATCACTTATTGATGTTATACTTCCAATCATTTTACTTCCAATTCTTAATTTATCTCCATCTAAATGAAAAGGATATTCAGACCTACTGG
>NZ_QAIL01000513.1 GCF_003061025.1 Pedobacter sp. HMWF019 | reverse complement strand
AATGGTGATAGCGAAATCTTCGTTCATTCTTCAGGCTTAATAGATAACATTCGTGAAAATGATTCTGTTAGCTACGATGTAGAGCAAGGTAAAAAAGGATTAAACGCAATCAATGTTAAGATTGCTTAATCAACTTATTTTATAAATCGAAAAAAGCATCCATGATTATGGATGCTTTTTTTTTGTTTTAAGGAATGTTTCTAAATTGTAATCCATTTCGAATACACCGCATGATTGTTTTAGTTTTGCAGCTAAATAAATAGCACACATGTCAAAAACAAAACTAACCATTAACAATAACGGATCAGTGAAAATAGAAGGCGATTTTGAGATCGTAGATAGAAACGGAAATACATATGGACTTGAGGGCAGAACCGTTTTGTCTATTTGCCGTTGCGGTCTTTCAAAAAATAAGCCGTTTTGTGATGGCGCGCACAATGGACATTTTGAACATGAGGCCATCGCATTTGATCTTCCACCAAAAAAAATCTAAAAATTTAAATGAAAGCCGCAGGAATAATTCAGCGGCTTTTTTGTAGGAACTAAATTCTCCTGAAAGCAAAAATTCTATGCTCGTTATGTACCTTTGTTTCATGAAGCAAAAGATACTTTATAGCCTGCTTGTCCTGCTTACTCTGCCTTTATTGAGCAGAGCACATGGCTACTGGATGGATATTAAAGGTTCTGGAAAAATACACCAGCCTGTACGTATACAAATCTGCTATGGGGAAATCGATGAATATAGTGTCAGACGCAAGGAAAGAGGAGAAGAACTTCCCTTTTCAGGAGATTTTAAGGTCCGGATCATTGATGAAGAAGGAAAGATCACCAGCCTTCCTTTACGTCCCCTTTCTGATTGCTGGGAGGCTGTATTTACTCCAGCTAAAAAAGGTACATATCAGATTTTGGCAAGTAATGATGTGTTACCGGTAGTTGACCGTTCAAAAACCGGTGGAAAAAACGTTCGTCCTATAGATTACCTCTGTGCAGCCTATCCTGTTGAGAGTAGTTCTTCCATTTCAAAACCGATCCAGTTTTTAGATATCACTACCTATGCAAAGGGAGCTCTAACCGTTGTTAAAGCATTTAAAAACGGGAAAGAAATATCAGGCATTAAATTACGGGTCTTTAATCCGGATAATTGGGAGAAAGAACTTACCACAAATGAAAATGGCGAGGCTACTTTTGCTGCTACCCGAAAAGGTTTATACATTATCCGCCAGGATTGGATTGATCCGACCCCGGGATTGTATAATAACATATCTTATATCGGAATCAGACATCGATGTAATTATTGCCTATATG
>NZ_QAIL01000512.1 GCF_003061025.1 Pedobacter sp. HMWF019 | reverse complement strand
AGTTAAATAAGTAAGAAGGCTGAAATGTAAGGCTCTAAGCATTACTTTGAATAAGTAAAGAGTTTAGGTTTTATTTTCTGAATAAAAATCAACGCAAAAAATGGAAGAAAACAAGGAGTCCTATAAACAAATATTTAAATCAACAACTATTGTTGGAGGAGCGCAAATAATAAATATTGTAATTGGAATTATTAGAAATAAAGTTATTGCAATATTGTTAGGTCCTGCAGGCGTTGGTGTTGCAGGTCTTTATCAAACAATTATTGAGTTAGTTAGGAATGGAACTGGATTAGGAATTAATTTCAGCGGAGTAAAAAGTGTAGCTG
This sequence comes from Pedobacter sp. HMWF019, assembly GCF_003061025.1. Lineage (GTDB taxonomy): Bacteria > Bacteroidota > Bacteroidia > Sphingobacteriales > Sphingobacteriaceae > Pedobacter. The sequence goes on along the minus strand of NZ_QAIL01000512.1, from coordinate 2,829 downwards.
AGAATAATACTGATCCGAAATATGTCGCAAAAACAATATTGGTGTTAAGACGATGGGAATTCGGGACTGGCTTAATTGGCATGTTGGTTGTATGTGTGTGTTGCAATTTTTTTAGTAATTATACATTTGGGAATGATACTTATACCTTTAGTATTGCATTGGTATCAGTAACTCTTCTAATTAATGCTGTATCAGCAGGTCAGTTAGCTATTTTACAAGGACTAAGACGTATTAAAGAAATGGCTAAAGCTACCCTTTTTGGATCTGTTTTAGGGACTTTAATTTCCCTCCCGATTTTTTGGTGGTTAGGTATCTCTGGAATTGTTCCAGCAATGGTCTTATCTGCGCTTGGATCCTTGGTTGTTTCATGGATATATGCAAGGAAGGTAATAACTGAAAATGTTAGATTGTCTCTGTCAGAAACCTTTTTTGAGGGCTTGGGAATGGCCAAATTGGGTTTTTTTATTGTTGTTAATGGATTTGTGGCAACTGCTTCTTTATATGTTATTCGTGTAGTGATTAGATCTCATCTAGGAATGGACTCTGTTGGGTATTTCCAAGCAGTTTGGATCATATCTACAATGTATATTAGTGTTTTGCTTAATTCTATGCTTGCAGATTATTTTCCTAGATTAAGTGCGATTAAACATGATAAAGATGCTAGTAACCAGTTGATAAATCAACAATTAGAAATGACACTTCTAGTCGGAACTCCTATGCTAATGGGAATGATAACGTTTGCTTCATTAGCAATAAATATATTATATACCAATTCATTTCATTCAGCGATAGCCATTTTGAAATGGCAAATGATGGCCTCTTTTTTTACATTTATAAGTTATACTGTTGGTGTTCTTTATCTTTCAATAAACAAGGGGTGGTATGCTATAATCATAGAAACTATAAGGCAAGGGGTATATATATCTTTTGTTTTTTTTGGATGGAATTATTTTGGATTTAATGTTTTGGGTATTGGTTTTTTAGCTGCAAATTTGATTTGTTTGATTTTTGGGGTTTATAGTGCATGGAGACTTAATTCCTTCCTTTTTTCATCTGTAAACATAAAAAATGTAATTATTTTAGGCAGTTTTGTGGCGTTATCATTAGCATGCTCTCTATATATTGAAGGAATTGCTCAATATATAGTAAATAGTGTCCTTATACTATGTGGCTCCACCTTTTGCTTATACAGATTAAATAAATTGCTGGATATCAAATTCTGGTTTAAAGCACGTTTCAGAAAGAGTTAATAGACATGCCAAGAATTAAAAATCATAGATAAATTTATAAATATGCTATCAACAATATCGAGTTTTTTACGTAAATGGAGATTGAAAACTAACTTAAAAAGAATAAAGGATCATATTGAAATTGGTGATTCTCATTTTTTTGAAATGTTCTCTATCAATTTGATGAAACCATTAAAGAATAAAAAGTACGTTACAGTTGGCGATAACACCATATTGGATTGTTTGATATTATTTGAATCTTCAGAAGGTGAGGTCGTTATCGGAAATAATGTTTTTATTGGAAGAAGTAATTTGATTTGTAGAAGTAAAATTGAAATTGAGAATAATGTATTTATGGCTTGGGGAATCTATATATATGATCATAATTCTCATTCGCTTGATTACAAAGAGAGACAAAAGGATATTACGCAACAGTTGTCAGATTATAGAAGTGGAAAATTATTTATTCAAAATAAGAATTGGGATGTCGTAGATACGAGGCCTATAAAAATTTGTTCAAATGTATGGATTGGGATGAATTGTATAATATTAAAAGGGGTGACGATAGGTGAAGGAGCTATAGTTGGTGCCGGAAGCGTAGTGACAAGAGATGTTCCTGCGTGGACAGTTGTGGGAGGAAACCCTGCTGTAGTAATAAAAAAACTTGAAGGTAAGGAAATCAATATATAATGAAAAAAGTTTTAGTAACTGGAGCCTATGGTTTTTTGGGCAGAAATGTAGCGAGAGAATTCAAGAAAAATGGTTATTATGTGGCGGGAATTGGTCATGGTAAATGGCATAGTGACCAATTTAATAAATGGGGTTTAGATCACTGGTATGAAAGTACAATTACTTTTGAAGCACTATTGAATATCAATGAAAAATTTGATTTGATTGTTCATTGTGGAGGGAGTGGATCTGTGGCTTTTTCCAGAGATAATCCTTATGAAGATTATCAAAAAAGTGTACAAAGCACAATATCTGTTCTGGAATATATTAGGCTCCAAAATCCAGGGTGCAAATTTATTTATCCTTCAAGTCCAGCTGTACAAGGCAACCTAGGCAATGTGCCAATAAAGGAAAATATGATAGAGGTACCAGTTTCACCCTATGGTTTTCACAAAAGGATAGCAGAAGACCTTTGCCTTTCTTATTGCAAAAATTTTAATATAAGCATAGGCATTATACGTTATTTTTCAATTTACGGGGAGGGCTTACAAAAACAGTTACTGTGGGACGCCTGTAAGAAAATCAATAAATCAACTTCAGTTGTTTTTTTTGGAACAGGTGAAGAAACTCGCGATTGGATTCATATTTCGGATGCGGTGAGTTTACTTTACATTTTCGCCCAAGATCTTAAGGGGTATCATGTAATAAATGGAGGTAGTGGCATTACTATTAGTATTCATCAAATTGTTGATTTTTTAAATAAACAGTTTGATCCGCAAGCAACAATAAGTTTCAATGGGGTTACAAAAGAAGGAGATCCGGTTCATTTTTGGGCGGATGTTTCCAAGGCGAAATTAATTGGCTGGGAACCAAAAATGGATATATGGAAAGGATTAGAAAATTATGTGACCTATTTTAAGAACTTAAATAA
>NZ_QAIL01000511.1 GCF_003061025.1 Pedobacter sp. HMWF019 | reverse complement strand
ATCTCTGAATTTATATGGCAGTACCATTATCATCCGGAGTATGAACTGGTGTGCGTAGTTGGCGGTGGCGGCACCCGCCATGTTGGTAACCATTTAAGTATGTATGACGATGGAGATCTGGTATTGATTGGCTCAAATATGCCGCATTCTGGCTTTGGATTAAATGCAACAGAACCTCATGAGGAAATTGTGGTGCAGATCAAACCTGAGGTGGTGCAGCAATGGATAGCCGATTTTCCGGAAATGAAGGAGATCGCAGATCTGATTGTACGTTCCAAACATGGTTTGAAATTTAATGGTGAGGTTAAAAGCCGGATTACTGCTTTGCTGATAGACATGAAAAATATGTCACCTTTTGAAAAGCATTTGTCTATGCTGAAAGTATTGCACCAACTTGCACTTGCAGAAGAGTATGATGTTTTAAATAGACAACCTATACTGGCGGAGATGGTAAATAAACACCGGAACAGGTTGCAGAAAATCTTTACTTATGTAGAGAATTATTATGATCAGGATATTGATATTCAAAAGGTAGCAGACATTGCTAATATTTCTGTACCGTCATTTTGTAATTATTTCAAGAAGACCACTCATATCACGTTTACGGAGTTTGTAAACCATTATCGGATCCAGAAAGCCTGTTTGCTATTACAGCAGGATAAAACAATCGCTGAGGTCTGTTTTGCCTGCGGTTTTAATAATGTAACCTATTTTAACAAAATCTTCAAAAAGATCATACATAAAACGCCATCCGAATTCAGGACAGAAAAATAGGCACACAAAAAAGGGTACCTGCAGGCGCAGGTACCCTCTATATTTTAAAGATTAAGGCCTAGGTATAACCCAGGATCTTCAATACTTGTTTACTGTTTTGTTCTTCACCAAATACCTCGAAGTTGAAAGTCTCATCTCTGTTTCTGCGAATGATCACATGTTTAGGACTTGGCAGTAAGCAGTGATGGATACCACCATAACCACTGAGTACCTCCTGGTAAGCACCAGTATGGAAGAAACCGAGGTATTGTACTTTACGTGTTTTTGGCATAAACACACTGTTCATATGTGCCTCCTGGTTGTAATAATCCTGGCCGTCGCAAGTAATTCCACCGAGGTTTACTTTTTCATATTCCGCATCCCAGTTGTTGATGGGCAACAATACATATTTTTGGTTCAGTGCCCAAACATCAGGAAGGTTGGTAATGAAAGAACCATCCAGCATTAACCATCTTTCCCGGTCATTTTGCTGTTTACGGCCTAATACCTTATATAATATACCAGAGGCTTCTGCTACTGTATATTTACCAAATTCTGTAATGATATCCGGTTCAATAACATCATGCTCTGCGCAGATCTCTTTAATCCGTTTAACGATCTCATTGACCATGTATTCGTAATCGAAATCAAAAACCAGGGAATCTTTGAAAGGCATACCACCTCCGATATCTAAAGTATCCAGTTCCGGGTTAATCTTTTTGAATTTGCAGTATAAGGTTACATATTTCTCCAGCTCATTCCAGTAATAAGGTGTATCTGAAATACCGGAGTTGATGAAGAAATGCAGCAATTTCACCCTGAAATTAGGATTAGACGCAATTTTATTATTGTAAAAATCAATAACATCTTCCAGTCTTACACCTAAACGGGATGTATAGAACTGAGAATCCGGCTGCTCCTCAGCGGCAATACGAATTCCCAAATTACATGGGGTATCCATTTCAATTTCATCATCATAGAGGTTAAATTCCTCTTTGTTATCTAAAACCGGAATGATGTTTTTGTACCCATCGTGCAGCATATCTATAATATACTGCTTGTATTGATAAGTTTTAAAACCGTTACAGATCAGCGTAATGTCTTTGGTCAGTGCACCTTTTTTCTCAAGGGCATCTACCATTGGCATATCAAATGCAGATGAAGTTTCCAGGTGGATGCCATTTTTAAGGGCTTCTTCCACAATGTGGCGGAAGTGGGAGCTCTTGGTACAATAGCAATACTTGTAATCACCTCTGTAATTGTTCTTTAAGATGGCGGTCTGGAACAAGATCTTCGCCTGTTGAATTTTTTTGCTGATCAGCGGAAGATAAGTGAAACGTAATGGCGTACCATAAGTTTCAATCATCTCCATTAAGTTTAGGTCCTGGAAGTATAATTCATCGTCTATAATGTCATAGCCTTCCTGTGGGAAACCAACACTTAGATCAAGAAATTCGGAGTAACTCTGCATTTTTTATATTTTTGAACAATTATTAAAGGTGTGGCAACTTAAAATAAGTTAATTTTGGCCCAAAGATAAACCTTTTATAAAATACACTCGTAATTTTTTTTATGACTAAGTCTTTAAAGATAATTGAAGTAAAATCTGAGATTGGAGCGGGTACCCGCGGAGCCAGTCTTGGGGTAGATGCGATAAAAATTGCGGCATTAGATTTTGGAAGCAGGTTCTTTAAAAAACACAAATCTATTGAGGTACCAAATGAGAACCATTTGTTACTGGAAAGTACCGGTAGCCCTTATGCAAAAAGGATTTCAGGTATTCTTACTATGGTAGAGCGGGTGAGTGAAGAGGTGAAAAACACCCTTGGAAATAATGAATTTCCGATTGTTCTGGCTGGTGACCACAGTACAGCAGCGGGTACGATCTCGGGAATCAAGGCCGCTTATCCTAAATCCAGGTTAGGCGTAATCTGGATTGATGCCCATGCAGATATGCACTCCCCATACACTACACCTTCCGGAAATATGCATGGTATGCCTCTGGCTATGGTGCTGGATGAAGATAATACGGACTCTAAGGTGAATAAACTTGACCAGGAAACCATTAATTACTGGTATCAGCTCAAAAATGTAGAGAATATAGCGCCTAAGATTAATTATCGTGACCTGGTGTTGATTTCTGCAAGGGATATGGAAAAACCGGAAGAGCACCTGATCAAAAAAAATAAAGTAAAAAACATCACCACTGCCGAATTCCGGAAACGGGGAGTAGAAAGAACGGTGATTGAAACGATGATGTACCTGGACCATTGCGACCTGATCTATGTCTCTTTTGATGTAGATTCACTGGATCCAACAGCATCGAGAGGTACAGGAACTCCGGTAGCCCAGGGTTTAACAGAGAAAGAAGCAGGAGGTTTAATGACCAGGCTCATTACACATCATAAAGTATGCTGTTTTGAAATTGTTGAAGTAAACCCAACCCTGGATAAAGAGAACCAGATGGCAGAGCATGCCTTTGAGATCTTAATTAAAGCGACGAACGCTTTTAGAAACGAATAGAATATGAATATTGAACAACATATCGTTGCTGCTACGATAACAGCAGTTAAAGACTTATACCAACAGGAAATCCAGGAAAATCAAATCAGCCTGCAGGATACGAGGGTTGAATTTGAAGGGCAAATCACTATTGTAGTTTTTCCAATTGTACGTTTTTCTAAAAAATCGCCAGAAGTTACTGCTAAGGAACTTGGTGCTTACCTGGTAGAGCATGTTGCAGATGTCACAGGATTTAATGTCGTTAAAGGCTTTTTAAACCTGAGCATTGCAGATCCTTACTGGCTGAGTTTACTGAACAATACGCTATTGGATAAGGACTTCGGTACTTTCAAACCCAACGGACAGAAAGTAATGGTGGAATATTCTTCTCCAAACACCAATAAACCACTGCATCTTGGACATGTTAGAAATAACTTATTGGGTTATTCTGTTGCTGAACTGCTTAAAGCTAACGGCTATGAAGTATTCAAAGTAAACCTGGTAAATGACAGAGGTATTCATATTTGTAAGTCTATGCTGGCCTGGCAAAAATTTGGAAATGGAGAAACCCCGGAGAGTTCTGGCTTAAAAGGAGACCACCTGGTTGGAAAATATTATGTAATCTTCGATAAAGAATATAAGAAAGAAATTGAAGCACTTAAACTTGCAGGTCAAACAGAAGAAGAGGCCAAGAAAAATTCACCACTGATTAAACAGGCACAGCAAATGCTGCTGGAATGGGAACAGGGTAATGCAGAGGTATTGGATCTTTGGAAAAAGATGAACGGATGGGTATATGCGGGGTTCGATATTACCTATAAAAACCTGGGCGTGGATTTTGATAAATATTATTACGAAAGCAATACTTATTTATTAGGTAAGGATACTGTAGAAGAAGGCTTAAATAAAGGCGTATTCTTTAAAAAACCAGATGGCTCTGTATGGATCGATCTGACAGAAGACGGCTTGGACCAGAAACTCGTACTGCGTGCCGATGGAACCTCTGTATATATTACTCAGGATCTAGGTACTGCAGAAATGAAATATGATGATTTTAAAATGGATCAGTCTATTTATGTAGTGGGTAATGAGCAGGACTATCATTTCAAGGTCTTATTCTTGATCCTGGAAAAAATGGGTAAAACCTGGGCTAAAGGCCTGCATCATTTGTCTTACGGTATGGTGGATTTGCCAAGTGGCAAAATGAAATCCAGAGAAGGTACAGTGGTAGACGCAGATGATCTGATTGCAGAAATGGTTGAAACAGCCAGACAGAAGACAGAAGCACTTGGTAAAACCAATGATTTTTCTGATGAGGAAAAGGAACGTTTGTATTATGACATAGGTATGGGGGCTTTAAAATACTTCCTGCTAAAAGTAGAACCTAAGAAACGCCTGCTGTTTGATCCTTCTGAATCTATTGATTTTCAGGGAAATACCGGACCGTTTATTCAGTACACCCATGCACGTATTAAGTCGCTTTTAAGTAAAGCTGAATATGCAGAGTACTCAAAAGCAACAGAGGTTAAAGATTTATCTGCAACAGAGTTGGAGATGATTATGTTGCTTTCTAAATACCCTTCTGAATTGGCTTCAGCAGCTAAAGGGTATACTCCGGCTACTTTATCTAACTATCTTTATGAGGTAGCCAAAATGTTCAATAAATTCTACCATGAAGTGCCTCCGATAGTTAAAGAAGAAGATGCTTCACTGAAACAGCACCGTTTGAACTTAAGTTTTATTACGGCTAATATTCTGAAATCCGGAATGAAGTTATTGGGGATCACAGTGCCTGAAAGAATGTAATACTTTCTTTATCTTGACAAGAATGCGTGAAAAAACCTGCACTTCTTTTCTCACTGGACCTTCCGCGAAAAGCTTCAGGTTGTGAGGTGAGAAAAGAAGTGCAGGTTTTTTGGGGTATCCGGGAAGAGGTATAATAGTTGTTGTTTTAAAAGCTGATGTTATACGAATTTTTTATCTCTGCCATAGCAAACGTACTGTGCGTACTTCCTATACTTTTAACAGAGCCTAGTTTATTAAAAACAAAATCCTGGTAATGTTTCATATCCTTTGCATATACCTTTAATATAAAGTCATAGTCTCCCGAAATATTATAACATTCTACCACTTCGTCGATTTTTAAAATGTCTTCCACAAACTGATGGCCTATCTTCCTGTCGTGCTGTTTGAGCTTAATATTGCAAAAGACAATAAATCCCTGGTTAAATTTTTCGGCATCAAGTATGGCAATATACTTTTTAATAAATCCATTGCTTTCCAGTCTTTTTACCCGTTCAAAAACAGGCGAAGGGGACAGTTTTACCTTTACCGCAAGCTCTTTTATGGTATAGTTCGAGTTGTTGCCTAATATCTTCAGCAGTAATAAATCTGTATCATCTAATTCTTCCATAGAATATTTT
>NZ_QAIL01000054.1 GCF_003061025.1 Pedobacter sp. HMWF019 | reverse complement strand
ATACAGGGCCTACTGTATCAATAAAAGAAAGGCCTATTTGATGGATTATACTCATAGGCTAAATTAACATTCATCAATCCAAAAGAAAAATAAATACACAAAAAGAAATAAAAGAAAAACACTTAATAAAACTATAAAAATAGTTTGAAAACTATAAAAATAGTTGTAGCTTTAATTAACCTAATCATTAGAAGATGAGAGAACTTACAAAAGCAGAAGAACAAGTCATGTTAATTTTATGGGAAATTAAAGAAGGACTGGTAAAAGATGTCATTGAAAAAATGAACCCACCTAAACCAGCTTACAACACCGTTTCCACCGTTATACGAGTGCTTGAAAGCAAAGGATTTATCGATCATAAGGCTATTGGTAATACCTACATCTATTTCCCACTCATTACAGAAGCTCAATACAAACATTTTGCTTTTGATAAAGTAATGAATAATTATTTTGAAAATTCCTACCAAAGCCTTATGTCCTTTTTAGTTAAGGAAAAAAACATGGACATGGACGAGCTTGACGAATTGATCCAACTGGCCGAAAAACTTAAAAACAGAAAATCATGAACCTACTGTATTACCTCATAGAAGCAAATGTATATCTGGTTATCTTTTATGCATTTTATCTGCTGGCCCTAAAGAAAGAAACATTTTACACTTTAAACAGGTACTATCTTATTTCCTCCAGCCTGATTTCCTTTATTTTGCCCCTGTTGCAAATCAGTTACCTTCATCAATGGATTACTGGACAAGAAAATTCCCCTGTAACTCCAATTCCCCATCTCGAAAACACCAGTTATTACTGGGATGGTTTTAGTCCGCTTTTGGTACTGATCTATCTTATCGCCGTTGGTCTGCTCGGCCTCCAACTGCTTGTCAAGCTGATCGCATTGGCCCATCTTGCCTTAACCTCAAAAAAACAAAAGCATAATGAACTCATTTACATAGAATTGAAAAATTCAGATACAGCCTTTTCATTTTTCAGCCTGTTGTTCATGAACCCTTCTGCACCTAATAAGGAAATTATTGTTAAGCATGAAATGGTCCACATCAGACAAAGGCATAGTCTCGACATCCTCCTGTTTGAACTGATCCAAATCCTCAGTTGGTTTAACCCAATCACCTTGTTTCTGAAAAAAGAAATTAAGTTGATCCATGAATATATAGCCGATGATCTGACCACCAGATCTGCTATTCAAAAACATGAATACGCCCTTTTTTTAATTCAGAATTCATTTGGAAACCCAGTAAATCAACTCACTAATCAAATATTTAACCCATCAATTTTAAAAACGAGAATCACTATGTTAGACAAAGAAAAATCCGGATTCCGATCCCGGTTCAAATTTCTGCTGGCTCTACCAATTGCCGGAGGTATGCTCTGCTGCTCTACTCTGGCCTTCAGCAAAGAGTACGCCCTGATTGATCTATCGCCTCAGAAAACTGAAGTGCAACAACAAGACAGCACTAAAAAAAGTACGCATCACCAGCAAGCAAAACCTGCGGCCCCAATAAAATCTACCGCACCAAAACGGCATAAAGGGGCAAAAAATGATGGCTCCGTAAAATTCCCGCCGCCGATTATAAAACCAAATCATAAAAAGAACACAGGCCACGATCAAATAAAATTTCCTCCACCCATCGTAAAAAAGGATCAGCCAGCACCCCCACCGCCACCGGTGCCACCAACAAAAGAAAATAATCCATAAAAAAAGGGAAGCTTAAGCTTCCCTTTTTCATTTTAAAAGTTGTTACTGTGGTACGTACACCACATATTTAGTTTCAAAGAAATCCTCCTCAAAGTATTCCGCCAGTGGATACAGCTCTGCTTTTAGCCTGGATTCTTTAATTTCTTCCTCTAATTCCCCACCTTTTAAATATAAAATCCCATTTGGAATTGCATTCTTGGAGTCTTTTTTAAACTTCCCTTTCACCCAGGGATAGAAATCTATTAAACGTGTTACCGCCCTGGACACCACAAAATCATACTGATCCGTGATCTGCTCTGCACGCAAATGACTGGCCTTTACATTTTTTAAGCCCAGTGCAGAAGCCACTTCTGTAACCACTTTAATCTTTTTCCCTATAGAATCTACCAGATGGAATTCCGTATCAGGAAAAAGAATAGCCAAGGGGATACCAGGAAAACCACCACCTGTACCCACGTCCAGAACCTTTTCTCCCTTTTTAAAAGTGCAGAACTTGGCTATTCCCAGTGAATGGAGAATATGTCGTTCGTACAACTCTTCAATATCTTTCCTGGAGATCACGTTGATCTGTGCATTCCAGAAACTGTATAAAGGATAGAGTTGATCCAGCTGCGCAATTTGCGTTTCAGTCAGATCTTTAAAATATTTTTGAATGATTGTTGATTTTATTTCCACTGGGCTTTTTTAACAAATATAGACAGAATGCCGTTAAAGATTAGAAAAATGAACAGGAGTATATCCAGAATAGGGAACCACCAGGCCAGACCAGGGTAGTTTAAACGCCTTAGTAACTTAGGATATACAAAGCACCTGATCAAAATGCTCAGGCCAAAAATACCTGCTGCAGGATACCACAACGCTTTAAAGAAACAGGCTGCAATAAGCATCATATAGAATAAAAACTGGATCAATGCCTGGGCGGTCAAAATGAACCTGTGTTTGCTTTTGTACATTTTACCTGCTCCAAAATGTCTCTTTTTCTGTCTCAGATAAGCTGCAAAACTGGTCTTTGGTAAACTCCACACCTGCGTATCCTGATGGATACGTATGCCTGTATTCCTCGCCGTTGCATGCGCATTTACAAAAAGATCATCATCGCCAGAAGGAATATGCATATGGGCAGCAAAGCCCTTATTTCTAAAAAACAGCGATTTCTTATAAGCCATATTCCGGCCAACCCCCATATAAGGCATGCCTTTCAAAGCAAAAGAAAGGTAGTTTACAGCCGTAAAAAAGGTTTCAAAACGGATTAAAGCATTCAATAAGCCTCTTTTTCTAATGTAAGGGGAATAACCCAGGAGGATTTCTTTATGGTCTTCCGGCGGTTGCTGCATACCCAGCAACCAGTTTGGAGAAGCCGGATAACAATCCGCATCCGTAAAAACAAGCCAGTCATTTTTCGCAGCCTTAATACCCATGGTCACTGCAAATTTCTTTCCTGCAATGAACTTTCCACCATCAGCGACAGTTACGACCTTCAGCTTTTCGTACTTTTCCGCAAACTCCTCCAGAACAATCCTTGTACCATCCCAGGAGCGGTCATTCACCACGATCACTTCAAAATCAGGATAATTCTGCTCCATGATTACCGGCAGAAAGGTTTTCAAATTCTCCGCTTCATTACGGGCACAAATCACTATACTTAAAGGCCTTATGCCATTTGGGAGCGGTTCTTCTATAGAGACGGAGGCTAATTTCTGATGTACAAAAAGCGTAAAATACAGCTGTACGACAAAACAAAAAACTAATATGCCGAGCAGGCAGATTTCAATTAAGGTTAATTCCACGATGGTATTTCTAAAAGATGTCAAATTTCTGGTTTTTAATCTGTAATGCCTCTGTATGTTGATAAAAAATTTAGCGCTTAAATCCCTCCTTTTTTGCTATTTTTGACGAGATTTTTTGGGAAGCTATCAAAACAGAGCACAGGCGCACCTTATTTGAGCGCCATTTGACCCCAAAGGAATAAAAAAACACAGATGAAATTTACTTTAGAGGCCCAGGACGCGCAGTCGAAAGCAAGAGCAGGTGTAGTAAGCACTGCACACGGAGAGATACAAACCCCTATATTTATGCCGGTAGGCACAGCAGGAACAGTTAAAGCAGTTCACCAGCGGGAATTGAAAAATGATATCGATGCACAGATCATCCTTGGTAATACCTATCATTTATATCTTCGCCCGGGTCTGGGTATCCTGGAACAAGCCGGTGGCTTACACAAATTCATTGGCTGGGACCGTCCGATTTTAACCGACAGCGGAGGTTATCAGGTGTATTCGCTAAGCAAAGTACGTAAAATCAAAGAAGAGGGTGTGACCTTCAGATCACATATAGATGGCTCCAAACACCTCTTCACACCAGAATATGCAATGGATATCCAGCGGACCATCGGTGCAGATATCATCATGGCCTTTGATGAATGTACCCCTTATCCATGTGATTACAAATACGCCGCAGCATCCATCAACATGACACACCGCTGGCTAAAGCGTTGCTGCACCCGTTTTGACTCTACAGAACCCAAATATGGCTTCGATCAAACCCTCTTCCCTATTGTTCAGGGTTCAGTATACAAAGACCTGAGGGTAAAATCAGCAGAATTCATCGCCTCTATGGGCAGAGAAGGAAACGCCATTGGCGGTCTTTCTGTTGGAGAACCAGCCGAAGAAATGTATGCCATGACAGAGGTGGTTTGTGATATCTTACCAGAAGATAAACCCCGTTACCTGATGGGTGTAGGTACACCAGTCAATATCCTGGAAAATATTGCCCTTGGTGTAGATATGTTTGACTGTGTAATGCCAACAAGAAATGCTAGAAACGGTATGCTTTTCACCAAAAACGGCATTATTAATATCGGAAATAAAAAATGGGAAAATGACTTCTCTCCTATTGAAGCCGATAGCGACCTCTTTGCAGATCAGGTTTATACTAAAGCCTACTTAAGACATTTAATGCATTCCAAAGAAATCCTTGGTGCACAAATTGCCACCCTGCACAACCTCCATTTCTACCTGTGGCTGGTAAAAGAAGCCCGGGAAAAGATCATCAGCGGTGAGTTTTATGCCTGGAAAAACAAAATGGTCACTATCTTAGGCAATAAATTATAGATGAAGTTCCTCAGCAGCAGATTTAAGATCATTGACTGGTATATTATCAGTAAATACCTAGGTACATTTATTTATACCCTTACGGTGTTTATTGTCATCATCATTATATTTGACCTCTCTGAGAAACTTGATGATTTCCTGGGTAACCACCTCACCATCTGGCAGGTATTCACCTTATATTACGCAGGATCAATTCCTTTTTACGTCAACATGCTCTCCCCACTGATCAACTTTATTGCCGTGATCTTTTTCACCGCTAAAATGGCCGATCAGACGGAGATTGTACCGATATTGAGTGGCGGAGTAAGCTTTAACCGCTTTCTGCGCCCTTATTTCATTTCCGCATCCTTCATATTTGCTGCCAATTTGCTATCCAATTTATTTATTCTTCCCTATACCAATCAAATCAAAAACAATTTTGAGAACGTGTACATGAAGAAAAATGACCCCACCAGCAAGCAAAACATCCACATGAAGCTGGATGACAACACCTATATCTATATAGAAAGCTTTGACAGCAAGAGCAAATCCGGCTTCCGTTTTATGCTCGATAACTTTAAAGGAGATGTACTGGCAAAAAAACTGGTGGCAGATGAGATCAAATGGGACTCTGTAAAGCGCTCCTGGAAACTCACCAATTATACTGTAAGAGACATCAACGGTCTTAAAGAAACCTTTAAAAGCGGCGCTGGTGCCACTAAAGATACCATCCTTGACATGCGGCCAGATGACTTCTCTGTTTATGACAATATCTTTGAGAACATGAGCAACAAGGATCTTTCCGATAAGATCAGGAAAGAGAAAACAAGGGGATCCGGTATCATGAATGACCTGCTCTTTGAGCAATATAAACGCTACCTGCAACCCCTTTCTGCCTTCGTACTTACCCTGATCGGCGTTGCTTTATCTTCCAGAAAGGTACGTGGAGGAATTGGTATATCGCTCGGAATAGGGATTTTTCTCAGCTTCTCCTACATCGTTGTAGACCGTTTTGCCAAGATGTTCTCTTTAAAAGGAGGCATTCCGCCCCTGCTTGCGGTCTTAATGCCGACTATATTTTTCGGCTTATTAGGCTTATATTTGCTGCGGAAAGCCCCAAAATAACATGCCCCTTACCCAAACCAGCAACACCACCAAAAACCTGCTCATCCTTCATTTCACAGTTTTCATCTGGGGCTTTACAGGTATTCTGGGCGCGCTGATTTCCATCAATGCAGTGCAAATGGTATGGTATCGTGTTATGATTGCCTCCATTACGCTATTCCTGTACTTTATACTCAGCAAAACCAGTATTAAGGTAAGCAGAAAGCAATTTCTGCAATTCATCTTTACAGGAAGCCTGGTAGCCCTTCACTGGATCCTTTTCTTTCACGCCATCAAGGTGTCCACCGTTTCTGTAACCCTGGTTTGCCTCTCTTCATTTACGCTTTTTACTGCAATTTTAGAGCCCCTCATGAAAAGACAAAGGATGCAAACGGGCGATGTGGTGATCGGTTTCATCATTATTCTGGGCATTTATCTGATCTTTAAATTCGAAACAAAATACACTTTAGGAATCATTTTCGGTCTTTCTGCAGCGGTAGCTTCCGCCCTTTTTTCGGTCATCAATTCCAGCCTGGTCCAAAAAAGTGAGGCCAGAATCATCAGTTTTTACGAGATCGCAGGCGCATTTTTCTGGATCACTTTATACCGTTTATTTGACAAAAGCCTGCTCACAGAGACCTTCAGTTTAAGCAGCAGCGACTGGCTTTACCTTTTCCTTTTAGGTACAGTTTGCACAGCACTTGCTTATGTTGCAGGGGTTGGAGTAATGCGTTATTTATCTGCATTCCGGGTGGCACTGATCACCAATCTCGAGCCGGTTTACGGTATCCTTCTAGCCTTCCTTTTCTTCGGAAATAAAGAGACCATGACCCCCGGATTTTATGTCGGAGCCGTCCTGATTTTGGGTGCAGTTTTCCTCTATCCCATCTACAAAAAAAGAAGAAACCAGTTCTAAAAAAACGGCATCTCTTTCGCAAAAATTACCGGCCTGCCCCCTATCTTTTTTCCCTTAAAAAAGGCGAATTATAAGGCTTCCGGAACCCTTATAATTTTGCTGTACCTTCAGCTCTGTAAATCAAAAAACACGTTACATTGACATCATATTTGACCTCATAAAGTTAGCTGCAAAATCAGATACAAGGGGAGGGGAGGGCTTAATCCACAAGTCCCTTTTCTCTTACATTCCCTATACACTCTTTAATTTATCGACTAAAATTGTTTTTAATTTACCGGGTAAATAGTGTACCTTCATCGAGCAGGACACAACACCTGAACAACACCACAAAAAACGGCTTAAAACGCAACAAAAAACCACAACAACCAACAAACACACCAAATAAAAACAAAAACATCAAAATAAACATTATCAATACTTTACAAAGATTATTTAAAACTTAAATTCAAATAAATCTTTAAAATTTTTAAAAAAAATA
>NZ_QAIL01000510.1 GCF_003061025.1 Pedobacter sp. HMWF019 | reverse complement strand
TAATAATATAGATCTTTTAGTACATATGAGAAGAATTCTTATTGTAGATGATGAGGTGAATATAGGCTTGCTTCTTTCTAAGTTCCTTACCAGGAACGGTTTTGAAGTCAATACCGCTACCACCGGAAATACGGCGATGGACTGTCTTGCAAGAGAAGCATTTGATCTGGTACTCTGTGATTACAGGCTGGATGATACCGATGGAAGAGAGATGCTGATAAAAATTAAAGAAAGCTATCCAAAAACAGGAGTGATCATCATCACTGGATATTCTGACATCAAGCTTGCTGTAGAACTGATCAAGCTGGGGGCGCATGACTACATCACCAAGCCTCTTTATCCAGATGAAATTCTAACAACGATTAATAAAGCGATAGAAACCCAATATGCACTGAATGAAATTGGTGAAAAAGGAAACTCTGGAGAGCCAGTTAAAGAAAAACCAGCCAAATCCATACAGAGCACGGGCAATTTTATTACCGGACAAAGTGCAGCTTCAAAAGAACTGGTCAAACAAATATTGCTGGTTGCACCCACTTCGTATAGTGTTATTTTAACTGGTGAAAGCGGAACAGGTAAAGAATCTGTGGCGCATGCGATTCATTTAAACAGTCCAAGAAAAGATCAGCCCTTCGTGGCCATGGATTGTGGTTCCTTAACTAAAGAATTGGCAGGAAGTGAATTTTTTGGGCATGAAAAAGGGTCATTCACAGGAGCATTGTATACAAAGATTGGCCACTTTGAAATGGCTAATGGAGGTACGTTGTTCCTGGATGAAGTTGGAAACCTATCTTACGATATCCAGGCTGCTCTGTTAAGAACCGTACAGGAGCGTAAAATTAAAAGGATAGGGAGTACAAAGGAAATTGATTTGGATGTCCGGATCATTGTCGCAACCAATGAGAATCTTGCTGTGGCTATACAGAATGGAAAATTCAGGGAAGATCTGTATCACAGGTTTAACGAATTTTCTATTGCCTTGCCCCCGATCAGCAAAAGAGAAAAGGACATTCTGGTTTTTGCCAAATATTTTTTGGAAATGGCGAATGGCGAACTTAATAAGAATATACAGGGCTTTTCTACCGAAGTTGAGGAGTGTTTCTTAACCTATAACTGGCCGGGGAATGTAAGGGAACTTAAAAATGTGGTACGAAGAGCCACTTTGCTGACAGAAGGACAGGTCATTCAGTTAAAAGCCCTGCCGTTGGAAATTTCTACTTATGCGAAAGCATCAGCACTGGAATATACCGTACACAGGACGGAGAAGCCTAAAGATCTTAAAAATGCAGCACAGGAGGCCGAATATGATGCCATATTAAAGGTTTTAAGGGAAGTGAATTTTAATAAGACCAAAGCGGCTAAGCTACTGAACATTGACAGGAAAACCCTTTACAACAAGATGAAAGCCATTAACTTAGATACTTAAGAACAGATGTCTCTATTTTCCTACAAACAGCGAAATAACATCAACCTGGTGATTATCATTGCGCTTGGTTGTTTAA
Organism: Pedobacter sp. HMWF019; assembly: GCF_003061025.1. Classification (GTDB taxonomy): domain Bacteria; phylum Bacteroidota; class Bacteroidia; order Sphingobacteriales; family Sphingobacteriaceae; genus Pedobacter. Next base: position 1,174 of record NZ_QAIL01000510.1, on the reverse strand, counting down.
TCGCTTATTCTTTGCAGGGAATATTTGGTTCCATATTAAGTACACTGGTCATGTATACGATACTGCGGCCTGGTTATCTTTATCTGGTCAACAGAAAAAACTGGAATAAGCGTTTTACAGCAATTCTACTTCTGTTTATTTCGGTAGTAGTGATTATTCTGCCGTTTTATGGGCTGAGCAGTATGGTTATTGCCAAAATTGCAGAACTGCAAAACGACCATCTGTATTATCAGAATATGCTGCTTAAGTTTAAAAATCTGGTACATGTGAGCAGTGATTTGCAAAATTTACTGGAGGAAGGACTAAGAAAAGCAGGAACCTGGGCTACTGAACTTTTTCCTTCTTTGATCTCCGGTGCATTTAATATTGTATTTGGCCTTCTCCTGATGTACTTTTTGCTCTATTTTATGTTGGTTGAACATGAAACTTTTGAGCGTTCACTGGTTAAATATGCGCCTTTCAGGGCTCAAAATGCTTACCGGTTTGCGGAAGAAATGAGGAATACCACTTATGCAAATGTCGTTGGGCAGGGATTGATCTCTATCGTACAGGGCTCCTTGCTTAGCTTGTCATTTCTTGTTTTGGGGTATAACGATCCATTATTTTGGGGGGTAATCACCGCTTTTATTTGTTTTGTACCTGTGCTGGGACCGCCTATCATCTTTGTGCCAGCAGCGTTAATGCAAATGGCCAACGGCCATAATTTTGAGGCCTGGGCCATGCTTATCTTTGGATTCGTTGTGATTATTAATATAGATAATGTACTTCGGTTCATGATTGCCAAGAAAGTTGGAAATATTCATCCCATAATTACCGTAATTGGCGTAGTTATTGGTATACCATTATTTGGAATACTAGGTCTTGTTTTCGGTCCGTTGTTGTTGTCTTATTTCATTTTGCTTTTAAAAATCTATGAAACAAGTGCCTTGGCGACGGAAAGATTGGAAAGAATTAAAACAATTCCGGCAGAAGAGGAGTTTTAATAGGGAACGGACTGAAGTATCCAGAGTGATTTAAGTGTTAAATAAAATTTAAAAGTTATGAACGATAATTCAAAAGTTTTAATTGGGCTATTAGCCGGTTTGGCTGCAGGTGCAGCTTTGGGTTTGTTATTTGCTCCCGAAAAAGGAACAGATACGCGTGACAGATTAAGCCAGTCTTTAAAGGATCTTGG
>NZ_QAIL01000509.1 GCF_003061025.1 Pedobacter sp. HMWF019 | reverse complement strand
ATAATTACCAGGGATCTCATTAAAAATTATAGTAATATATTTGGCCTTAATATGAAAGGCATAAACTCCTTAGAAATGAAGAAAAAAATGATGGTTTTAGGAGTTGTGTGCCTTTTTATTGGCTATAATGCTTTTGGCCAATCGACCTTTAAAGAAAGTGTTCTGGATGAGGAGCCTTATTTTGCGCTGCATAATGGCCGCTTAAACGATTCTCTTTTTTTAAGAGATTTATGTATACTGAGACATTTTGGGAAATTTGATGGTGTTGATAGTTCTCTTTTAAAAGCGCCTGTTCTCGCCAATATGATGATTGAACAGGTGAGGGCCGGGAAAGCAGCTACTTATCGCACCCTGATTGAATACATTACTGATTTTAAGACGACAGAAGCTTACAGGCAGTTTACTGAAGGAGTACAATTATTAAAAAAACTACAGGATAAAAAGGTAAACCCTGCAAATTGGGAAGAAGATAAATTATTGTTTGTTCGGATGGGATTTACTGAAAGTGATCTTGATGATTTTAAAAATTATATTTCTGAACCAGGGAAGAGTGAGTTCACCTACAAGCAGGCCTATGCTGCGTATATGAAGGAAATAGAAGCCTTGTCGCCAAAACCTAAAAAGAGTAAATAGCAACATCCTAATTCTTACACCCTATTGGGTTGACCTGAAATTGTTTAAAAGGAGTGATGTGCCACTGCCTAAAATTGCACCTGCAGCAACATCAGTGGGATAATGAACACCGAGATACATTCTGGAATAACCTACCGATCCAGCCCATAGAAAAGCCGGCGCGATGACATACCACTTAGGGTAAGCAACTGATAAAGCCGTGGCTGAAGCAAAAGTTGTAGAAGTGTGACCAGAAGGAAAGGAAGAACTGGAAGGCCGGGAAACAGGCACTATCTTGATATTTTGGACAAAAGGACGTGGTCTTTTAACCAGTTGCTTTATAAGTAGTGTCAGTCCATAGGAGATGGCTGTGCTGCTGGCAACATACAAAGAGTTCTGTCTCATCTCTTTATTATTTCCTATAACTCCACCAATAAACAGGCCTGCTGGAATTCCAATTTCTCCATATTTGAAAGTATTGGAAAGGAACATCATGGTCCCTGTTTCTCCTGGGCTGCGGTGGTCTGCCAGGTGGACCATGATGCGGTCATCGATTTGTGGCGTTTTTATTTGCGCGTTAGAAATAAAAGAAATAAGGTTTAAGCTGATTAAGCAAAAGGAGAGGTACTTGTTCTTTAATTTTAGCCGCGCCATGATTGTTTTAGGAATTAGTGTTGAATAAAGCTACTGTTTTTTATTAAAAACGTAATAAAGAGAAGTCGTTAACCGTTTTTATAATATGGTCAGAATATCATTCAAATGTTAAATTTCTGTTAAATTTAATAGTGTAACTTGTACACTATGTAAAAG
>NZ_QAIL01000508.1 GCF_003061025.1 Pedobacter sp. HMWF019 | reverse complement strand
ACCCAAAAAACTACTTGGCATTTATGTTGTAATATTCATTCCGAACGAAAGTTCAAGAGTTTAATTAATTATAAGTTTTAATCATTAAATCAAATTAAGGAGGAAAAACCCATGACATTGGTTAAATTTAATCCAGACAACAAGAGAAATTCATTAATGCCAGGCTTTAATGATGTTTTTGATTCAATTTTTAATGATACGTTCTTTTCAGATCGTATGATTACCAGAGTTCCAGCCGCTAATATTAGCGAAACCGCAGACCATTATCACGTTGAATTAGCTGCGCCAGGACTTAAAAAAGAAGATTTCAAACTCAATCTGGAAAGGAATGTATTGAGTATTTCTGCGGAGCAACGTTTGGAAGACAAACGAGAAGAAAGGAATTATGCTAAACGCGAATACAGCTATAATTCTTTTGTCCGTTCTTTTACCTTACCTGAAAGCGCAGATGAAAATGGTATTCAGGCAACCTATAATGACGGTGTTTTAGCCATCAATATTCCAAAAAGAGAAGAGGCAAAAACAATCAGCCGTCAAATAGAAATCAAATAATTTCCTTTAAAAATCAATTCAAGAGCTGCCTTAAGGGCAGCTCTTTTTTTAATCTTTTATCATGGAAACCTCTTTTGAAATTTCATTAAATATAAAAACTACTAAGGGCTTGGAAACCTATGCGTGCTTTTATTTAGGCACTAACGAGAAATTTGCTAAACGTCTTTTTGACGAAATGCAGGGAGAAAGGGAAATAAAAGAAAATTCGGTAATCAGCATGGATTTACTCAAAAGGCATAAGGGTATTCCTTATCCAATGTCGATTCTGCATTGTAATTGGGAACACGTGGCTCACAACACAAAGATAATTACCAAGGAAATTTTTAAAGAATTGAATCTGGAACAGAATAGATTGTTATGAGATTTGTTTGTTGGAATAGAGGCGTCAAAAGGTTCAAAAAAAAATCATCTATCTTTTAAGATAGATGATTTTACCAATTTATGAAGGAGTCTAATTAGCTGATCTTAACATTAATTGCATTCAAGCCTTTTTTACCTTGCTCGATGTCGTAGCTTACTGAATCATTCTCACGAATGTTATCCATTAAACCAGATGAATGAACAAAGATTTCGCTATCACCATTAGATGGCACGATAAATCCAAAACCTTTTGTCTCATTGAAAAATTTTACTGTTCCTTGTTGCATTATAT
>NZ_QAIL01000507.1 GCF_003061025.1 Pedobacter sp. HMWF019 | reverse complement strand
ATAATACAGATACTTAAATAAAAAATAAATTTTAAATTCTCATGGAACTGCCTTAATTTCACTACTCAAATGATTCAAATTGATCTTTGTTTGCGAGTAGTGTTGTGAGGGTGGCCAAAAAGGTGGCCCATTATTTATTGACTCTATAGAAAGTATACCGGTTAACGGTTTTGGCTTACCGATGTGATCCCAGCGGGATCACATCGGTAAAAAAGACTTTCATCCTGAAAGTCTTTTCGCGTTAAAACCCCTACCAGTCCTCACTTTCCATAATTCAATACTAATCACCCCTTCAAAAAACTTGGCCAATACCCCCTAAAAAGGTGGCCAAAAAGGTGGCCCGTTTTTTCAAGCAAAAAAACCGGCCACCCCGCACCAGCACACACTTTCAGCAAATCAAAGGTCCATTACCAACACCTTTAATTTGTTCAAACAATGCTCAACACCCAAGTTCTTCACATCAACTACAGACTGCGGGAAAACAAGATATCCAAGAAAACAGGATGCGCACCATTAGAATGCCGATTAACCATATCCGGCCAAGACGCAGATATGTCCACAGACCTGAAAATCCCCTTCACCCACTGGGACCCAAAAGCCAAACAACTATCCACCACCTGTCCAGACTACGAAAAACTACAAGCCCACATCCTCAACTTCGGCAACCGCATAAACCTCTATTTTCAAATCCTGCAAATAGAACATGAATACATCACCCCAGAAATGGTACGAGAACTCTATCAAGCCAAGCGAGACGCAGCCAAAGGAACACCACCACCAAAACAACACCACACCCTTTTGCAAGCCGCAGACAGCCTCATCGACGAATTTGAAGAGAGAGTAAACGAAAGAAAAAAAACAGGCATAAAAAGCGAGGACGGAGATTCAGAAGAAACCCTTAAACAATGGAAATCAACCAAACTAAAACTCATAGAATACCTGGCATATATTAAAACAAAAAAGATCCCAAAGCTAGACAAGCGCTATCGGCTCACACCAGAGCAACGAGAAGAATACCTCACAGACGCCGACAAATACGACATACCACTAAACGATATCCAGCCAATCTTCGAAACCAACTTTCGTACCTACCTCACGGTAACCAGAAGCGGCGTATTACAAGGATTAGCAGCCGATAAACAACTCAAAAGCACAAAACAAATCCTCACCTATGCCGTAGAGAAAAAATGGCTATCCAGAAACCCACTAGAAAACTTTTTCTGTAGAACCAAAGAAAAAGACGTAATTCCACTCAGTTTCCTACAAGTAGAAATCCTTGAGCAAAAAACCGGACTAGTAGACCGCTTGGAACGCGTACGCGATTGCTTTATCTTTGAAATATATACTGGCTTCGCTTTCCAAGACATAGAAGCTCTAAACGAAGAAAACATCTATTGCGAACCCATAACAGGAATACTCTACCTCAGCAAAGAAAGAGGCAAGACCGATATAGAAGAAATGGTCCCCATTCTTCCTCCAATAGCAAGACTCCTGGCAAAATATAAAAACGACCCCTACTGTATTCAGAACAATGTACTGATGCCCGTACTCTCCAACTCCTGTTACAATGGCTATTTAAAAGAACTCGCCATTGTCTGTAACCTACCTGTAATATTACATACCCACTTAGCACGACATACCTTCGCGTTCATCATGTTGAGTTTTGGAGTATCCTTAGAAATCCTCAGCAAAATGATGGGACACGCCAGCATCAGAAGCACACAAAAATATGTTAAAGTCAATATCTTAATGATCATCAACCAAGTATTACCCATCACAGAAAAAATGTTCAACGACCTGGGGCAACTCAATTTCTACAGAAAATACACCTCACCAGAATATCAAAGGCTATATAAAACCTACACCACCAAATTCAATATACTCACACCAGAGCAACAACAACAACCACAAGCAGCAGCACAACAACAAGCAGCAAGGCAAGCCTCACTCATGCCGCATGCCACAGACCAACAAAAAGCAGAAGCAAAAGAACAAACCCTACAACTCCTGCAATCCCTACAAATGCTGCAAACCATACAACAACAAGTGATAAAGCAGCAACAAGACATACAACAAGCCATCCAACAACAACAAGCCATATTCCAACAACAAGCCGCCTAAAAACAAAATCGTGGCCCTGAGCCAAAGCTCCGGCAACATGCTGGCAGAAAAACTCATCGGCAAAAGCACAATAATATTCAAATACACAGCTACCAGACAGAAGGCCACTGGTTCAGAAACCCCGCGAACATAGAAGATGCGGTAAACCGGATCAACAATTTTTACAAAGGTCATTAAATAACAATGTCCCGGCTTTCACCGGGACATTGTTATTAATATTCTTTCAATTTCTTGATCATATTCTCTAAAGCATCAATCAAAATATCCTTATCCCGCTGCTCCCCCTGGTAACTCTTAATCCGCAAACTATCTGGCGAAAGGTCCTTTTCCTTTTGCGTAGATAAATACGGCACCATCGTATTAAACACAGAAGATACAGAACGAGATACAATCAAATTCATGTCCTTAGCTGCACGTAAAAAAAGCGCAATCTGGTCTGCCGATAAAGCAGAAGTAATTTTATACGGAGCCGTTTTATTCTTCTCTGCATTGTAAGCCTCGTTCGGTTGAAAACCAATCCGCTTTTTCTCCAGGTACTCAATCTCATTTACAATGTAATCACCAAAGTAAGATTTCATGGAAGGGTAAGCCGGATCGTAGATAAAGTCCGGCATCATAGGCAGTGTATTGATATTCTTCAACTGCAAACGCATAAACTCCAACTGATCATCCACCGATTCACTACTCTTCATAATCGCCTCCATACCCAAGCTGAAGTATCGAATACAGGCACGAGAATTTAAGTTCCAATAAACCAACAATTCATGTAGCGATGGGCAGTTAGATAAAGCCGTTTCCTGGCCCTTGTAATTTCTAATATCCCGAATAATAGATTTATGATAAATCACCTCTCGTTCAGAAATCGATTCACGACTATCAATTTTAGCGACAAATAAATCCAAAGCCTCCATCACAATGCTGCTCACCTCATCACCATTACCTGTGGCATACAATTTCTCTAAAATGGCCTGTCGATCTTTAACAATTTCATCCCTGAAGATCACCAGCTCCGTAATGGGTAAAGGCTGTTCTTCACTCAGGTATTTTCCATAATTGGTTTTGAAATAAGAGCGCAACTCTTCCAAACAAGCCATCACCACCTGAAGCACCGGTAAAATATTTGATTTCTCAATATTTTCATGGTGCATATGGCTATAGGTTTTGTTCATCATCACCGTGATGGCATCATAGTTTTTCACGATCAGCATTTCGCTGCTCCCTTCTCCCTTTTCAGAAAAAAATTGTTGTCGAAATTCAGTTTGGAGATTTTGCATCTCCGTTTTCATCTTGTCAATCATCGTCTGCACAGTCGCGGCAGGCATTGGGCTAGGGTAAGAAAAAGCAGGGTTTAATTCAAAATTAATAAAGTTGTCGAGCCATTCAAACACGTACGCATTGCGGGGTTCCATAGGTTAAGGTCAATTTGAGATTAGGTTAAAAAACAAACAATTAATTTAGTAGCATCAATAG
>NZ_QAIL01000506.1 GCF_003061025.1 Pedobacter sp. HMWF019 | reverse complement strand
AAAGTTGAACTAAAAGGGGATGGCATCACAACAGTTCTAAAAGATTAATTGGAAAAGCTGATTTTGGATATACTTCTCTATAATAGATCGTCGTACTTTTAGGATACTCTGGACCATGTAACGTATTATCTAAGATAAATAGCAATAAAAAAGGCTATTTTACAACTGATCAAGCGAGGCTATCCAAAATAAACGTTGATATGAAAAATGAAATTATAGTACGTTTTGGGATACATGATTTTCATGATATTACTCATAGCGAAATAACTGAAATATTAGGTGGTATACAACCGGATAAAATCTATGTGAAAGGTGAGAAAAGAAATCCAAACAATATAGATTCACCATTAATTAAAAAAAACAGCTGGATATTAGGTTCTGGTTTAAGTAAGTATTCTCCATTTGAAGATCAAATGGAATCCTTGTTGGATACTATAGAATCTAACATTCATCGCTTTAAAATATTATGTGATAGGTATTGCTGTGAATTTTCTTGTGCTTTATTTGTTTATGCTGGGAATGATGAGAGTACTCCCTGGGTACATTTAAATTCGCGTTATAATGAATTAGTAAGGAAGCTTAATGTTGAGTTTGATGTTGATTTATATGTTTTTCCCAATGAAGATAATGCTGTGTAGTAATGATAATATCCATATCTTCATGATTTCAGATAACATTAAAATGAAATCAATATTTAAAAAACTTAACCCCTTACAATTTGGAATATCGTTAATATTTCTATTGGATCTGCTTGGCTCACTCACTTCGCGGTGGATTGGTTTTAACTACCAATACATCGGTTTTCTATCTATTATCATTTATCTTACGGTTGGGTTCCTTACCACAAAGAAACAGGGTTTAAAAAAAGGAATATTGTATACTGCCCTTGTCGGATTTTTTGATTCGACAATTGGTTGGGCGGTAGCGACAGTCTTTAAAGCAAATATGGGTAAGGAGGACTATTCTGTTAATTTTTCCCTACTGATGGTTGTTCTGGTTATTATTATGACAAGTATAATAGGATTGATAGGTGGAGGGGTTGCTTTAGCTCTAAAACAAAATACTGACAAACGTCCTGGTGCAAAGTAAAATAATCTGAAGTACTGATACTTGAACTTACGTTTTCTTACTATTATCCGAGCGAACGTTGGAAAGCGAAATTATTCTCTTATTGGATCAGAACAATAACTAATCTAACTGCTTTCAAAATGGAATGGCGTAAAAATGACCAAGGTGATTTCGAAAAAAATACAACCCCGACCGATAGAACAATTATATATGGAATCGTTATTGTTCCTATAATTCTTCTTTTTGGTTTTGTCTTCTGGTCAGCGTATACCGGCAAAAGTACGGATGAATTAATACTCGGAAGACGATTTAACTGAAGATTTTAGCGGGAGGGTAGATACTATGTACTTTGAAACCCAGAATCACAACATAAAGGTGGCGATGCTAGCCAATAAATATCGTTATGAAATATATAGTCTTTGGGAACGTAATATTGAGATTGGGGATTCCATTTCTAAAAAGAAAGGTTCTTTAAAACTAGATATTTACAAGAAGGGCAACACCAAGATCACTTTAGATTACAGAGATATTTATAAAAAATAAGATGAATGGGACATTTTTTTAAAAGTTATTGATCAATACAAACTCCCAAGAATGAGAGTGTTTTATATGGAAGGAAATGTTTAGGTGCAACTATCATACATTGGATC
>NZ_QAIL01000505.1 GCF_003061025.1 Pedobacter sp. HMWF019 | reverse complement strand
GTACTACTTTTAACTTTTGATTTTGAATTGAAATATTTCATCTTAATATCTTTTTAGAATACTGTTAAAGAGACAATTGTATACCCGCCATGATGATACGCAAGGGAGGTAGGGAGGCTAACTGGCTACCGCTAAATTCAGGATCAAGCCCCTTGTATTTAGTTATTGTAAAAATATTTTGCCCTTGAACATATATCCTTACATTTCTTAGTTTTAAATAATTCAAATATTTTTCGGTTAAGTTCCAACTCAGAGAAATGTTTTTTAACCGAATAAAAGAAGCATCCGTTAAATTACCATCACTGCTAAAATAAGAGCTATAGGCATTATTTAAACCAGAACTATAATCTTGTGTAAAATTCTGCACACCTGTACCACCGTTGGTAGATTGTATCACAGATGCCAATTGATTGGCTGAATTGCTAAAGGCACCAGGTACACTTCCTAAAAAATTATAGCCATTTTGTTTTACAAACTGTAAAAAGAAATCCAATTGAAAGCCTTTGTAGGTAATACTATTGTTCAATCCCCCGAAATACTTTTGGCCAACAAACACGGGTTTTCTATCGCTACCATAGGTGACTTGACCATCCTTATTTACATCCTCAAAAGTATACTGCTTAGTAGTTGGGTCAACACCTGTATAGTGGAACAGAAAAGATATAGATAATGGCATCCCCTCAACATAAGTCGTGGCATAACTAGAATTTGCTAAATTTGGATAAGAAAGCAGTTTATTACGCGGAACGCTCAAATTAGCAGAAGTAGTCCAGCTAAAATCTTTGCCACTGATGTTATGTGTAGTCAATTCAAATTCCGTCCCTCTATTTTGTATAACTGCTGGCAGATTGGCCTGAATACTGGTAAATCCAGTAATAGAAGGAAGAGAATAACCTACCAATTGATTACCTGTTCTATTCTGATACCAACTTACATTAAATAAAATCCGGTCTTTAATAAAACCCAGATCCAGCCCTGCTTCCAGCTTCTTCACACTTTCCCATCCATAGTTAGGATTAGTTAAAGAAGTTGGATTTAAGCCTGCTACGCCTTGATAAGCCAAACCATTGGCCGAATAGGTACTTAAAAATTTATAATCAGAAATTTGATCGTTGCCTGTTATTCCATAACTGGCTCTTAATTTACCAAAAGAGAGAAAAGATAAGTTATCCTTAATTACATCTTGTTTTGAAAAAATCCATGCACCACCAACCGCCCCAAAATTCGCAATTTGTTTTCCAGGGCCAAAGCGGCTGCTGGCATCTTTACGTGCAGTAAAATTAATCAAATATTGATCCTGATAGTTATAACCTAAGCGGGCATAAGCAGCACTATAACGATATCTTATATCTGTAT
>NZ_QAIL01000504.1 GCF_003061025.1 Pedobacter sp. HMWF019 | reverse complement strand
ATTATATGCTTTTAATCAGATGTTTTGAAAGGATATTATAAGAATATGCAGTGAGTAATGATAATATATAAAATAAGCTCTTCAGCCACCAAATCCGAAGAAAACTCTCCGATTTCTTTAAATGACTCCCGAAGAACTATAAAGGAAGTCAATGTAAACTTTGAGAATATTGATCTTTCAAAAGATAATAACGAAGTTATTGATTATGATTATATGAATAATCTCTATGGGTTTCCAATTTCTGAAGTGGAAGTACAAATATACCTTGCTCATAAAAATATTTGGAATCTCTTCCTAAAGTAAGAAGAAGAATATTGCCTTATTATAGAGGCAAATGTTTCAATTTTAAAACCACTTGATGAGATTAATGAAACAATTACTGATTTTGAAGAGCAATGGGACATTATATTCCCGTTTGATAAAAGTGAGCATTCAGAAGCACAATCCTATAAGCAATACGCTATGGGTTTCTATTGGGGAAGTTGTGCCTATTTTATAAGTAGAACAGGAGCTAAAAAAATGCTATCTGTTGATTGTATAAAACAACCTGTTGATGATGAAATACTTGAATTATCTATGAAGGAAACTTTAAAGACTTTCTCTGATCATAGTGATTCTTTTGATATCAATTTTAACGATTCGTTTGCGCATATCGGCCGACTCAAAGAAGTTTCCAATAAGATAGAACAATATAACGTTTGGTCAGATGAAAATCGGAAGAAAATACGGAGGATCTTAGCCATAGTATCAGAAATCGCTAATCACCTGAATATTCCATTGATTTTGCATGGAGGAACCCTTCTCGGTTATGTCCAGCATGGAGAAATTATTCCTTGGGACGATGATGTGGATCTAGGTATTAAAGAGATTGATTTGGTTAGATTCCAAGACGCAATTACGATTGATAAACGACTTTCATTTGCCTCTAAGGTCGAAGAAAGAACAGGTGTCGTTTTCTATAAAATTTGGTCACAGGACGGAGAAGCAATTGAAAATTTTTCTTATAAGTTTCCATTTGTAGACCTGTGGTTATATAATATAAAAAATGAGGATATCGTTTTTAAAAACTATATAGTGTTTCCTCAAGC
>NZ_QAIL01000503.1 GCF_003061025.1 Pedobacter sp. HMWF019 | reverse complement strand
TCCTTAAGGGATGCTTTTTATTTTAAAACATTTTATACATGCAGGTCCTTCCGGTTCAAGATTCCAAAACGGTTAAAGAATTTTTAAATGTTGCCAGAACAATTTATAAAAACGACAGTAACTGGATTTGTCCGCTGGATAATGATGTAGAAGCTGTATTTGACAAGAAAAAAAACCCATTCTTTAAACACGGCATTTGCACCAGATGGATCTTAAAGGATACAGATGGCGTAACGATTGGTCGCGTTGCAGCTTTTGTAAACGAGAAGAAAGCACATCAATATGAACAGCCTACAGGAGGGCTCGGCTTTTTTGAATGCATCAATGATCAGGCCGCTGCTTTTAAGTTGTTTGACACCGCTAAAAAGTGGCTTCAGGAACAAGGCATGAGCGCCATGGATGGCCCTATAAATTTTGGAGAGAACGATTCTTTCTGGGGATTGCTTGTAGAAGGTTTTACCCCTCCTTCTTATGGAATGAATTATAACCCACCCTATTATAAGGATTTGTTTAGTCATTATGGCTTTACCAAAGCTTATGAGCAAATCACAAATCACCTGCAGGTACGTAAACCTTTTCCCGAACGCTTTACTAAAATTGCGAACTGGGTAGCAGGCAAACCAGGTTATACATTTGAACACTTCTCAAAGAAAAACGCAGAAAAATACGTGAACGACCTGATGGAAATCTATAATGATGCCTGGAAGGACTTTGAGAATTTCGTTCCAATCAAAAAAGAGACCCTTCTGGAGAGTTTCAAAAAGATGGAAATGATCATGGACGAGAAACTAATTTGGTTTGCTTACATCAATGGAGAACCAGCTTCGTTCGTTGTTATTATTCCTGATGCGAACCAAATGATTAAAGGATTCAATGGCAAACTAGGCCTGGTGGAAAAACTGAAATTTGTTTACAGGCGCTGGAAAGGCGTCCACAGAATGCGAGCTATAGTTATGGGCACAAAATCTGCATTCCAAAAACATGGACTGGAATCAGCCCTTTTTATTAAATTAAAAGAATATGTGCTTCCTATGGAGCAATATGATGAATTGGAACTGTCCTGGGTTGGGGATTTTAATGATAAGATGCTATCCATACATCAGGCAACAGGTGCCACCTTTGGAAAGCGACACCTGACCCTGCGTATAATTTTCTAACAGCTTCCTATTTCTGTCTGATTTCTTCATAAAGATCGATAACCTTTTTTTGAAGTTTGATGATCTCTTCTTCTCTTTGTGACAATTTTTCTTTCAGGCTATTAATTTCCTCAAAATTTAAAGATTGAGGATTTTCGCCTTCTTTAGAGATGATGTCCATTGTAGAAACTTCAAACAGATTAGCAATCTGGGCCAGTCTGGAAATATTAATATCTGTTATACCAGTCTCTATCTTAGAAAATGCAGGAATAGAAATATTTAATCGTTTTGCTACTTCCCCCTGACTCCATCCATTTTTCTGGCGAAGTTGTCTGATGTTTTTACCTATGACGTTCATATTTTTAAATTAGGTGTGTATTAAATGAGCATTAATTTAAGTATTCAACTCACGTGCCAGTTTAACCAAATCTATACCTCCGAAATTGCCTGAGCTCATTAAAAGTAAATTTGTATTCTTAAAATTAATATTCGATAAATACAATTTAAGTGTCGTCGCATCATTAAAGAATTGTAAATTACTATTTTTAAATGCCGTTTGAACATCCAAGCTCGTAAAAGGTTCCATTTTTTTATGCCGAAAAGTTTGTTCGTCTATGTAAACAATTGCCTGATCGGCCTGATCCATAGTCCCCTCATACTGCGCTAAAAAGGCCTTATTTAAGCTACTGAATGTATGCAACTCTATACAAGCCACCAAATTC
>NZ_QAIL01000053.1 GCF_003061025.1 Pedobacter sp. HMWF019 | reverse complement strand
CATAAATATATAGTAGGATTAATGTCGCTGGCACTATTTACTCAGTCTTGTAAAAAGGAAATGATTGATGTGAATACAAATCCAACCACATTACCAGATGCCAGTCCCGAAATCTTATTTACAGGGGCAACCAATGACTTTAATTTAGGATCCCGATCCAATACCTCTCAAAAATATGGTTCTACTATGGTCTACATGCAGTATGTAGTTCCAGATGGAGTAGATGTCAGTGGATTATCTAAAGCCTACTGGACCCCTGGAAAACCGACTGGTCCAAACCCAGGTTTTCCATTTTATAATGATTATTATAATGGAAATGGTAGGGACATGCATCGCATTATAGATAAGATCAATGCCTTACCTGATGCTCAAAAGGCAACCTACCAGGGTTTAAAAGCAATCTGTTCTATTGTAGATACTTATCAAGCCTGGAAAGTAGCTGATATCTTTGGCGCCTTACCTTATACACAGGCTTTTAAAGATGTCCAATATCCTCTTCCGATTTACGATTATGATTACAATTTATATAAAACTTTTGATCAGCAGTTAAAAGATGCGGCCACGGTGCTAAAGAGCAGTACCGGACAGTTTGCTTTAGGTAATCAGGACTTTTTCTACAACGGAGATTATAGCAAGTGGCAGGCATTTGCCAATACGCTGCGCATAAAAATCGCCCAACGTTATGAAAAAAGAGATCCTGCACAGCTGTCTGCGGTACTTACCGATATCGCATCAAATTTTGCTGGAAAGATCATTTCAACAAACGATGAATCTTTTGGTTACAACCAGACCAGAGACTGGAACAACAATGTGGATGACATCAATGTAATTTTATTCTCTTACAATGCTTCTTTTCCCTTTGTTGAATACTTAAAATCAACAAACGACCCGAGAATTGCTTTCATGGTTCGCCAAAATGATTTTGGAACAAATTACAAGAATTATGTAACGGTTCAAAAACAAGGAGACGCAGCAGCTCAGGCTGCCTTAACATTGCCTGAAAATAATATCCGATATTGGGGTAAACATACTTTTCCAGCATCTGCGAATCCTGTAAGTTATGGAATAACTGGTGGAGATCGATTCAAAACTTTTACAATTAATATTGCTTCTAATAAAACTGCGACACAAACTTTAGGAATTTTATCTGCCATCCAAAGCCGCTTATTTGTTAAAAATGGTGGATTCGGTGGCTTTGACGCACGATCTTCAAAAGATTTAATGCACGATGACGAGGCCTATGTTGATGGAAGTACGATCAAAATGAGAACCCCTTACCTTACTTATGCCGAAACTTGTTTTATGATGGCAGAAATTGCAGAAAAGGGAGGGAATGGTCTGGGTAAAACAGCTTCACAGTGGTTTTATGCTGGCGTACAAGCTTCTTTTGATGCTTATAAAGCTGCTGCAGTTGCAACGAATGTACCAAATGCTGCTGCAACTGTTATTGGGAGTTTTGCAACAAACCTTCCTTATAAAGGTTTACCTAGTATCTATTCGCAAGCTTGGGTAAATTACTTAATGCAGCCTGAAGAATCCTGGGCCATGTGGAAAAGAACAGGGTATCCACAGTTCACTAATGTTAGACCTGGAAATAACGGAAATATAGCCGATGGGTCTTCTATTGCTTATCTGGAAAGTGTATGGGATGGTACCCAGAATTTATTGGCACCAAGAAGAAACTCACTCGATTTAAGTACAGGATCCAACCTGAACTCTGCAAATTATGCTGATGCCATTAAAAACATGATGACTAAAGATGCCAGTTATGGAATATCTGCACAGGATACCAAAGGCAGAATCTGGTGGGATAAACAATAAAAGAATAAATGCGCTCATTGGTTAGTTATTTAAAGCAGAAAGCCGCCTTGATGGGCGGCTTTGCTTTTATATACGGCTTTCCTTTTAACTTTTTTCTATCAGACACTTCGGCTCATGCCGGATTGGAAAGTTACAGGAATTTGCGATGAAGCACATTTTATTGGCCTGCTCGTGTAGTGCATTCGCTTTTGAAACCGCATTTTCATCCGTGATGGTCACTACCGGATTCAAGATCACTTCAGTAAAATATCCACTACCGTCTGCATTCTCGGTCATCTTTCCAATTGCATTGTCTTTGTAATCTAATACAATAATATCATTCTGAGAGCAGAGGTGAAGATACCAAAGCATATGACAGGAAGATAATGAGGAAACCAGCAGGTCTTCCGGATTGTGCTTAGTCCTATCTCCCATAAATGCAGAGTCTGAAGAGCCATGAATGTCATTTTTATGTTCAATAGAAATCACATAGCTTCTGTCATAAGAACGGTAGTCCATCGTTCCTGATCCTTTATTACCTGTCCATACAAGGTTCGTTTGATATTCGTGCGTCTTAGCCATAACTGATCTCTTTATTCTTAATATTTAGTTGCCTCCAATTTAAGATTCTCCCCCCTCTTTTCCCAATTTTTCGCATTAATTTTCGCTTATCCGGGTTAAAGATTGGTTCGCAGCGTTTCAGCAGATCGGCAGGATACAAGACCTTGTACTATGGTTTTCAGGAGCACTTAGAGAGATTTGGTATATAAAATACATACAAGCAGTTCAAAATCAACAACATTTATAAAAAAAAAATTTTCAATAATAGAATATTTTGTATCTTTGCAGTCCCTAACGGGAAAAGGAGATTAAATTTTTAATGGCAAAAAAACAAGTAGCAGAAAAAGAACTAGAGGCTAAAAAAGCCGAATTGCAAGGTGCAGACGCACGTCTGACTGAGAAAGAAACCATTGAGTCAGAAGCTGATTCAGTGTCGATCGAGCAGATCAAATCATCATTAGCTACCCCAGATCAAGATTTTGATTGGGATGCAGACGACAAAGTTTTCGGAAAATATTCTGACGAGGACCGTAAAAAGTTCGAGGATATGTACACCGATACTTTCAATCAAATCAACCAAGGTGAAATCATCAGCGGTATTGTTGTGTCTATCAACAATAAAGATGTAGTATTGAACGTAGGATTTAAATCTGACGGTCTTGTGTCTACTTCTGAGTTCCGTGATACACCGGACCTTAAAATTGGCGACAAAGTTGACGTTTTCGTTGAAGCACCTGAAGATGCAAATGGCCAGTTAATCTTATCTCGTAAAAGAGCTAAAACTCAAAGATCATGGGAGTCTATCAATGAGGCTCTTGAAAACGACAGAATCATCAACGGATTTGTTAAAAGCCGTACTAAAGGTGGTCTTATCGTTGACATCATGGGTGTTGAAGCTTTCTTACCTGGTTCTCAAATTGACATTAAACCTATCCGCGATTACGATGTATACGTGGGTAAAACAATGGAATTCAAAGTTGTTAAGATCAACCACGAGTTTAAAAACGTAGTTGTATCTCATAAAATCTTAATCGAAGACGACTTAGAAAGCCAAAAAGTTGAAATCGTTTCTAAACTTGAAAAAGGTCAGGTATTGGAAGGAACTGTTAAAAACATTACTGACTTCGGTGTATTCATTGACTTAGGTGGTGTTGACGGTTTACTACACATTACTGATATTTCTTGGGGCCGCATAGAGCATCCAAAAGAAGTATTGAGCTTAGACGAGAAAATCAACGTTGTTGTTCTTGACTTCGATGATGAGAAAAAACGTATTGCATTAGGCTTAAAACAATTGACTCCTCACCCTTGGGAATCTTTAGATGCTAACTTAGCTGTTGGTTCTAAAGTTAAAGGTAAAATTGTTACTGTAGCTGATTACGGTGCTTTCTTAGAAATCATCCCAGGAGTAGAAGGTTTGATCCACGTGTCAGAAATGTCATGGTCTCAAAACTTACGCAGCCCTCAGGAATTCCTGAAAGTTGGTGATGAAATCGAAGCTGAAGTTTTAACTTTAGACAGAGACGAGCGTAAAATGAGCTTGGGTATTAAACAATTAACTCAAGATCCTTGGCAAAATGTTGCAGAGAGATATCCTATCGGAAGCAAACATACTGCAGTAGTTAAAAACATGACTAACTTCGGTGTATTTGTTGAAATTGAAGAAGGAATTGATGGATTAATTCACATCTCTGATCTTTCATGGTCTAAAAAAGTAAACCACCCTAACGAATTCACTAAAGTTGGTGATACATTAGATGTTGTTGTTCTTGAATTAGACGTAGAAAGCCGCAAATTAAGCTTAGGTCACAAACAATTAGAAGAAAACCCTTGGGATACTTTCGAAACTATCTTCACGATGGATTCAATCCACCAGGGAACTGTTGTTAAAGTAACTGATAAAGGTGCTGTTATTGCTTTACCTTATGGTGTTGAAGGTTTCGTACCTACAAAACATATGGCTAAAGAAGATGGTTCTGTAATCAAAGCTGAAGAAACTAATGATTTCAAAATCATCGAGTTTAACAAAGATGCTAAACGTATCGTTGTTTCTCATGCCCGTATCTGGGAAGAGGCTAAAGCTGAAGCTGTTGCAGAAGAAAGAGCGACTAAGAAAAAAGAAGCTAAAGCATCTAACAGTGCAGTGAAAAAAGTTAAAGATTCTGTTGAGAAATCAACATTAGGCGATTTAGGTGTACTTGCTCAATTAAAAGAGCAAATGGAAGGTGAAGAAAGCAAAAACAAAGCTAAATAATCTTTAAAGCTTATATATAAAAAGCATCCCTTAACCGGGATGCTTTTTTTTTGCTATTTTGGGAGATCAAACTGAATTTTATTATGAAGATCCTCTATACTTTTATACTTAGCCTGTTCTTATGTCAGGTCAGCCAGGCGCAACTCCCAAATCTGATCCCTCGACCCGTAAGCTTAAAAGCGGGTGCTCCGGAAAACAGATTTTCCTTAACTGGGAGCACATCCATTTTAATCAGCGATACTACCCTCAACAAATCATCCTCCTATTTAGCTGGATTTCTCCAAAAATATTATAATATTTCCCCCACTACGGTATCGTATTCAGCAAGTGAAAACAAGACCAATGTGATCAGCCTGATCAGAACGGCAAGTGTTAGCCCAAATAAGGATCAATATACTTTATCTGTATTAAAAGACGGCATTACCATTTCCTCTTCAACAAATGAAGGCATTTTTTATGGTGTCCAAACACTGATCCAGCTACTGCCCCTTAGCGCAGAAAATCCACTCTCCATTCCAGCTGTAGAAATCTCGGACTACCCGAGGTTTAGTTACAGAGGTATGCACCTTGATGTAAGCCGCCATTTTTTTGACGTGGCATTCATAAAGCAATACATTGATTACCTTGCTCTGCATAAAATGAACTACTTCCACTGGCACTTGACCGACGACCATGGCTGGAGGATTGAAATCAAAAAATATCCGCGACTTACTGAAGTGGGTGGCTGGCGGGATGGTTCTATTATCGGTCTGTATCCCGGAACTGGAAATGACCATATCAGATATGGTGGCTTTTATACCCAGGAGCAGATCAGAGAGATAATCAAATACGCCCAGGATCGTTATATCACCATTATACCTGAAATCGAAATGCCTGCACATAGTATGGCCGTTCTTGCAGCCTATCCGGAATTTGGAACTGACCCATCTAAAAAGTACGAAGTGGCCCAGACCTGGGGAATCTTTAACAAATTCAATAATGTCCTGCAGCCCACAGAACAAACCTTTAGCTTCCTGGAAGATGTTCTTACAGAAGTTATGCAGCTTTTTCCCTCTCCTTACATTCATATTGGAGGAGATGAGGGTTCAAAGATCTGGTGGAAACAATCTGCCCTTTCGCAGCAAATTATGAAAGACAATAAATTGAAAGACGAAAGTGCCCTCCAAAGTTATTTCATACACCGGATAGAAAAATTTGTAAACAGCAAAGGGAAAAACATAATTGGATGGGATGAGATTCTTGATGGTGGACTGGCACCTAATGCTATTGTGATGAGCTGGAGAGGAGAAAAAGGTGGAATAGCAGCAGCCAAACAGCAACATAAGGTGATCATGACACCGGAAAACATGATGTATTTTAACCACAGCCAGTTCCTTAAGGACGACTCACTTACTGCAGCAAAATATCTACCCCTGGATATTGTTTATAATTATGAGCCGGTCGCAAAAGAACTTTCTCCAGCTGAAGGAAAATATGTCTGGGGAGGTCAGGGCAACTTATGGTCTGAATACATCACCAATCCGGCGAAAGTGAACTACATGCTTTTCCCAAGATTAGATGCCCTGAGCGAGGTATTATGGAGCCCAAAAGAAAGCAAAAATTTCACCGACTTCCAACGACGCTTAAAGACCCAGTTTAAACGCTATGATCTGATGAACATCAATTACAGCAAAAGATACCTGGATCAGTAGTTATAAAAATTTTGCTTTAAGTTCTGGGGAAGGTATCATACAAGTTTCCGATCGTCCCCAGATCTTGTAACGATATTTAGATATCATCTTATAGAAAGCATCTCTAATAAAAGCAGGAATGACGATCAGTCCATAACACAATGGCCATAAACCGCTGAGTTGCCTTACAATCCTCAAAGCTGCTGTAGAACGGGTATAAAGCTTACCATTTTCAAGCAGAAGGATCGTATTTGAATCTAAAGCGCTAATTTTAAATTCCATTAAGTGCTGTTTTGCATGCTCATTCTGTAAAGCAGAAAACATAAAATAATCTTTAACATCTCTCTTGATTACAAATTGCACAGAGGCATTACACAAATTACAAACACCATCAAAAAATATTATTGCCCGCTCCATCCTCAAAGTTAAGCTTTTAGCATGGAACCGATAGTCAAAACGATATCAATTCACAATTAAATTCAAAAAGCAATTACAGATTTCAATTCGATTTTCTATATTTGCCTAATCCTTTAGTCAATGCAAAAACGAACCCTGCTAGACGGAAAAAAATTCCAGATCACAATTAAGCGACTTTGTCATCAGCTAATTGAGAATCATACTGATTTTTCAAATACTGTTCTAATTGGAATACAGCCAAGAGGCAGTTATTTCGCCGACCGAGTTAAACAAGAACTTTCCGAAATTCTCCAGACTTCTACGATCAAGAAGGGTAATCTCGATATTACTTTTTTCAGAGATGATTTCAGACGGAAAGATGGCATCGTATCGGCCAGCAGCAATACCATAGATTTTATTATTGAAGACCAGAACGTGATCTTAATTGACGACGTGCTTTGGACTGGACGTACCATCCGTGCCGCACTGGACGCACTCCAGGCTTACGGAAGGCCCGCAAAAGTAGAACTCATGGTGCTTATTGACAGAAGATTTTCCAGACATGTACCTATCGAACCAGATTATATTGGTCAGCAGGTAGACAGTCTGGATTCGCAGCTGGTTAAAGTAAGCTGGAAAGAGACAGAAGGTGAAGACAAAGTAATTTTATTATCAGAAAGACATAAATAGAAATGGCAGCAGACAAATTATCAACCCGACATCTTTTAGGCATTAAAGATATTAACCGGAATGATATTGAATTGATTTTCGAAACTGCAGACAATTTCAAAGATGTCATCAACAGGCCGATCAAACGGGTACCTTCTCTGCGGGATATCACTATAGCAAACATCTTTTTCGAAAACTCCACCCGGACTAAACTTTCCTTTGAGCTTGCGGAAAAAAGGCTATCTGCCGATGTGGTTAATTTTGCCGCTTCCTCCTCTTCTGTTAGCAAGGGGGAAACGCTGATTGATACCGTAAACAACATTCTGGCGATGAAAGTGGACATGGTGGTGATGAGACACCCCTATGCTGGTGCCGGAGTGTTTCTGAGCAAACACATTAATGCTCAAATCGTAAACGCTGGAGACGGCGCGCATGAGCACCCTACTCAGGCCTTATTAGATGCTTTTTCCATTCGTCAGAAACTAGGCGACGTTGCTGGCAAAAAAGTAGTGATCGTTGGAGATATTTTGCATTCCAGAGTAGCCATTTCCAATATTTTGTGCCTTCAAAAATTAGGTGCGGAAGTAATGGTTTGCGGACCAACTACGCTCATTCCTAAATTCATGAGTAGCCTTGGGGTAAAAATTGAACACGACCTGAGAAAAGCCCTGAACTGGTGCGATGTGGCAAATATGTTGCGCATCCAGTTGGAAAGACAAGACATCAAATATTTTCCTTCATTAAGAGAATATGCCATGATGTATGGTTTGAATAAACAGATTCTGGACAGTCTGGATAAAGAAATCATTGTAATGCACCCAGGCCCGATTAACAGAGGTGTGGAGATCACCAGTGACGTGGCAGACAGCAAACAATCTATTATTCTGGAACAAGTAGAAAATGGAGTAGCGGTAAGAATGGCGGTACTTTATCTCCTTGCTTCTCAACGGGATTAAACTCCTTTTAAGCTTTTTTATACCAATTTTAACAAGTTTACGTTAAACTGTGTTATCAACACATGTTAATTTCTAATGTTAATAAGCAGCTATAGTATATTTATATTAGCAGCAACCATATTTGAAACCCGATGCAGAAAAAATACCTTTTTATACCGCTTTTATTAGCAGGAAACTTTACCGCAGGCTATGCCCAGTTCGGTCCTTTAGTGAACCTCAATAAAAATTACCAAAGTGGGTTAGAGTTACTTGACAATGAGAAATATGTAGCAGCAGCACAACAATTTAAACTGGTAGAACAGTCCAGATTAAAACCAGCTGCACAGCAGGAAAGCAATGCTGAACTCACTTTGTTAAAAGAAAATGCCAAATTCTATGCCGCCGTTTGCGCCCTGGAACTGGGCAATGCCGATGCAGAAAACCTGTTTCAGAGCTTTATTAAAGATTATCCTCTGAATCCAAATACAAAGCTTGCTTATTTTCATGTTGGCAAGTCCTATTTTGCGCAAAAAAACTATCAAAAAGCGCTAGAATGGTTTGAGAAAACTGATCCTTCTACCCTTTCTCAGAAACAGCGTGTTGAATACCAATTCAAACAAGCTTACTCCTATTTTGAACTGAATAATCTTGAAAAAGCGGAGCCTCTTTTTGAAGCGGTTAAGAAAGAAGAATCTCCTTATAAAGAGAGTGCCATCTATTATTTTGCTTATATCAATTACATCAATAAGGAGTATAAAACTGCTCTGGCTAATTTTGAAAAGTTAAAAGGTTCACCTACTTATCAGGCCAGTTATCCTTATTACATTACCTCTATGTATTATCTTGACGAGCGTTATGACGATGTAATCAGCTACGCTATTCCGGTTCTGCAGACTTCGCAACAACAGTATGAAGCTGAAATGCTGAGCCTGATTGCGGCTTCTTATTTTGCAAAATCGGACTATAGAAATGCAGAGAAATATTTTGCTGATTATTATGCAAAAGACAAATCCGGAACTGTAAACAATTTATTTCTTTACCAGTACGGTTATTCCTTATTCCAGCTAAAAAAATACAAGGAATCGGTTGCAGTACTTGAAAAATTAAACAATGATGATGTTTATCTGCAAAGTGGTATGCATACGCTTGGACGTGCCTTTCTGGAGCTGAAAAACAAAGAAAAAGCTAGAAGTGCGTTTTTCAGAGCGTCAAGACTTGATTTCGATAAATTTATACAGGAAGATGCCTGGATCAATTATGCGAAACTGAGTTACGAACTGGAATTCAATCAGCAGGCACTGGAAGCGACTCAAAATTTCTTAAAACAGTTTCCAGGCTCTAAGAAGATCAATGAGGCGAAAACCTTATTGGGAGAGATCTTATTGAGCAGCAAGAACTACCAGGCAGCTATAGATATCCTGGAACCTATCACCAATAAATCGCCCGAAGCCAAAGAAGCTTACCAGAAAGTGACTTACTTCAGAGGTTTGGAATTCTACAATGAGCGTGCATTTCCAAATGCGCTGTCTATGTTCCTTCGTTCAGCGAAATTCCCTGAGGATCCGGAAATTCTTGCTTTAAGTACTTACTGGAGAGCAGAAGCAGCTTATGAGCTGCGCAAATTCGGCGAGGCTGTTAAAACATTCGAAGCATTCCTGGCTATGCCCGACGCGGACAAGACTAAGGTTTACAATTTTGCAAACTATGCCCTGGCCTATGCAGCCTTTGAAGATGAAAAATATTCCAAAGCAGCCAATTATTTTGAACGCTTTTTAAATGGGAATGACAAAGACGAAAAGACAGTTAACGATGCAACCATCAGACTGGCCGACTCGTATTTTGTAAATAAAAGTTATGACAATGCGTTGGTGAACTACAATAAGATCATCAGTCGTAAAACAACCGGAGAAGATTATGCTTTATTCCAGAGAGGAATGATCCAGGGTCTGGAAGGTCAGGATGATGCCAAGATCGGAACAATGCAAGACTTGCTTAAACAATTCCCGGGTTCTAACTATGCTGACGATGCTGGTTTTGAGATGGCTTATACTTATTTCAATAAAGGTGACCTCGACAAATCTAAAACAGATTTAACGGGTTTGATCAGCAAATACCCGCACAGCAGTTATGTACCACGCGCTTTGGTGACTATTGGTCTGGTGCAATACAACCAGGATCAGGATGATGCGGCTCTGGAGAGCTTCAAAAAAGTCATTAACGAATATGGCAGTAGCGAAGAAGCCAAACAATCCTTAGAATCCATCAAAAACATCTATATGGACAAAGGAGATGCAAATGGCTTCATTGCTTATGCGAACACCACTCCTATTGGAAATTACACCGTTGCAGACCAGGATAATATTGTATTCCAGGCAGCCAATAACCGTTACCTGAAAGGTGATTTCCAGGGGGCATTTGAAGCCATCAATGCTTACTTCGATAAGTATCCTAAAGCAATTCATGATAAGGAGGCTAAATTTATCCGTGCAGAGTCCCTTGTGAAATTAAACAGAGGCGATGAAGCTGTTCCGGATTATGAATACATTCTGAATGATTGGACCAGCGATTACACAGAACGTTCTCTGGTGAGTATTTCTGATCTTTTCTTAAAACAGAAAAAGTACAATGAGGCCATCGTTTACTTAAAAAGACTCGAAACTTCTGCAGATTACAAAGTGCATTACAACTACGCATTAAACAATCTGTTAAAAGCTTATGCAGCCTTAAATATGCCTGATGACGTCATTAAATATGTACAGTTAATTAAAGAATCTGATAAAGCTTCGGAAGAAGAAAAAAACAGTTCAGACTTGTATGCTGGTAAGGCTTACCTGTTAAAAGCGGATACCACTATGGCCATCAAATCTTTAAGCAGTGTGGTCAACAAAACCAAAACGCTGGCTGCTGCTGAGGCTAAATATACATTAGCTGCCCTTCAATATGCCAAACGTGATTACAAGACATCTCAAAAAACATGCTTTGATCTGATCAACAATATGCCTTCTTATGACTATTGGGTAGCAAAAGCATTTATCCTGTTATCGGATAATTATCTTGCCCTTAAGGACAAACTACAGGCAAAAAGTACGCTCTTAAGTATTATTGACAATTACGATGGCAAGGATGATATCGTTCCTACAGCCAAAGCGAAACTAGAAAAAATTAAATAAGCGACCAGACATGAGATTTAGCAAATTACTATATACAACAGCCCTTTTTATTACTGCAGGGACTTTTAGCCTGCAGGCCCAGGATACCAAGACAACGGAGAAGAAAAAAGACGATAAGACCATTGCAGAAGAAATTGAAGTGGTAAGGCCGTACAAGCCGGTCTTGGCAGAAGCCGTAAAATTAAGACGGAGCCCGGACTTAAACGATGTAAAAACCTATAAAGCGAAGTTCAATTATGGTTTAACAGACCGTAAACTGGAACTCAATTCTGACATCAATAAACTACAGGCACAACAACTGGCAGATGAGCGTAAAGCCGAACTGGTGAATAATTACCTTAAAGCTGGTTTTGGCAGTGCTTCTACCAGTATGGCAGAAGCCTATATCAATCTGGGTGGAGATGAAGCCCTGCAAGCAGGAGGCTTTTTCAGACATTTCGCTCAATCAGGAAAGCTAAATGAACAAAAGTTTAACCAACAGGAATTCAGTGTTTTTGGAAGAAGTATCCTTGATCAGGTTACCCTGAGCGGCAGATTAAATTACCAGAGAAATGGTCTGGCTTTTTACGGACAGGATCCAAACAATTCCTTTCAAAACCTTAGCCCGGAAAAACAAGCCTTTAATTTCTTCGAAGCAGAAGGTGAAGTAGCCAGTAAATATACAACCGATGAAAATGCATTAAGTTACGCTGCAAAAATAAACGGTTATATCTGGGGCGATAAGTTTAATGCAAAAGAAAACTCTGTCGTTTTAAATGGCTATTTGAACAAGCGCATCAGCAGTTTCAATCTTGGTTTGGCCACGTCTATTGAACTGGGCAAAACCCAGGATCTTTTGGTCAGCGTAGGTAACAATATTTTCAAATTGAACCCGTACATCCGCTTACAGACAAATGGTGTAAAGATCAATGCAGGGATTAATTTCGTACAGGAATTTGGGGCCTTCTCCGAAACCAGGATCTTTCCTGCAGTAACTGCAGACTTTACCCTGATTCCAGATTATCTGCAAATTTTCGGAGAGTTAAAAGGCGATGTTAACCGCACTTCTTTAAAACAGTTAACGGATGAGAACCCATTTTTAAACAGCAATATTGAAATTCAGAATTCTGTAGAAAAACTAAGTTTTGCAGCAGGTATTAAAGGTACAGGCGGCCCTGGATTTGGATACAAAGTAAAAGTATACCACAAGGAAATTTCACAAATGCCTTTGTTTGTAAATGATTTCGCTACGCCTTACAAATATGATGTGATCTATGACTTTGGAAATATGAAACTTCTGGGTCTGGAAGGTGAAATCTCCGTGCAGGTAAGTAACGCCTTAAAATGGACAGGTAAAGTCAACCTGGAAAATTACAAACCTGCATCTGAATCTGAAAGCTGGTTTAAACCTCAGCTTAGGGTAAGTTCTAATTTATTGTATAACTTTAATGATAAGTTGAGTTTCAATGCAGCAGTAGCTATTCAAGACGATAGCAAAGCTAAAATATACACTGCGCAACCTGCTGTTCCTTATGTAATTCCTGACCGTGATATAGAAACCACAGTAAATGTAAAAGGTTTTGTAGATCTGGGTGTTGGTGCTGGCTACAAGATCAACAATAAATTCTCTGTTTTTGCAAAAGCCAACAACTTGCTGAACAATACAACCAATGGCAGATTCTTGTACTATCAGCCAATTGGGGTTAATGTCTTCGGCGGATTGACCTATTCTTTCTAGCCGGTTTTCAATTAATAATTGGTTGATAAAGAATTAAAATTTATTTTTACCAGAATGGATATATTATTGTACTTAGCAGAGCTCCTTCAAACTCATAAAGAAGTTGGACTTCCGGAACTGGGAACTTTCTTCAAAAAGAAATCTCCCGGACGGTATGATGCTGAGTTACATTCTTTTTTGCCACCCAGTTATGTATTGCATTTTAAGCAGGAAGTAACTGAGGAGGCATTGGTATCTGAGTATATCAGCAAAGAACATCGCATATCCTTAGATGCCGCCCACCATTACCGTGACCAGTTTATTTCAAAAGTGAAGCAGGAACTGGAGCAAAATGGAGAAGCTGATTTAGGTTCTTTAGGTAAATTACACAAATCTACAGACGGGATCCGGTTTGAAGCCAATCCTAAGGCCAATCTTGGTTTTGACTTTTACGGGCTTCCGCAGGTTAAAGAGATAGAAAACATACCAGTTCCAGAGCCTGTTAATCCTCTTGAACAGGTCGTAGAAGAAAATCTCGTAGAAGAGGAGAATCCGGGAAATTTGCCGGCAGAAGTGATCTATCATGAGGATGCAGAAATTGCAAAGGCAGAAGAAGAAAGACATATCGAAGATACAACACTTTCGGTACCTATAGCTCCTGTTTCAGAATCAGAAGAACCCAAAGAAGAACAGGTTCTTCAAGAAGTTGCAGAGGCGTCTGTTCCACCTGTCCAAATCCTCTCCACTCCTGCTCCCGAAGTACAACCTCCTGTTCAAACCCCTCCTTTCTATAAGGAACCAGATGTTCTTCCAGAGGAACCCAGACGAGGAACCCCTGTTTACCTTAAAGTTATATTGGGTGTACTGATTGCCCTGATCGCTTTAATGGTTGCCTTCCTGCTTCAGCCGCAATGGTTTGATGCACTGACTGGCAATAAGATGGCTCCGGAGCAAGCAGCTGCACCAAAAAGCAATATCAAGACTGATGTTAAAGATAGTCTGAACACCAAAACAGATTCCGTTGCATCTTCCGACTCTGTCAAAAAAGACACGCTAAAAACAGTCACCAAAACAGCTCCCGTTAAGGTAACTCCAGCAAAAGTAGCAACTGCCGCTCCTGTAACT
This sequence comes from Pedobacter sp. HMWF019, assembly GCF_003061025.1. Classification (GTDB taxonomy): domain Bacteria; phylum Bacteroidota; class Bacteroidia; order Sphingobacteriales; family Sphingobacteriaceae; genus Pedobacter. The sequence goes on along the minus strand of NZ_QAIL01000053.1, from coordinate 8,811 downwards.
CCCCCGATTGTTATTCCTGAGGGCACCACTTATGAAATTATCGGCTCTTCTGTATATGGAGAGAAAGCTGCCCAGGATTTTATAGCTTACATGAAAAGACAATGGGGCATAGATGCCAAAATTGTAGACCAGAGACCCGGGAAGAAAATAAAGATCAGTATTGCTTCGTTTAAAGAAGAGACGACTGCCCGTGCAGAACGCAAGAGGTTAGAAGAGAAAATAAAGATCTCCGGATTATACATTTATACCGACACACACAAATCAAAATAATATGATCACATTGCTACAGGGGGCCAGTGATACTGCGAACCAAATGATTGATACCGCTAATGCTGTAAAACAAGCCGTAACACCCGCACCACCGGAACTTCACTTTATTGACCTTTTATTCAAAGGAGGTTGGGTAATGATCCCGCTTGCACTCCTTGCATTTTTAGGTCTGGTTATTTTTACCGAAAGGTACCTAACCATCAGAAAATCCTCTAAAACAGAGACCAACCTTATGCTCCAGATTAAACAGTACATCCACGATGGAAGGCTGGAGAATGCTATAGCCCTTTGCCGCAATACCAACTCTCCTCTTGGACGAATGCTGGAGAAAGGCCTGAAGCGCATTGGACGCCCAATTAAAGATATAGAAGCTGCCATTGAAAACGTAGGTAAACTGGAAGTTTCCAAACTGGAGAAAAATATTGGCGTTCTGGGTATCATTGCAGGTATCGCACCTATGCTTGGATTCGTTGGAACAATCATTGGGGTAATTACAATTTTCCATGATGTATCCATCAAAGGAGCCATTGAAATTGGAACCATTTCCGGCGGTCTGTATACAAAGATGATTACTTCTGCAACAGGTCTGATTATTGGTATCATTGCTTACGTATTGTACCATATCCTGAACATGATGGTAGAAAGGATCATACTTAGAATGGAAACTGACGCTATCGAGTTTATTGATTTATTAGAAGAACCAGGAAAATAATGAATCTGCGTAAAAGAAAAAAAGGCACAGTTGAAGTGCATACTTCTGCACTTAACGACATTATGTTCTTTCTGCTGTTGTTTTTTCTGCTTGCATCTGCAGTAGTTAATCCAAAGGTTGTGAAGCTTTTGCTGCCCAGATCTGAATCAGGACAACAATCTAATGCACAAAAAACAATCACCGTTTCTATTGACGATAAACTGAATTATTTTGTAGAGAAACAAAAGGTAACTTTGGAAACACTTAAACCGGCCGTAGAAGCTTATCAAAAAGCTTCCCCTGATTTAACCATTGTACTTTATGTAGCAAGAGGGGTTTCCATAGAAAACACGATGCAGGTTTTTGATGTTGCAAATCAGTTAAAACTTAAGGTAGTATTGGCTGTTGAACCTAAAAAGTAATGACATACAATAAAGAAGAAAATAATTATCCAAAAGCACTAGCCATATCCACCGGGATCATGGCTGTGTTGCTGATTCTAAGCTTTTTCATTGTTATAGGTTCTTTTAAACCTGTAGAAGAAGCTGGAATGGGTGGTATGGTTGTGAATTACGGCACCTCCGTTACAGGTATGGGTTCAGATTACACCAGTACTGAAGAACCTTCTGCAGACCCTAATGCCAATAAAAAAGTCCCGGATAAAGTTGTTCCGGAAAAACCGACCATTGAACAACCCGTTACACAAACGAGCGAAAAAGAAGTGGTTACCCAAAACACAGAAGAGTCCGTAAATATTCATACCAAAAAAACAAAAACCACTGCCCCCCCTACCGCAACAGTAGAGGATAAAAAGCCGGCAAAGCCAACCATTAATCAAAATGCTTTATATAAAGGTAAAGCCAACAAAGGAACTGGTCAGGGTGATGGAACCGGAGATACCCCGGGCAACCAGGGTAGTGTAAACGGTGATCCGCTGAGTAACAAATACGGAGAGGGCGGTTCAGGTTTTGGAGAAACACCTATTGCGCTGAGGAGATTCACTAATTTAGTTACCCCTCATGACGATGGACAAAAGACAGGAAAGATTGCTGTCCGGATTTCTATCAACAGAGATGGAGTAGTCGTGAACGCTGTACCTGGCGTTAAAGGAACTACACTGAATGACCGCGACCTATGGCAGAAATGTAAGGAAGCCGTAATGGGTGCCCGTTTAAACCAATCTGACAATGCACCTGATTTACAGATCGGTGTCGTAGTTTTCAACTTTAAAGTAAAATAGCCCATTCCAATTGCTTTTGTGATGACCTACCCGCAAACCCTGGATTATCTGTACAGTAAACTCCCGATGTTTACCCGTATTGGAGCCGTCGCTTTTAAAAAAGACCTTCACAATACGCTGGCCATGTGCCAGGAACTGGGAAATCCTCAGCATAAATTTAAGACCATCCATGTTGCCGGAACGAACGGTAAGGGATCTACTTCACATATGCTTGCTGCTATACTTCAGCAGGCAGGTTACAAAACAGGCTTATATACCTCCCCTCATTTAAAAGATTTCAGAGAGCGGATCCGGGTAAACGGAAAAATGGTTTCGAAACGCTTTGTAACCAATTTCGTTGGGCAACAACAGGCTGTTATAGAGTCTTTGCAGCCTTCCTTTTTCGAGGTTACAGTGGCCATGGCCTTCTCCTGTTTCGCAGAAGAAAAAGTAGACATTGCCATTATTGAAGTCGGTTTGGGCGGAAGGCTCGACTCCACCAATATCATCACTCCGGAGGTATCAGTGATCACGAATATTAGCCTTGATCATACCAATATGCTGGGCAATACTTTAAAAGAAATTGCTTTTGAGAAAGCGGGGATTATTAAACCTGGAATTCCGGCAGTGATCGGAGAACACCATCCGGAAACAGATCCGGTATTTATTCAAAAAGCAACTGAAACCGGGAGCCCTCTATTTTTCGCGGAGGACGAGTTGACACTTTCTTCCATAAGAAACAGTAAGGCTTATCTGATCACTTCTATACTCAACTCTACTGGCACTTTGCTCAAAGATTTGCAGCTGGACCTGACCGGAACTTACCAGTTAAAAAATATCCTTACAGTCGTTCAGACTGTACAGCTTTTAAAAAAGCTGCACTATACTATTTCAGACGAGGCTCTTTTTAAAGCCCTGAGAAGTGTTAAGAAGATTACCGGTCTACAAGGCAGATGGCAAATTCTTAGTCAATCTCCGCTCATTATTGTAGATACCGGACATAATATTGCAGGCATCACAGAAGTGCTCCAAAATATCCGCAATACGCCACACCAGCAACTCCACATGGTTATTGGTATGGTAAAAGACAAGGACATTAATGGTGTACTATCTCTGCTGCCAAAAGACGCGAACTATTATTTCACTCAACCAGATTTGGAAAGGGCATTACCCGCAGAAGAACTGGCTTCACAATCTGGTAAACATCATCTTAAGGGCAAAACCTTTAAAATCATAAAGGATGCTTTAAACGCTGCAAAAGCTGCCGCCCTTCCAGGCGACCTGATTTTTGTAGGCGGAAGTACCTTTGTTGTTGCTGAAGTTATATAATTTCTTTACAATTGCTTAATGAACGACTTCAATAGGAAGTCGTTACATTTGCATCCTAATCATTCAACTACAAATCCAGCCTGACCAATCTTTATGGAAAATAGGCCTGACTAGAAGAAATTAAGTACTAATGAAAAAAACATTCCTAAAATTTTCTGCCTTGCTCTTGTTGTGCACCCCTGTATTGGCTCAACACAAAACGGCAAAAAAACCTTCATCCACCACAACCAATTATCCCGCTGCTATTAGCCGTCCTAAACTCGTTGTTGGTTTAGTTGTAGACCAGATGAGATGGGATTACCTGTACAGATATTATGAAAGATACGGTTCAGGAGGATTCAAGAGACTCATTAACGAAGGTTTCTCTGCAGAAAACACTTTTATCCCTTATCTGCCTACCTATACCGCTTGCGGACACTCCAGCGTGTATACAGGATCTGTTCCTGCAATTAATGGTATCATTGGAAACAACTGGTACGATCCTGAATTGGGCAGAGATGTATATTGTACAGAAGACAAGGATGTAAAAACCGTAGGCAGCAGTTCAAACGCAGGAGAGATGTCTCCAAAAAATCTGCTGTCCAATACCATTACAGATGAACTCAGACTTTCTACAAATTTCAGAAGCAAAGTTATTGGTATCTCCTTAAAAGACCGGGGTTCTATTCTACCTGCCGGGCATTCTGCGAATGCAGCCTACTGGTATGACGGTGTTTCCGGCAACTGGATCACCAGTACTTATTATATGCAGGAACTACCTTCATGGGTGTCTGCTTATAATCAGCTGCGAAAAACTGATGCCTACTATGCTAATGACTGGAATACTTTGTATCCGATCAACACTTATGTACAAAGTTCAGGCGACGATAAATCTTATGAAGGATTATATAAAGGTGAAGACAAATCCACTTTCCCGCACATACTGAAAAATTCCATTGGTAAAAATTATGACCTGATCAGAAGCACCCCTTATGGTAACACCATGACTCTGGACCTGGCTAAAAAGGCTATTGCCGCTGAGAACTTGGGAAAAAACACGGTTACGGATTTCCTTGCGGTCAGTTGCTCTTCGACAGATTATGTAGGCCACCAATTTGGACCTAATTCTATCGAGGCAGAAGATACTTACTTAAGACTGGATAAAGATCTGGCAGATTTTTTTAATTACCTGGATCAAACCGTAGGTAAAGGCAATTATCTGTTCTTCCTTACTGCCGACCATGGTGCCGCCCACGTCCCTGGCTTTCTGGAAGAGCACAAATTACCGGGTGGGATTTTAAGCAACAGACAACTGGCAAAAGAGCTGAATACCGAAATCGAAAAAGAATTCAAGCTAAAAAACAGTGTGCTGATTGTTATGAATAATGAGGTAATCTTCGATCACCAGTTAATCAGCGATAACAAGGCAGACTTTGAAAAAATTAAAGCTTTGGCCATCAACCACCTCAAACATCAGAAAGGCATTATGGATGCCGTTGACCTGACTAAAATCAGCAATGCAACCCTCCCGGAAGAATTAAAAAGAAGATTGTCTAATGGCTATAATGCCAGAAGAAGTGGTGAAATTTATTTTATCTCCAAACCAAACTGGTTTGATGGTGGAAATACTGGAACCACCCATGGTGCCTGGTACCCTTACGATGCGCACATCCCATTGGTATTTATGGGCTGGAAAGTAAAAGCAGGTAAAACCAATAAAACCCATTACATGACAGACATTGCCTCTACATTGGCGGCAATGCTGCACATTCAAATGCCAAACGGCAGTGTAGGCGAGCCCATCACAGAACTCACTCATCAATAAAATAAGAAAGCCGCATAACCTGCGGCTTTCTTATTTTTAGTACCTTTGTTGACCAAGTATAATCCAATCTATGGAACACATTCAGATCTATAAACCTAAAAATAAAATACGTTTTGTAACTGCCGCTGCACTATTTGACGGACATGATGCAACAATTAACATTATGCGCCGCATCCTTCAATCTTCCGGTGCAGAAGTGATCCACCTGGGGCATAACCGTTCTGTTGATGAAGTGGTGAACTGCGCCATTCAGGAAGATGTTCAGGGTATTGCTATGACTTCCTACCAGGGAGGCCACATGGAGTATTTCAAATACATGCATGATCTGCTTAAAGAGAGAGGTGCACCACACATCAAGATATTTGGGGGCGGTGGAGGAGTTATCCTCCCTTCTGAAATCCAGGAACTTCAGGATTATGGAATTACCCGAATCTACTCACCAGATGATGGAAGAAAAATGGGTTTGCAAGGTATGATCAACAACATGCTGGAACAAACCGATTATGTGACAACTACCTCAGTTAACGGAGACCTGAAAAAAATACCCCACAAAGAAGTAAAGAGCATAGCAGCAGCCATAACAATTGCAGAAAATGATCCGGAAGGTGCACAAGTCTTTGTGAACGAGCTAAAAAAGCTCACCAAAGCCAATCATGCCCCTGTTCTAGGCATCACGGGAACAGGTGGCTCTGGAAAGTCTTCTCTTGTAGATGAACTGGTCAGAAGATTTTTAATCGAAGTCAAAGATAAAACCATGGCCATCATTTCGGTAGACCCCTCTAAAAGAAAAACCGGAGGCGCCTTACTTGGTGACCGGATCCGAATGAATGCCATCAACAATCCAAGAATCTATATGCGTTCCCTTGCCACCAGGCAAGCCAATCTGGCCTTGTCCAAGAACGTTCAGGAAAGCATCGACATTTGCAAGGCAGCAGGCTATGACCTCATCATTGTGGAAACATCTGGTATTGGACAATCCGATACGGAGATTACCGAACATTGCGACGTTTCTCTGTATGTAATGACCCCAGAATTTGGGGCAGCCTCCCAACTGGAGAAAATCGACATGCTTGATTTTGCAGACCTGGTTGCCATTAACAAATTTGATAAACGTGGTGCACTTGACGCCCTAAGGGATGTACGCAAACAATATAAACGTAACCATAATCTTTTCGATGCCAAGGATGAAACCATACCCGTTTATGGTACCATGGCCTCTCAGTTCAACGACCCGGGAATGAACAATTTATTCACTTCTTTAATGGAAAAAATTAAAGAAAAAACAGGAGTTGACTTTAAAGCCCAGATGATTCTTACAGCAGAACAATCAGAAAAGATCTATATCATCCCTCCCGACCGGATCAGGTACCTTGCCGAAATTGCAGAGGCGAGCCAAAGCTATAATGATTGGGTTGACCAGCAAAGTACCATTGCACGGAAACTTTACCAACTGCAAGGGGTTTTAAGCCTTTCTAAGGAAAACATTTCTTCAAAAGCCCCAACGATCAATGCAGACACCCATAAAGCCCTGGAAGAGATTTATAGCCATTTAGAAGAGCAACTGGATGGACAGTGCAGGAGATTACTAAGAGAATGGCCAGAAACCAAACTCAAATACAAAGCTGAAAACTTCATTTATAAAGTACGCGATAAAGAAATCAAACAGCCATTATTCTATGAATCATTATCCAAATTAAAAATACCAAAGGTTTCACTACCAAGATATGAAGATTGGGGAGATATCTTGCGCTGGCTGCTCACCGAAAACGTACCTGGCGAATTCCCTTATGCTGCTGGTGTTTTCCCACTTAAGCGTGATGGTGAAGACCCAACAAGAATGTTTGCAGGAGAGGGCGGGCCAGAAAGGACAAACAAACGTTTTCATTATGTCTCCCTAGGACAACCTGCACACCGCTTATCTACCGCATTTGATTCTGTAACCTTATATGGAGAAGATCCGCACATTCGTCCGGATATCTATGGGAAAATAGGAAATTCAGGGGTAAGCATTGCCACGCTTGATGATGCCAAAAAGTTATATTCCGGTTTTGACTTATGTGCACCTTCCACATCTGTTTCTATGACCATCAATGGCCCTGCACCAATGTTATTGGGCTTCTTTATGAATGCCGCCATTGATCAGCAGTGTGAAAAATACATCGTTGAGCATGGGCTGGAAGAAGAAACAGAACAAAAAATTGCCGCCATATACCTGCAAAAAGGGATTACAAGACCTACCTACAGCGGAACATTGCCTGCAGGAAACAGTGGACTGGGACTGATGTTACTTGGTGTAACAGGCGATCAGGTTCTGCCAGCGGATGTCTATTCAAAGATTAAGGCGCATGCCATCAGCACCGTAAGGGGTACTGTCCAGGCAGATATATTAAAAGAAGACCAGGCACAAAATACCTGTATTTTCTCTACAGAATTTGCCTTACGTATGATGGGAGATATTCAAAAATATTTCATAGAAGAAAAGGTCAGAAATTTTTATTCCGTATCTATATCCGGTTATCATATTGCAGAAGCGGGTGCAAACCCAGTTTCACAATTAGCCTTTACCCTAAGCAACGGCTTCACCTTTGTAGAATACTATTTAAGCAGAGGTATGCATATTGACGATTTTGCCCCTAACCTATCTTTCTTCTTTTCCAATGGTATAGATCCAGAATACTCCGTTATAGGCCGTGTGGCTAGAAGAATCTGGGCCAAAGCGATCAAAAACAAGTACAAAGGTAATGACCGTTCACAAAAACTAAAATACCATATTCAAACCTCCGGCCGCTCGCTGCATGCGCAGGAGATTGATTTTAATGACATCAGGACTACATTACAGGCCCTCTATGCCATCTACGACAATTGTAATTCCCTTCATACCAATGCTTACGATGAAGCGATTACAACACCTACAGAGGAGTCTGTAAGACGGGCCATGGCCATACAACTCATCATCAACAGGGAACTTGGACTTGCCAAAAATGAAAATCCTTTACAGGGTGCCTTTATTATCGAAGACCTTACTGAGCTTGTTGAAGATGCTGTATTGCAGGAATTCAAAAGAATTAATGACAGAGGTGGAGTACTTGGCGCCATGGAAACCATGTATCAGCGTGGCAAGATACAAGAAGAGAGTCTCTACTACGAAACGCTTAAACATACGGGTGAATATCCTATAGTAGGCGTAAATACTTTCCTGAACAAAAACGGCTCTCCAACGATTGTTCCTGGTGAAGTAATTCGCGCTACAGAAGAAGAGAAGCAATATCAAATCACCGCATTAAAAGCCTTTCAAGACAGAAACGCATCCCTTACCGCGCAAATATTGACCCAATTGCAAAAATCGGCTATAGAAGGTAAAAACATCTTTGAGGAGCTGATGGAAGTATGTAAGGTATGCTCGCTTGGGCAGATTTCAAATGCGCTCTACCAGGTTGGCGGACAATACAGGAGAAATATGTAATCAACCTCCAATTTTATAAAAGAAAAGGCCTGAAT
>NZ_QAIL01000502.1 GCF_003061025.1 Pedobacter sp. HMWF019 | reverse complement strand
CTCTACAAGGTCTAATTCCAACTCATCGGCAAGGGCCAAAGCTTTTGCCAAAGGATAGATCCCCGGTTCAACATTATCTCCAGCTAATCTCACTTCCTGAGCCTTGATAAACTGATTAATATTATGTTCTGCTTCTTTTTTCTTAAAAGGAGGACGTGGTCCCCTGTTAAATCCTGGTCTGCCTAATGCCAAATTTGTATCTTATTTAAACTGTTATTTCTTTAATTAATAATTCACTAAACTCTTGCAGAGTCATCTCACCTACATCTCCATCTCCATGTTTTCTTACCGAAACCTTGCCATCTGCCATCTCCTTCTCTCCGATAATCAACATATAAGGGATCTTTTTAACCTCTGCATCCCTAATCTTCCTCCCGATTTTCTCATCACGGAAGTCAATCAAACCGCGAATATCGGAATTATTTAGTTCATCTGAAACTTTTTTCGCATATTCTTCATATTTTTCTGAGATAGGAAGAATAATAAACTGTTCAGGAGAAAGCCATAACGGGAAGTTACCCGCACAATGTTCAATCAGTACCGCAATGAAACGTTCCAGTGAACCAAACGGTGCACGGTGGATCATAACCGGTCTGTGTTTCTGGTTATCACTACCTGTGTATTCCAGCTCAAAACGCTCCGGCAAGTTGTAATCTACCTGGATTGTTCCAAGCTGCCACTTCCTTCCCAAGGCATCTTTCACCATGAAATCCAGTTTCGGACCATAAAATGCAGCCTCTCCAAGCTCTACCACAGTAGGTAAACCCTTCTCAGCAGCAGCTTCTATGATAGCCGATTCCGCCAGGTGCCAGTTTTCATCTGTACCGATGTACTTTGATTTATTATCAGGATCTCTCAAAGACACCTGTGCGATGTAATCGTTAAAACCCAAAGACTTAAACACATACAGCACCAGGTCAATTACCTTCTTAAATTCTTCCTTTACCTGATCCGGACGGCAAAACAAATGCGCGTCATCCTGAGTAAAGCCACGAACCCTGGTTAAACCATGAAGCTCCCCACTCTGCTCATAACGGTACACAGTACCAAACTCTGCAAAACGCAAAGGAAGGTCTTTGTAAGAACGCGGTTTCACTTTATAGATTTCGCAATGGTGCGGACAATTCATCGGTTTCAGGAAAAACTCTTCCCCTTCCTGAGGCGTCTTAATAGGCTGAAAAGAATCTTTACCATATTTTTCATAATGGCCTGAAGTGATGTACAAGTTCTTATGTCCAATATGTGGCGTTACCACCTGCTCATAGCCAGCTTTTCCCTGTGCTTTAGTCAGAAATTGAACCAGACGTTCACGTAAAGCAGTTCCTTTAGGCAACCATAAAGGCAAGCCCATACCTACTTTTTCAGAAAAAGCAAAAAGCTCAAGTTCCTTACCTAATTTACGGTGGTCTCTTTTTTTCGCTTCTTCAATCATATGAAGATATTCTGTCAGCTCACTTGCTTTCGGAAAAGTAACTCCATAAATACGAGTCAGCTGTTTTCTGGTCTCATCACCTCTCCAGTAAGCACCGGCAACATTCATTAACTTTACCGCTTTTACAAAACCGGTATTTGGAATGTGCGGACCACGGCAAAGATCTGTAAAGTTACCCTGAGTATAGAAAGTGATCTTTCCATCTTCCAGGCCGTCAATTAAATCTAATTTGTACTCATCGCCTTTTTCTGTAAAATATTTTACAGCATCTGCTTTAGAAACGCTTTCTCTAACAAAAGTTTCCTTTTGTTTAGCAAGCTCCAGGATCTTCGTTTCGATCGCTTTGAAGTCATCCGAAGAAAATTCTCTGTCTCCAAAATCCACATCGTAGTAAAATCCAGTTTCAATAGCCGGACCAATACCAAATTTAGTTCCCGGATATAAAGCTTCCAGGGCTTCAGCCATTAAGTGAGCAGAAGAATGCCAGAAAGTCGATTTACCAGCAGTATCATTCCAGGTCAGCAATTTAACAGAAGCATCGTTTTCAATAGCCCGGGAAGAATCCCAAACTTCACCATTTACTTCCGCAGCCAATACGTTACGGGCCAAGCCTTCAGAAATGGATAATGCAATTTGATGGGCGTTTATGCCCTTTTCATACTGACGAACTGAGCCATCAGGCAGTGTAATGTTAATCATCTACAACTATGATTTGTTTTAAGTAATTGATTTGTAATCCTTTATACAACTCTTATTATACCATCAATAAAATATTGTATAAACATCATTGGTTTTCCTATCCGCTGACAATACAAATATAGCAAAATATTAAGGGCTGTTGCAATAATTAGTTTCGTCTTATTGGTCAATCTCTTTATAGAATGTCCCAGAGTTAGCCTTATCTTTCACTTAATTTTTTATACCAAATTACCCTCAAAGGATCACTTAACGATAAAAGAAGCTTACTTATAGAAAAAAGATCACACACTTAACTTTTAATAGCGGTGTTCACGTGCAATTTAAATCAAAAAAGCCCATTATTTTCAATAAAATTCATATCTTTAACGAATACGCTCCAAAATGCAAAATAAATTACAAAAACTTGAATCATTAAGAGGCTTCGCTGCAGTATATGTAATTCTACATCATCTGTTCAATGCAAAATGTATAGTCTTTAATCACGACATTTCATTTTTATTCAAATTTGGCCAGGAAGCCGTAATGTTGTTTTTCATACTTTCCGGCTTTGTAATTCACTACTCATTTCAAAGATCAGCCGACAGATCCTTTAGAACTTTTTTAAAAAAGAGATTCTTGAGAATCTATATCCCGTTAATCATAGTATTTATAATTAGCTATATTCTCTATTTATC
>NZ_QAIL01000501.1:4243-10338 GCF_003061025.1 Pedobacter sp. HMWF019 | reverse complement strand
TACTTAAAGTGATCAACAAACGTTCATTTTTATATAATTTAAACACATTGTAAACAATTAAACCCACCAGACTCAACAACAACAAAGCATTCAATACAGAAATCCTATCCAATTGCTTCATTTCTCTCGCGAGTTCATTACTTAGAACAATTCTGTTTTTCTCTATCCGGCTGATCTGGATTTTCTTATACAACTGTAAATCAGCAATGATCTCTGCAATCAGTTTATGATTCAGAAATAGGATTTCTATCTCTTCAGGCTTTAATTTATTGGTAGTGGAATAGAGCTTGCTATAATAAGCATCTAAAATCCTGTGCTGTTTTGCACTGATTCCCTTAACTTCCGATCGCAAAATTTTCTTTTCTTCTCTTCGTACGATCAACAAGGAATCCCGGGTGTTACTACCAGAAAATAATCTACCCAGAAATTTTTTCCTTGGAGAAGATTTTCTGACCGTATCCATATGAACGATGGTTTGCACCTTCGCAGTTTTTTTAGATATCACAACACCCTTTGGCAAGGCTTGTTTTTCTACCAAACCAAGTTTGGACACACCAACAATTAAACTATCGGTAAGCTTTCTTATTTTTAAATAACTTTCCCTGTTTAATTTCTTTTGTTTAATACTATCCCTAAGTTCATTTATTTCTGTTTTATCCAGACCTGCATCCAAATCTCCGAGTAAAGCAGATGCTGTTTGGATTTGAGACAGAAATTCCCGGATGTATCGCTTATCAGCTGTAGCTTCATATAACCTGGAGTTACTTTCCGCTTCATAGAGTAAATAAATGAAGTTATCAATCCTGGAATAATCCTCCTGCAAATTGACGAGTGCTTCTGTATTTTGCTTTAATGCATTTACTTTATTGCTCCTCATGAACAAAAAAAACACAAAGAGAAACAGTATAAGCACCACGAATAGCACTACAATGTTATTAAAAGAAGACTTTTCCTTTGCTACAAATGTCATAAAAGTAAAGCAAACAGCAATAAATATTAAACCTGTTTATTCTCTAGCAAAAGGGATCTGATTAGAATACAATGATAAATAAAAAAAAGAACAAAAGACGTATCTATCTACGATTAAGCAACATCCAACGTGCTATCCGGTTCATTTTCCACCAACGGCTTTTCGGTGGAAACCAAGTCATCAATGGTATCCTTTTCAACCCGTAGATTCCGGATAATATGCTGCTGACGATCTGGTGTATTTTTACCCATATAATATTCAAGCAGATTTTTAATAGTCTGATCCTTAAGAATAACCGGATCAAGTCTGATATCCTTTCCGATAAACAGACCAAACTCATCCGGAGAGATCTCACCTAATCCTTTAAATCGTGTAATCTCAGGTTTTGCTCCCAATTTCGCAATGGCTTTCTTACGTTCATCATCGCTGTAACAGTAGATGGTCTCTTTCTTATTTCTCACCCGGAATAAAGGAGTTTGCAGAATATAAACGTGACCGGCCCTAACCAAGTCAGGAAAAAACTGCAAAAAGAAAGTCATCATTAATAAACGGATGTGCATTCCATCCACATCCGCGTCTGTTGCAATAACGATGTTATTGTAATGCAGGCCATCCAGACCATCTTCAATATTTAAGGCATGCTGAAGTAAGTTGAACTCTTCATTCTCATATACCACTTTTTTAGTCAGTTCATAGCAGTTCAAAGGTTTTCCTTTTAAACTGAAAACAGCCTGACAATCTACATCCCTTGATTTAGTGATAGAACCAGATGCGGAGTCCCCCTCTGTAATAAATAAAGTAGTTTCGTATCTTTTATCGTGTGTTGTATTAAAATGAACCTTACAGTCTCTGAGTTTTTTATTGTGTAAAGACGCTTTCTTTGCCCGGTCATTGGCCAATTTCTTGATTCCGGCAATGTCCTTCCGTTCCCTTTCAGACTGCAGGATCCTTTTTAGTAAAGCATCTGCAACTTCCTGATTTTTATGCAAATAATCATCCAGTTCTTTTTTAACAAAATCATTGATAAAAGTACGTACCGAAGGACCTTCAGGCCCCATATTCTGTGACCCTAATTTGGTTTTGGTCTGAGATTCGAATACCGGTTCCTGCACCCGGATAGAGATTGCAGCAATAATAGAAGCCCTGATATCTGAGGCATCGTATTCTTTTTTATAAAACTCCCGGATCGTTTTCACCACCGCTTCTCTAAAGGCAGCCTGATGTGTCCCCCCCTGTGTAGTATGCTGTCCATTTACAAAGGAATGGTAATCCTCGCCATATTGCTGGCCATGCGTCATCGCAATCTCAATATCATGGCCTTTCAAATGGATAATGGGATAGCGAATACTTTCTACATCAGCCACTTTATGCAAAAGATCATACAATCCCCGTTCCGACAAATACTTTTGTCCGTTATAATTTACCGTAAGGCCAGTATTGAGGAACACATAATTCCAAACCATACTCTCCACAAAAGCAGATATGTAATGATAATTTCTGAATATGCTTTCATCCGGATAAAAGGTAATAGCAGTACCATTCCGTTGTGTAGTATCAATGATTGGATGTTCGGTCACTATCTCCCCTTTAGAGAATTCTACTTTTTTTGTTTTCCCATCGCGGTATGACTGAACAACAAAACTGGCAGACAAAGCATTCACCGCTTTTGTACCCACCCCATTTAAACCAACAGACTTTTGGAAAGCATTACTATCGTATTTTCCTCCTGTATTAATTTTGGATACACAATCGATTACTTTACCCAAAGGAATACCCCTTCCATAATCGCGTACATTCACCTTATGTTCAGAAACCGTCATCTCAATCGTACGTCCGGAGCCCATCACAAACTCATCAATAGAGTTATCAAAGATCTCTTTCAGTAAAACATAGATCCCGTCATCCTGCGCTGAACCATCGCCCAACTTCCCAATATACATTCCGGGACGTAATCTGATGTGTTCTTTCCAGTCGAGGGACCGTATGCTGTCATCGTTATAAATAGGTTCTGCCATGATGTTTATTGTGTAGAACTACAAATTTAATGAATAAGCAGGTCTTATCCTCCACAAAGTTTCAACAAATACACATTTTACATTATCTTCATCAAAAATTCCCGGATACCCAGCGAAAATCGTTCACAATGCCTGTCAAAACACTTCCACTCAAAAAAGAAATCGCATACGCTTCAGGCATGATGGGATGGAGTATCATGACCAATATTATCATTGTCATGCTCCCTTACTTTTATCTGCCGCCAAACAACTCTGGCTTGAGCCCTCTGGTTCCACAGCTGCTGGTGTTCGGTGCATTTAACATTCTTTCCCTGATTGCTGCCTCCGGACGTTTATTTGACGCTTTGTATGATCCTTTTATTGCTTCTTTGAGCGACAGCAGCAAGAATCCAAAAGGACGACGAATCCCCATCATGCGTTATGCCATTGTTCCTTCAGTCATTTTCTGCGGGCTGGTCTTTCATCCATTGGTCAACGGAGAAAGTATCACCAATGCCTGGTGGCTCACTTTTATGCTGGCCGGATTCTTTATATCCCTGACAACGTATATCATACCATATAATGCATTGCTTCCTGAACTTGCCCATAATCCAGAAAAAAAAGTCCGCCTTTCAACCTATCAGCAGGTGGGTTTCGTCGTTGGGATGATCATTGCTGCGCTATGTAATAACTACGCAGACCTGCTGCAGGAAATTTTTGCCATTTCAGACAGGACACTCGCGCTTCAATATACCATGTGGGGACTTTGTATTCTTGCCGGGCTGGTTATGATCGTACCTGTCATTGCCATCGATGAAAGAGAATACAGCGAAGCGAAACCGACTCATATCCCATTACTTCCTGCCATTAAAAATACATTCAGAAATTCTAACTTTAAATATTACCTGATTTCAGATTTCTCTTATTATATCGCGCTAAGCATTATTTCCAGCGGGTTGCTTTTTTTCGTTACCGTATTGCTTGGTCTTCCTGATTCTGATGGTGGCAAGTTTATGGGAATTATGGTTCTCCTGTCCCTGGTTTTTTATCCCTTTATCAATTATGGCGCTAAAAGATTCGGAAAGAAACCTCTGGTTATGATCGCTTTTGCGGTACTCAGCCTCATTTTTGTCACCATCTATTTTCTTGGTAGACTTCCTTTTTCATCCACGGCACAAATGTATATCATGGTCAGCTGTGCCTCTTTTCCTTTAGCTGCGCTTGGTATTTTACCTAATGCTATCCTCGCAGACATTGCCCAAAAAGATACAGAAGAAACGGGCGAAAACCATGAGGGTATGTTCTTCGCCGTAAAATATCTGTTTGTCAAATTGGGTCAGACCCTTGGTATTGCCGTCTTTGCCATGCTCACTGTCTATGGTAAAGACCCGGGAAAAGATTATGGGCTGCGTCTAAACGGAGTTGTCGGCTTTGTCCTATGTGTTTTTGCCTTGCTTTTTTTCAGCAGATTTAAAGAAAAAAAATAACCTAAATTTATCCGTACATTTGTACGGAATTGAAATCTATTCTTTTCATTCCATTAAACATTAAATACATATACATTGTTATTCAAAGAATTAAACCTGATTGAGCCGATTCTAAATGCGCTGCAAACAGAAGGTTATACTCAACCAACCCCCATACAAGAACAATCCATCCCAACTATATTAAAAGGCAAAGATCTATTGGGCTGTGCACAAACCGGAACAGGTAAAACTGCGGCTTTTGCCATTCCTATGCTTCAATTGTTATATAAGCCCCACAACAATACCAAAGGGCCAAAAACCATTAAAGCATTGGTTCTTACACCAACCAGAGAACTGGCAATTCAAATTGAGGAAAGTTTCAAAGCTTATGGGAGAAACCTGCCTTTAAAGTATCTGGTGATCTTTGGCGGTGTTGGTCAAAAAGCACAGACAGATGCCCTGCACCGGGGAGTTGATATTTTAGTTGCGACACCAGGAAGATTATTAGACCTGATGGGACAAGGCTTTATCAGCCTGCGAGATCTGGAAATATTTGTTCTTGATGAAGCAGACAGAATGCTGGATATGGGATTTATCCACGACGTCAAAAAGGTAATTGCCAAACTTCCTGCGCAGAGACAAACCTTGTTTTTCTCGGCAACCATGCCTGGAGAAATTCAGAAACTGGCCAATACGATTTTAACCGACCCAACTAAAGTAGAAGTGACACCTGTTTCTTCTACGGCAGAAAAAATACAACAAGCCGTTTATTTTGTCACTAAAAATGACAAACGCAGTTTACTGAACCATATCCTTCAGGACAAAAGCATTGAAACGGCATTGGTTTTTACACGAACCAAACATGGTGCAGATAAAGTGGTTAAAGACCTGATCAAATCCGGCATTAGAGCTGAAGCCATCCATGGTAATAAATCACAGAATGCGAGACAAAGGGCTTTAACAAACTTCAAAGCCAGAACAACCCGTATTTTAGTTGCTACAGACATTGCAGCAAGGGGAATTGATGTAGACGAACTGACCCATGT
The DNA here is from genome assembly GCF_003061025.1 of Pedobacter sp. HMWF019. Classification (GTDB taxonomy): domain Bacteria; phylum Bacteroidota; class Bacteroidia; order Sphingobacteriales; family Sphingobacteriaceae; genus Pedobacter. The sequence goes on along the minus strand of NZ_QAIL01000501.1, from coordinate 4,862 downwards.
GATCAATTATGAGCTACCAAATATCCCTGAAACCTATGTACACAGAATTGGCCGTACCGGCCGTGCAGGTTTAAGTGGTATTGCTTATTCATTCTGTGATGCAGAAGAAAAAGAATATTTAAAGGATATAGAAAAACTGATTGGTCTTTCGGTACCTGTCGCTGAAGACAATCCTTTTGCAATGAGCTGGCAAAGCTTAATGGCTACGGCAGAAAAGCCAAAAGCCAAAAGCGGAAACCGTGGTGGACAAGGCGGGAGGCAAGGACAACCGAATGGTAAACCACAAGGACAACGTCAGGATCGGGAACCAAATTTAAGTGGAACGAAAAGAACGCCAAGCAGTGGCTCCAGAAGATGGAGCAGCAAGGGTAAACCAAAAACTTAAGATATATAATACAAAGGCCGGACAATAATCCGGCCTTTGTGTATTCCAAAAAAGAATTTACTGCAGGACAAAAGTCATCACAATAGATGGATCATCCACGCTCGTCATTTTACCATATGTATTTTCACCATCAACATAGTAATCAAAAGAGACCCGATTAGCCAGTATAAAGTCATGTAGCTTAACAATAATCTTCGCTGCATAGCCACCTGATGGCGCTGACAACAAGGTGAA
>NZ_QAIL01000501.1:0-4233 GCF_003061025.1 Pedobacter sp. HMWF019 | reverse complement strand
GTATAATTATAGGTCGAAGTCGTTACCCAGGTACTTGCTCCACCACTTTGACTGGTATGTGCATTAATCGTCAATCTCTTGTTGACCACATTCCATACAAAATTTATACGTCCATAATTAAACACATATCCTGTAACCGCCGAAGTCGTCAAGTTATTGTGAAAGTAATTTAAAATGGCAGCACCATTAGCAGAAGTTCCCTTATAAATGGTCTTAAATTCAGAAAGCATTCCACTGTATTTACTGCCCCACAATTGATAAAGCGGAACCAAGGGTGTAGGTGAGCTTTTGAGGATATATTCTTTTCCACTCGCATCATACACAGCTAATGTAGTTTCGTTTTTCCAAACAAATTTCACAAAACTAATTCCTTGAAAAACCAGGCCTTTATTAAGAATTGTAGCACCATCCAGTGTAAAATTAAATTTCTCAGCACTCGAGGCAACCGTAGTCCCGTCCGCTAAAACTCCTGTAAAATCTACTCTCTTACCATTATCAAGATCATTTGTCATATTAGGTGTTATCCCAATCTTGAGTGTGGCATTACCAGAGGCCAGCTCTATATAAGGGTTTTTAGTTGTAGCGAAAAAATTCTTAAATTTATTAATCGCTGTTTTATATCCCCCTGCCTCATAAATGGCTCTTTGTGCTGCAGTAGCTTTAATCAGTTTAAAAGGCTGTCGGTATTTTTTTCCAATAAGGACGATACTGTCTGCCGTTGAGCGGTCATAGATGAACTCAACATCACTACTATACCCTATTTTACTTGCTCCTCCCATAACTTTTGAATCCGGATCGTCCAACATTGATATGTAATTATAAGTATCAAAAACCAAATCCGTACCCATATCCTGTTTTATCCTGTAATACGACTTTCCTACCTCCGCAGCACTTTGGTCTGTCATATCAGCATACATTTTCACATTTTGATCTTTATCAAAACTCACATAAAAACCATACCCACCTCCCGCACTGGTAGGCAAAGAGGCAATCCAGCCATTTTCAGCGGATGTTAATATATTAGAAACCAAAGCCATCTGCTCCCCAACCCGCTCCTGAGGCGTCTTATCAAATTTAGCAACGTAGGATGTTTTTTTGCAACTCATCAATAATGATAAGAGTGCAATAAAAAATAATAATCTCTTCATTTTGTCTTAAATAAATTAATAAGCTAATGGTCCATAAAAATAACTTGCAGGGCTACCCTTTACCGAGAAACCACCATATTTCATATAGTTATCTGCATTAATACTCACCGGAAGCCAGTCCGCTACAAATGTATTGTTGCTTAGGTAATCCAGCATAGGTTGTACAGACGTCTGAAGCAAAGTCGCATTTCCTGTCCATGGTCCATTTGGGGTAAAATTAACTTCTCCTGTAGCGGAGCTCACATTCATATTGAAAGGATAATCCGCGACATAAGCATTTGTTCCCTGGTTAAAACTAATCTGCAGATTGACCGTGGTAGCAGAAGTAAAATTGATTTTCATGAAATTGAATGTTAATCCATAATTTGGCAGTGCATTCACGGCTGTTTTTACCTGATTATAGACTTGGTTAAAAACATCTGAACTACCATATTTTAAATAAACATCTGATTTCAAATCCAGCAACATCGAAGTAAATACTTTTTTTGTTAACCAATAAGGAAATTTAGATTCATTCAGGCTCAGTGTATTTTTCATGTACAACTGCACTTCTCTTTGTAATTCTTTAAAGTTTATCCCTAAATTATTATAGTAGGTAATTACATTTTGTTCCTTTTGGATTAGTCTGCTTTTACCAGCCGCAGATGCCGTATTTGCCCAATTGTCATACCATACCTGTCCGTTAATCAATAACCAGCTGATCGTCTCTGCATAATCCTCTGTAGACACTCCACTGGCATAACTGGTCACAAACCCATTCTTATGTGCTGAATCAATAGGCGTATCCTTATAAGGCTGTTTATAATAACCTTTAGAGATACTTTCAAAATCGGTAGGAATGGGAATAATCTGATTCAGGATATGACCAAATTCGTGATGCATAATTCTTTGCCTGTCCCAAAAATAGAAGGCACCATCCGGTAGTGGGGCATAATCATTTAGTCCGTATAAGGTTATCCTTCTCCCGCCGGCAGCTGTCCCTGCTACGCCCGGATCGTTGGAATCCGCATAAGCGTAGGAACCAAATAAAACAAATTCTTTAGGAATGTATTTTTTAGAAAATGTCTCTCCAGCAACTTTCCTATATGGGCCTATAAATCCATCCAGTACAGCCTGCATCGTCGGTTGAATATCCTCCAGTTTATTTGGGGTAACATTAGCCGTATTTCCATGATAATACCTATTGTAACGGTATACTACCTCTATGTTATAGGCATCCAAAAAGTTTGTTTTCAGCCATTGGTCCAATGCGGTGTTGGTCTGCGGATTGTCGGCATTAAAACTACTATAATCTACATCAAGATTTTCCGTTTTTCGGCATCCAATCACAGTCGTAACAGAAGCAGCAAAAAATAAAAGTTTATATATAAGTTTCATAATATTCGATTTATCTCGGGTTTAATTCTATACCTGATAATTTAACCTCTTTTGGCAATTGAAAAACTCTCCGTTTATCTTCGGGCTTTAATTCTGTAAATGTCTCCAGACCTGTTGCATCAAAATTATTGTGTACCACAGTGAGCCTGCGCCGTATAATATCAAACCACCTGATGCCCTCTTGCAAAAATTCTGCTTTCTTAGCATCCAGTATCGTCTTCACCAAACCCTCTTTTGGATCAGATATGCTGTAAAATGCACTAATCTTAGCCAGTGTTACTGCATCAGTAGCGGGGTTATATCCGTTAGTCCTTACACTATAGAAATCATTAATATCTTTAAGAGCCGCATCAAATTGCCCGAGTTCAGCATAAGCCTCTGCTCTGTTCATTATTGCCTCGTCAACAGTAAATGAAGCTGAAGTCAGGTAGGGAAAACCAATCCCCGGTCCGGTATTGAAGAAATAGCCCTTGTATTTGTAGGTTGTGTAGTTTGGCACACCATACGACAGTACCCTATTAGCCAAAATTTTACCTGTTACATTTGTGCTGGTAAACATTTTTACCAGATTAGCCCCGTACCCATGTCTTGGGGCATTTTGATAATGGTAAGTTGAATAATTATTAGACAATAAGAGGTTGTACTTTTGCGAGCTGGAATTAAATGCAGCATTGAATTCCTCCCCGGTCATATCCTTTAAAGTAGTTGTAATAGGACGCATATTACCTACAAAATCATTTCCAGGAACCGTTAAAGTTGCATGGTCCACTACTTTTTGCCACTCCCCTTTGAATAAATAAAAACGAGCAGCAAAAGCATGGGCTGCAGCAGGTGTAAAATGGAATTTAGGCACTTTATAAGCCGAGGCAGAAAGTAGTTTTATTCCCTCTTCCAAATCCTGTTCTATTTTTTCATAGGTAGATTTAACCGTGCCACGGCTATACTGCACAATGACCTTAGTTTCAGGTGCAGTAATATAAGGAACCCCTGGAGAGCTGTTTGCTCCCCCAATTTCATAAGGATTCGAATACAACATCACCAGCATAAAATGTGCATAAGCCCTGGCCACTAGCGCTTCACCCTTATAAGGCAGCACGGCTGTACCCAGATCTTGTTTTTCAATGGCCTCCAATGCTTGATTGGCGGCCGCTATCGCCTCATAACAACCATTCCAGTAGTTGGATGTTGAATTAGTTTGCGCGCCAATTACATCAATCCAGGCATAAGGCAGATCAAACATCTCATTTGTACTTCCTATCCCTACCCCCTTATCTTCTGCATTATCAGATGAAGATTCCGTAAAAGTTAAATAATCGTAGGTAGGATAAGCAGTAGAAACCAATTGAGCTACCTTATCTACGGAGTTGATTTCTGTTCTGTTATCTGGTGCCTCGTTTAAATATTTTTTACACGATGGTAAAACAAATGGAACAAGGCCCAACAGGATAACTGATATTTTATGTAGTTTCATAATCTATTCTTATTAAAATCCAAATTTTAACGATAAAGTATACTGCTTGGCAACAGGCATAGCAACACCGCCAGATGCATAAAACTCCGGATCTTGTCCGTTCAAGCGCTTATCAGCATAAATAAGCCAAATATTGTTGCCCACCAAAGAGAGTTGGGCATTTGACATTTTAAGTTTTGTATATATCTTTTTAGGAATACTGTAAGTAAGAGACAATTGTCTAAGTTTAATATAGTC
>NZ_QAIL01000500.1 GCF_003061025.1 Pedobacter sp. HMWF019 | reverse complement strand
ATACAAACTCCCAAGAATGAGAGTGTTTTATATGGAAGGAAATGTTTAGGTGCAACTATCATACATTGGATCTAAGAAATTCAAACTAAATGAAATTGACTAAAAATCAGCTTATTAAATTAACAAGAGGTCAATTGGAAACTCTTGGCTATCAAGAACTAAGGGATAGTATCTGTATGGCTAATGGATTATTTGTAAAATTGATTTCGAAAGATATTTATCTGACTTTAGGATTTACGATCTCAAGCTTTTATGATTCAATGTTTACGGCAGCCTATTACTTATCTAAGACGACACTTTGGGGGGCCGTTTGGGATGATATACCAGAAGAAGGTTATAAGAGAGTCGGAGATTTTTTGACTAAAGATGAGCGCTTTAGGTTATTGACTGAAGAATACTGTTTGGATGGTGTAATTGATTCTTGGTGGGACGTGGCAAATAAAACTGATATCAACAAATTTATAGAAGCTGTTAGCATCACAGAGGATAGATTTCTGTCGCAAATAGATTTGATTAAAAAGGTAAATGCCAGTCGCGAAATAGAGAAGTTATTTGAATTGGGAAATATGGCTATTGATAAAGTAAAGTCCAATGATTTTAACTTATATGAGTATATTCCAAAACAAGCTATCGATGATATTCCGATGATTTGGTTTCAAGCTGCAGAGATTGTTTTATCAAATAGTAATGAAGCTGTGAATATTAACACAGTGAAAAGGTTGGCTGGGGATGCGTGGAGACGGAAATTACTTAGTGATTTATGATAAAAATAAGCTACATAACATAGCAATGCACGTCTTCGAAGATGCCGCAAAACAGCATAATAAAGCAACAGAACTAGGAGATAGAGGTACAATACAATTCAGAGGAACTAAAACTATACTAAAGGTATTATTAAATAGATTGAACAACAGGCTCCAAATTAATACCTGTATCGCCTTAAATAAGAACAAATATGGAAAAATTTCCGTTGCTGAAGAATAGACAGGTGGCTCTGTTAAGAGCAGATATAAATACAGGAACTGTATTGGATAAGAATTATATTTATGCAACTACACTGAATCAAGAGGTTTATGCTGTTTTTGACAATATAGATTTAGCTATAGAATTTGCAAAATCAATTATAATGGAACGGAATGATATTGAATGTGGTATATACGGAAACGATCCAGTGGCACTTTTAATTTTAAATAGGTATAATATAAATTCTTATTGACCCATGCAGTTCCCTTCAATAATGAAAAATGTATACTTCATTTATGGGTATGTAAAATAAACTGTGTCAAGGTAGTAACTCTTATGAATAACCGCCTTGACACAGTTTATTTT
>NZ_QAIL01000499.1:15704-17247 GCF_003061025.1 Pedobacter sp. HMWF019 | reverse complement strand
TTTTATACCTGAAGTGAATATAAGTTTACACTTTTGCCTTCAGACCAATTTCAGACACATTGAAACAAACAAACGACGCACCTGAGGGGCAAAAATTAAAAAGAGGGTTACAAAACAGACATATTCAGCTAATTGCTCTGGGCGGCGCTATAGGAACCGGACTATTTTTAGGTATAGGCCCTGCGGCAGTGCTTGCTGGCCCTTCTGTAATTTTTGGTTATGCACTCGCTGGTATCATTGCTTTTTTCATCATGCGCCAGCTGGGAGAAATGGTTGTACAAGAACCCGTATCAGGTAGCTTCAGCCATTTTGCCTATAGATACTGGGGCTCTTTTGCCGGCTTCGCTTCGGGCTGGAACTACTGGGTACTTTATATCCTTGTCAGTATGTCCGAACTTACTGCAATTGGGATTTATGTCCATTTCTGGTGGCCTGAAATTCCCTTATGGACCTCAAGCCTTTTCTTTTTCCTTGCCATAAATGCATTAAACCTCACTTCTGTAAAAGTTTATGGTGAAGTTGAATTCTGGTTCTCCATCGTAAAGGTTATTGCTATTATTGCCATGATCCTTTTTGGGATTTACCTTCTGGTTAGTGGTTCAGCTGGCGAACACGCCAGCATACAAAATCTCTGGAATGATGGGGGCTTCTTCCCAAAAGGAGTTTTTAGTTCCGATGGAAAGGGAGGCTTTCAGGGCCTCTTCGCAGCCATTACCCTGATTATGTTCTCATTTGGTGGGCTTGAACTCATTGGAATCACTGCTGCAGAAGCAGAAAGCCCTGAAAAAACCATCCCTAAAGCAACAAACCAAGTGATCTATCGCATTCTGATCTTTTATGTAGGTGCCCTGGTGATCCTTTTTTCTTTATCTCCATGGAAAAATATCACAACAGACAGCAGCCCCTTTGTGATGGTTTTTGAAAGTCTGAAGGGGTTTCAGTTTAGTCTTTTTGGCAAAACCATTTACTTTACAAGTATTATTGCCAATGCACTCAATCTGATCGTTTTAACTGCTGCCCTATCCGTTTACAACAGCTGCGTATACAGCAATAGTCGCATGCTCTATGGATTGGCAGAGCAAGGAAATGCACCTTCGTTTTTAAAGAAATTGAATAAAAGCCATGTTCCCATTATGGCTATATTGGTTTCCAGTATATTCGCCGCAATATGTATCATCGTTAATAAACTTATCCCAAAAGAAGCATTAGGCATATTGATGTCGCTGGTGGTCTCTTCACTAATGATCAACTGGCTAATGATTAGCATTACACACATCAAATTCAGAAAAGCAAAAAAGATAGAAAACGTCAAAACTAAATTCCCTTCTTTTATCTACCCCCTATCCAATTATATCTGCCTGATCTTTCTGGTGGGTATATTGGTCATTATGTGGGTAACCGGAATGAAGTTACCTGTAGAATTGATTCCAGGCTGGATACTATTGTTATACCTGTGTTTTCTACTCGTAAAAAGAAATCAACAAAAGCAAGCCTAAGCCTCTAAGCCTTTTTAAAGAGAATAAGGACTAAAACCTGTTCCTTC
>NZ_QAIL01000499.1:0-15694 GCF_003061025.1 Pedobacter sp. HMWF019 | reverse complement strand
CCCTACAGGCTGTAGAAGAGTTCTACAACAAAAAACAGCACAAATAATGTAAACATCTATATCCTAAATACTTAAATATTATCTGACCGCATGGCGCAAAGATTGTGCCTCTGTGAGCTATTAATAAGCACATTACTTAAAGAATAGCGCATTTCAGATGAAAAGAAACCCTCTACCTTACTTCGTATTCCTTCTTGTTCTGGTGTTTAGCACCAGCATTGTTCATGGTCAGATTGACACGGCCCGTAAAGATACCATAAAGCCTTCCATAGCACCTGCATCGATACCTAAACAGGATACTTTGCACAAAGATACCGCAGCAAAAGACTCCGTAAGCGGAACAGTATCCGATGCCAACGGTCCACTCCCGGGGGTTATTATCACTGTAAAAGGCGCCACAGCAAAAGCCAACACAGATGCGAAAGGAAATTACCGGATTGCAGCAACACCTAATGCGATCCTTGTTTTCTCGTTTATTGGCTACAAACCGAAAGAAGAACCGGTCAACAACAGAAAAAGTGTCAATGCCATACTCCAGTCTGAATCCAAGGCACTTAAAGAAGTTCAAGTGGTCAGCACCGGTTACGGTACTGTAAACAGGGCTAAATTAACCAGTGCAGTATCCAGTATCAGAGCAGATCAGATTAAAAATGATGTACTACCCACCATTACACAAGCCATTCAGGGAAAAGCAGGTGGTGTACAAGTTACTCAAAAATCAGGATCACCTGGTGGCGGACTCAATATCCGCGTTCGAGGTACAACTTCCATTAATGCCAGTTCAGATCCATTATATGTAGTTGATGGTATTCCGGTAAACAGTACCACAAACTTTACCGGCGGAAGCGACTTCAATTTTGGTGGAGGAACCCAAGGTATCAATATCCTGGCCTCCATAAACCCATCGGATGTACAGTCCGTTGAAATTCTTAAAGATGCCGCCTCTTCATCCATTTATGGTGCAAGAGCTGCAAACGGCGTAGTACTGATCACAACAAAAAAAGGAGAACCCGGAGCCAGTAATTTTAGCTTCAACGCTTACGAAGGCTTTTCTCAGATTCCTTCTGAACGAAAATACAAATTCATGAATACCGCCCAGTATCAGGATTACATGAAAGATTACTACAAATATCTGCTTGATGCTAATGGTAACCCAACACCAGTTCCTGCAGAAATACTTGCCAATCCCAATATCAATACAGACTGGCAGGATCAGATCTTCAGAACCGCTCCTACCCGCAATTATGAACTCTCTGCACACGGAGGATCTGACAAAACCCAATACTATACCTCTATTGGTTATATGCGTCAGGGCGGTGTGATTCTGAATTCCAACTTCAGTCGTTTAAGTGCGAGATTAAACCTGGACCATCAACACAGCGATAAGCTTAAATTTTCAACACGGATAAACCTCACAAGGGCGCTAAATGATCGCGTACAGGAAGAGAATTCCAAAGAAGGTTCAACAAAGAACGGCATTCTTGTTGCACCAAATATCCCAGTATACAACCCTGATGGAAGCTATGCCTACGACCAGGTGAATACAAGCCGGGAAAATCCGGTAGCGATGTTACTTTTACCAGTCAACAATGCCCAAACCTTCCGTGTGCTGGCCAGTGCCACTGCAGAATATAAGATCATTCCAGAATTGACGTTAAAAACCAATTTTGGGGCAGATTTAAGCTATATTGATGAAACCTTTTTTATGCCGCCCAATGGAATCCGGTCTTTCGCTGCACAAGGCGGTATTGGCGCAAGAAGAAATACAAGAGATCAGCTTTGGATCAATGAAACCACATTAACCTATGATAAAAATTTCGGACAGCACCATATCGACGCTCTTGCCGGAGCTTCAGTTCAGCAATCAAAAATTGAATTTGTAGATGCCCGCCGGTCTAATTTTCCTTCCAACGACATCAAATATATTTCAGCCGGAGGAACATTGACAGGAGCCAATTCTTACCCGGAAGAATGGAGTATCGCCTCTGCTTTTTCAAGGGTTAACTATGATTATAAAGGTAAATATCTTTTCACGGCCAACATCAGGGTAGATGGATCCTCACGTTTCGGCAGCAATAGCCGGTATGGTACTTTTCCATCCTTTGGTGCAGCATGGCGCGCCTCTGATGAAGATTTCCTGAAAACAAATAAAACCATCAGTAACCTTAAACTACGAGCCAGCTGGGGAATTACGGGTAACCAGAACATCCCAAACTATGCCAGCTATTCCTTGTATAGCGGCAGTAATAACTATCTCGGAAACTCTGGTTATGTACCAAATGTACTGGGCGACAAGAACCTGAAATGGGAAACCACCGAACAAACGGACATAGGTTTAGATCTGGGCTTTTTTAACAACAGAATTTCCCTGCTGGCCGACTACTATGTCAAAAATACCTCCGATTTATTGGTGGGAATCTCTATTCCAGGCACCTCCGGCTTTCAAACCCGTTTTACTAATGTAGGCAAGATCCAGAATAAAGGATTTGAATTTGAAATCTCAAGCCAGAACCTGGTAGGTGATTTTAAATGGAATACCTCTTTTAACATGTCTTTTAACAGAAACAAGGTGATTTCCCTGCCAGGAGGAGAACTATATGGAGGTATTGGAAACCTCAATATCGCCCGTGAAGGATTACCCTTGGGCACATTCTATGGCTGGAAAATGTCAGGAGTAAATCCACAAACCGGTCTGATCGATTATGTCAAAAAAGATGGTACGCTCGGTGCACCAACCGACCCCAATGACCGCGTTATTATCGGAAACCCAAATCCAGACTTTTTTGGTGGCATCACCAATACCTTCCAGTATAAAAACTTTGACCTGAGTATCATGGGGCAGTTTTCTTATGGAAATGATGTATTTAACTACAACCTCGCTTCAGGCCTTGACGGAAGCAATAAAAGCAGCAACGGTTTTATAGACTGGACCAGACGCTGGAGAAATCCGGGAGACATTACGGATGTACCCCGCCCAACACCAGGAAGCCTTGACAACATTGCCATCTCCGATCGCTTCGTGGAAGATGGTTCTTTTTTCAGGCTTAGAAACATCACCCTGGGCTATACCCTGGATGCAAAAACCATACAGAAGTTAAAAGTAAAAAGCCTGCGCGTCTATGCAACCGTACAAAATGCATTTGTATTCACCAAATATCGTGGTTATGATCCGGAAGTCGCCTCTAACCAGGGAGGAGCCAATCAAGGGCTTATCTATGGTTATGATTACGGCAGTTACCCACAGCCACGCATATTTACAGCCGGCGTTAATTTAACTTTTTAAGCACCAAAGATCAACATACAATGAAGACAACTTTTAAATATATACTTGCAGCCAGTATGTTTTTCAGCCTTAGCTCTTGCAAAAAATTTCTCGACCGTGAACCTATTGCACAAGTTACTCCAGATAATATCTTCAGTACAGAACAAGGTGCACAATCTGCCGTAACAGGAATGTACAGAACCCTGCTTAGCCCCTATTCTTACGGACAATCCGTCGTTATTGTTCCCGAATTTTCCGCTCAGCAGGTTAACCACGCAGCCAGCTATGCAGAATATACAGATTTCAAATCCAATACTATCCGTATAGACAATCCCTGGGTTCAAAACATCTGGAATGCCAGCTACGTAACCATAAATGCAGCCAATAATGTCGTGGTCAAAGTTAATGAAATGCCACAAGGGGCAATCAGTGATGCAAAGAAACAACAGTTTATAAGGGAAGGAAAATTTGTAAGAGCACTCAGCTATTTTCTGCTGGTTAGGGCATTTGGAGACGTACCATTGATCATCACACCAACCGGAGAAACAGACAACCTGAAAGTGCCAAGAAATGCCGCTGCTGATGTATACGCACAAATCATTTCAGATCTCAAGGAGGCCATCCTGCTGCCCGCAAGTTATGGCAGTACCGCAGAAACCAAAGGGCGGGCAACCAGCAATGCGGCTAAGGCCCTGCTGGCAAAAGTATACCTTTATAACGGGGCAACTACAAATACCTACACCGATGCAGCCAGGCTCTCTTCAGAAGTAATTGTCAGTGGCGGCTTTTCCCTGCAAGAAGACTACGCCTCTATCTGGAAAACCGAAAACACTGCAGAATCTATTTTTGAATTGCAATTTGACGAACAGGCCACCAATACCCTGGCTTCAGTTAGTAATCCAAGTCCATCCATGCTGTTCTATGCAGAAGGTGCTTCTATTGCCGATATGTATGAGGATACAGATAAGAGAAAAGCATTCACAATCTATCAAAATACAGGTGACCCGAAATACTATATCGGGAAATACAGACTTTTTAGTCCTGCTGTACAAAATTTCCCTGTCATCCGTCTTGCGGAACTGTACCTGATTCATGCAGAAGCTCAGGCACGCGTAGATGGCAGCGTAAGCACTGCAGCTTATAATTCTTATAAAAAAGTAAGGGACAGAGCAGGAATCAGTACCCCGGACAATTCGAGCTTCAGCAATGTAGCCAACTTTGTTACCGCTGTGCAAAAAGAGAAAAGACTGGAACTCCTCTTTGAAGGTGAAGCCTGGTTTGACTATTGCAGAACAGGTTTGGCACTAACGGAAATGATGAGCAAAGCAGACCGCAACTATTTCCTCTATCCAATACCAGATGCAGAAAGGAGAATCAATACAATGCTCACCCAAAACAAAGGGTACTAACCAAACCGACTATAATACAAAAAAGGCCCGGAATTCATTTTCCGGGCCTTTTTTATTAAATGCTGTTCATTCTTTTACGAATAAAACCATCATAAGCATACCGCTTACAAACAGCAATGAATATGCTTATAATAGCTTCATAACCATAAAAAACCAAATATATTCTAATGAAAAACTTTTACGATTTTCTGCGTTTTTTTTCTTTCTCAATCAAAGACAATTCTCTGCTGGTCTGACCCGCAACCGAAGTGTTTTCCTGCGCTCTTCTGAACAGGTATGGCAATACAGCTTTAACAGGCCCATAGGGAACGTATTTCGCTACATTATAATTCGAATCAGACAGGTTAAAACTCAGATTATCACTCATTCCCAGCAATTGCGCAAAATACACGTGTGGATGGCTATGAGAAATACTATTGTCATCCAGCAATTGCGCCAGAATCCTGCAACTTTCTTCATTGTGCGTACCGCAAACAAAACCAATTTCTTTAATATTGGCCACGCAGTACCTTAAAGATTCATTGTAATCTGCATCAGAAGCAGCTTTATCTGGTTGGATCGGCGACGGATAGCCCATTTCCAGAGCCCGCTTTCTTTCTTTCTCCATATAAGCCCCACGCACCATCTTTACGCCAAGGATAAAACCTGTTTCTTTGGCAATCATGTGGTCGGCCTTCATATCGGCCAGCTTATCATGACGATACATCTGATAAGTATTATAGACCAAAATTTTCTCCCGGTTAAACAAACGCATCATATCCAGAGCCAGCTCATCAATGGTTTTCTGAATCCAGGTTTCCTCCGCGTCAATCATAATCGGAACATTCTTATCATAAGCCCTGCGGCAGATTTTCTCACAGCGTGCTCTTACTTTTTCAAACTCTGCAGTTTCAGCGGCACTCAGTTCTTGCTTGGCATCTAATTTTTCCAAAAGTGCAAAACGACCTATACCTGTGATTTTAAATACAGTAATGGGTATCCGCAAGTCACCTGCTGCCCTTTCAATCGTTCTGATGATCTCTTCACAGGTAAAATCAAAAACTTCCTCTTCTTCTTCACCCTCTACAGAATAATCCAGAATGGTACCTACTCTGCCCAGGGCAAGCTGCCCTATGGTATGTTCGCATTCTGCGATCGTTTCACCGCCACAGAATTGTTTAAATATGGTTGCTTTAATGATAGATTTAATCGGTAAACCTGCTTTTAAAAAGAAATTTGTGATTGGTGGGCCAATTTGTGTCAAAAAATTACTGCCTATAGCTTTGAACAGCCAGTAAGCACTGTTAAGGTCAGCGTTCGATTTATTCCGAAAAGCGATTTCAGTGTTTTCGAAATTCAATCTTTTTCTGGGGGATATTTCCATATGTCAATATAAGTTAGTCAAGACGGTGCAAAAATATAAATTCCACGCCGAACCATGGTAAAACACTTTGTAATTATTGTAAATTTGCTGCACGATGATAGAATTTAAGCTAGAAGGCGAATTTATCCCCTTAATCCAACTTTTAAAAGCCACAGCACTGGTGCAAAGTGGTGGCGAAGCGCAGACTGTTGTAGAAGACGGACTGGTGAAATACAATGGCAAAGTAGACTACCGCAAACGTTTAAAAGTCCGTGCAGGCGATGTGATTAATTTTATGGGGCAATCAATTAAAGTAATTTAATGGCAAGTTTAGATAGTTTTGAGAGCACCATCCATTTTGAAACGCGCCTGGCGCCTCTGATGGAGCTGATAGAAAAAGGAAAATACAGTAAGGTATTTGTCTTTGCGGATAGCAACACTTCTGAAAAATGCCTACCTCTATTCAGAGAAATGCTGGATGATTTTAACGGTTTTGACCTGATCGAAACCGATCCGGGAGAAGAAAACAAAAATATAGATTTTTGTATCGGCATATGGAAAACACTCTTGGATTTTGAAGCAGACCGCAAATCGCTGATGATTAATCTAGGTGGTGGTGTAATAACCGATATGGGTGGTTTCGTAGCCTCTACTTATAAAAGAGGAATTGATTTCGTCAATATACCTACCACCTTACTTTCACAGGTAGATGCTTCTGTTGGAGGAAAAACAGGAATAGATGTCGACAATGTAAAAAATATGGTGGGTACTTTTACCCTTCCGCAAGCTGTATTTATCGAACATGAATTTCTAAGTACGCTTTCAGAGCGGGAATTGTTGTCGGGTTTTGCTGAAGTCATTAAACATGGTCTTATCGCAGATAAAGATTATTACCAAACTTTAAAAAACAGCGACTTCAAACATCTTGATCCAGCAATTGTATTACGTTCCGTAGAAATTAAAAACCAGGTAATTACGGAAGATCCAAAAGAACAGAATCTTAGAAAGATCCTGAACTTTGGTCATACTATTGGTCATGCAGTAGAAAGCTATGCGCTGAATCATGACCAAAAACCATTAACACATGGTGAAGCTATTGCCATCGGTATGATCTGCGAAGCTTTCCTGTCCCAGCGTTATAACAACCTCCAAGAAGCCGAATTAAAAGACATCACTGGCTATATCACTAGTCTGTATCCAAAATACAACATTGCTCCGGATAGTTTTCAAGCATTGCTTAAACTGATGCAAAGCGACAAAAAGAACGAACATGGTCAGATCCTGTTTTCTTTACTCGATCACATCGGTCATTGCGAATACAATTGCAGGGTAACAGATAAAGACATCCTGGAAAGTTTAGTTTATTACAATTCAATTTATGCTGTTTGATCCAAGAAACATAACGGTTACCACGCTCTTTGCGCTCGTTCTGGTGATTTCTCTTGCTGAAATGTATTTCAGTTACATTCATGACCGGAAACTTTATACCAAAAGAGACACCTGGACAAATGTTTACCTGATGTGTGCTGCCATCGTGATCAACCTTGGTATGAAAACGGCCACATTTTTTCTCCTGGATTATTGTTATCAGTTCAGGTTTTTTGAGATACAAAATCCATATGTCTACTGGATCGTGCTCATTCTGGGTCAGGATTTTCTGTACTGGTTTCTGCATACCGTTGGCCACTATGTAAGGTTCTTCTGGGCAATGCACGTTACGCATCATTCCTCAGAACATTTTAACCTCACTACAGGTTTCCGATCTACCGTATTCGAACCCTTGTATCGTGTCTTCTTTTACCTCCCATTAGCTTTTATGGGTTTTTCGGCATTGGATATCCTTTTCGCATATCTCGTTACCCAGATCTACGGAAACATAGTACATACACAGACAGTGGGCAAATTACATCCGGTTATCGAATATATATTCGTTACTCCATCCCACCATCGGGTACATCATGCCAGTAATGTACGCTATCTGGATAAAAACATGGGAATGGTCCTGATTCTTTGGGACCGTTGGTTTGGCACCTTCCAGGAAGAACTTCCAACAGACGAAATAAAATATGGCTTAACTACACAACCTGAAGACACGGGACCTGTTAACATTATCTTTCACGAGTTTATAGCCCTTTCTTCCGATATAAAGAAGGCTCCTACCTTTAAAGACAAGGTTAAATATGCCCTTTATCCACCGGGATGGAGCCATGACGGCAGCACAAAGATTGCTAAAGTTTTGCAACAGGAGCTGAAGACTATAGAGCACGGAAAATAATTTTTTTAAATTAGCTATTGACAAATTAAATTTTGTTTGTACATTTGGCAAAACGAAAACAAAAATGAACAACATTACTACATATTGGTTTGGTTACTTTTACTACTTTAGTAAGAGCCGGGACTAATATGCAAGAAATATAACAATATAACTGTATACAAAAGTCCCGGCCTAAAGCCGGGACTTTTTTTGTTTTAAGCAAAATGAAGAAAGCAACACGAGTAGCAATTCAAGGTATCAAAGCATCATTCCACGAGGAAGCTGCATTCAAATTTTTCGGTAAAGACATTCAAACTGTGGAGTGTAACTCCTTTAAACAGACTTGCGAGAAGCTGGAACAGGGAGAAGCAGACTTCGTGGTGATGGCGATAGAAAATTCTATTGCCGGAAGTCTGCTCCCAAACTACACCCTGCTGCGAGAATTCAATTTTGCCATCACAGGTGAGGTTTACCTTCCCATACAGTTACACCTGATGGCTTTACCTGGCGTAAAACTGAAAGATGTGAAATATGTTACCTCCCATCCTATTGCCCTCCGCCAGTGCATTGATTTTATTGATGAGTTCCCTCACCTTCAGGTAGTAGAAAGCGTAGACACCGCAGCATGTGCCAAGAAGATCCGCGATGAGCAGCTTACTGATACCGTAGCCATAGCCAATACCCTTGCCGCTGAACTATATGGCCTGACCATCCTGGAAAGAAGGATTGAGTCTAACAAAAAAAACTTCACCCGTTTTCTGATCCTGAAAAAGGACAAATCAGAAGACGACAGAGAAATCAACAAAGCCTCTGTTTGTTTCCAGGTCAGCAATCATGTTGGTGCGTTATCACAGGTACTCAACATCTTCGCCAACTACGAAGTTAACCTGACCAAGATTCAATCCATGCCGGTACTGGGAAAAAGGAACGAGTATTATTTCTATGTAGATATCGAATGGAATAACATGGAGAAGTACGATACTGCAGTACGTAAAGCCCTGAAGTACACCGTCAATTTTAACATCATGGGCGAATACGCCAAAAACGATAAAGTATAATTTTAAAAAACAAAAATATTTAAAACTAAAAACCCCTCCAATAATGAAACTAAATTTGAACATTCAGCCACTAAACAGCTGGTTAAACGTAAAAAACGAGCCATTAATCATCTCTGGTCCATGCAGTGCTGAAACTGAAGAACAATTATTATCTACCGCACATTTATTAGCCGCTACAGGAAAAGTATCTGTTTTAAGAGCAGGAATCTGGAAACCACGTACCCGTCCGGGAGAATTTGAAGGTATCGGAAGCATTGGCCTGGAATGGTTAAATAAAGCTAAAGAGCAAACCGGTTTACCAACAGCTGTGGAAGTAGCAACAGCAAAACACGTAGAAGAAGCTTTAGCAGCAGGCGTTGATATCTTATGGGTAGGTGCTAGATCTACAGCAAACCCTTTTACTGTACAAGAAATTGCAGATGCTTTAAAAGGTGTAGATATCCCTGTATTGGTTAAAAACCCTGTAAATCCAGACCTATCTTTATGGGTTGGTGCATTAGAAAGAATCAATAATGCTGGAATCACTAAATTAGGTGCTATCCACAGGGGTTTTTCTTCTTTCGAGAAAAGCTCTTTCCGTAATGAACCAATGTGGGAACTTGCCATCCAGTTGAAAACACTTTGCCCTGGATTACCGATCATCAACGACCCAAGCCATATTTGTGGTAACCGCGAACTGATCCCATACATTGCACAAAAAGCGCTGGATCTTGATATGCAAGGTTTAATGATCGAGTCTCATATTGACCCTTCAGTAGCCTGGACAGATGCCAAACAACAAGTTACTCCTGCAGCTCTGGCAGAACTTGCAGAGCGTTTCAGCCTTCGTAAACCAGAATCTAAAAACGAAGAATTCACGGATAAACTAGCTGATTTGAGAAAGCAAATTGACAAAATCGATGACCTGATGATCCAAAAATTAGGAGAACGCATGGCTATCGTTGAAAAAATTGGTCAATATAAAAGAGATAACAACGTAACCATTCTACAGGTAAACCGTTGGGATGAGATCATGCAAAAAAGAAGCGCCTTTGCAAAAGCACTGAACCTGGACCTGAACTTCACAGAAAGATTCCTGGAGCTGGTACATGGTGAATCTATCAGAAAACAAACAGAAATCATGAATGCAGGCAAAGCTGAAAAAGGAATTGCTGCAGAAGCACACACCGAAGTTAAAGCCTAACTATGAGTAAAAATGCGCTTGTTTCATTCAATGGGGACAAACATATAGACACAGAAATTAGCCTTACAGGTTCTAAAAGCGAATGCAACAGGGCATTGATCCTTGCCGCACTCAGTAAAGGAACTGTAAAGGTAGAAAACATGTCTAATGCAGCAGATACCGTTACCTTAGACCGCATTCTGAATAACATTCCGCAGAACCATCCACATCAGCATACCGTTGATGTGGGACCTGCGGGTACAGCTATGCGTTTCCTTTCTGCTTATTTATCTGCCGCAAACGGTAATTTCTTGCTTACCGGAACAGAACGGATGAAACAGCGGCCGATTGGAATCCTGGTTGAAGCACTGAAAGCAATTGGCGCAGAAATCACTTATGCAGGAGAAGACGGTTTTCCTCCTCTAAACATCACAGGTCCTTTAAACCAAAAAAGCAACACGGTAAAGATTAAAGGCGATGTGAGCAGCCAGTACATTTCTTCATTATTAATGGTAGCCCCTGCATTAAAACATGGACTTACTTTAGAAATAGAGGGAGAACTAACTTCCCTCCCCTATGTGAATATGACATTGGATATGCTGAAAGAGGCCGGCATTACACACAACTGGTCTGAAAACAGGATCACGATCGAACCTCAGCCCTTCCAGTCTTCCACACTAACCGTAGAACCAGACTGGAGCGCGGCTTCTTACTGGTACGCTATTGCAGCTCTGGCAGAAAAAGCAAAAATCAGCTTACCCTACCTCAAAGATAAAAGTCTTCAGGGCGATAGCCGCATCCGTGAAATCATGCTTGCTTTCGGAGTGGAAACAACAAAAACCTCTAATGGCATTTCCTTAATCAGTTCCGAAAAAAACTTCAGCAGAGAAATTCTTGACTTGAAAGATTGTCCGGATTTGGCACAAACCATTATCGTTTGTGCAGCTGCGCTTGGAAAAAATCTGGTCTTTACCGGACTTGAAACCTTAAAGATCAAAGAAACAGACCGAGTAAAAGCATTGCAGAATGAACTGGCTAAAATTGGTGTAGTTTTAACTGAAAACAATAAGGTATATACCTTAAATTGCGAAAAACTTAAATTTCCTGAACGCGTTAGCTTCGCTACTTATGAAGACCACAGGATGGCCATGGCTTTTGCCCCACTGGCCTTGCTGATCAAAGAAGTAGTACTGGAAGAAATGGATGTGGTTGAAAAATCCTATCCCGATTTCTGGAGAGACTTACAAAAAGCAGGTTTTACCGTAACTGAAATCTAATTTTAAATAAAATAATATGGCTGGAAATACCTTCGGGCAATTGTTTAAAATATCCACCTTTGGTGAGTCACACGGAAAAGCGATTGGGGTTATCATCGACGGTTGTCCTTCACAATTACCCATAGACATGGAATTTATCCAGTCGGAACTGGATAAAAGAAGACCAGGGCAATCCAAGATCACTACCCAGAGAAAAGAAAGTGACACTGTAGAGATTCTGTCCGGGATTTTTGAAGGTCAAAGTACAGGAACGCCAATTGCATTGCTGATCCCTAACGAAGACCACAGATCAAAGGATTATGAACACAATAAAGATGTTTACCGTCCATCTCATGCCGATTATACCTACGACGCCAAATACGGCACCAGAGACCATAGAGGCGGCGGCCGTTCTTCTGCCCGGGAAACAGCTGCACGTGTGGCAGCTGGAGCTGTAGCTAAATTGCTCTTGAAGCACCATGGGATCGAAATCTTTGCCCATGTTTCTGCCGTAGGAAAGATAAATGCCCCTAATCTGGATGACCTTAAGATCGAAGAACTGCTTCAGATCAGAGAGGAAAATATTGTACGTTGCGCAGACCCGGCAACGGCAAAAGAGATGATCGAATGCATTGATGCTATTAGAAAAGATGGAGATACCATTGGCGGCAAGGTAAGTTGCGTGATTCGTAACTGCCCTCCTGGCCTGGGTGATCCGGTTTTCGATAAATTACATGCAGATCTTGGCAAAGCAATGCTCAGTATCAACGCAGTACACGGATTTGAATATGGATCTGGATTTTCAGGCAGTGAAATGAGAGGGTCAGAACACAATGACATCTTTCTTCCCGCCAGTGGAGCACCCAGGACGCTGACCAATTTTTCTGGCGGTATTCAGGGCGGAATCTCCAACGGTATGGAAATCAATTTCACTGTTGCATTTAAACCTGTAGCCACTATTATGCACAATCAGAAAACCATTAACGCGGCCGGAGACGCCGCAGAGATCAAAGGCAAAGGACGCCATGATCCATGTGTGGTTCCAAGAGCAGTCGTTATTGTCGAAGCTATGGCAGCACTGGTCCTTGCAGACCATTTGCTCAGAAACAAAACAAGCAGGCTATAGCCTGCTTGTTTTGTTTTAATCGTTTGAGATCCTGAGATAAATTCAGATCGACGAGCCAAATTAAAAAATAGAAGGATATTTAGAAGCATTCGTATCGTGCATCATCTTGTAAACCGCTTCAACAACATCATCCACTGAAGGCTTGCTGAAATAATCTCCATCAGAACCATATGGCGGGCGATGTGCTTTTGCAGCTAAAGTTTTAGGCTGCGCATCCAAAGAATAATACCCTTGCTGGTCTTCCAGTATCTGCTGCAGAATATAAGCGCTGGCGCCGCCTGGAACATCCTCATCAACAACCAGTAGCTTACTGGTTTTCTGTAAAGAACCTGCACAAACTTTATTCAAATCAAAGGGCAACAACGTCTGCGGATCAACAATTTCCACAGAAATTCCCATTTGAGCCAGTTCCTCTGCCGCTTCTTCCACTATACGTAAAGTAGAACCGTAAGAAACCACAGTGATATCTGTACCTTCCTGAATGACCTCGGCCTGCCCAAGCGGAACAGTATAAGATCCAACATTTTCAGGTAACTTCTCTTTCAAACGGTAACCATTCAAACATTCAATAACAATAGCAGGCTCATCAGAACGAAACAAAGTGTTGTACATCCCAGCAGCCTGCGTCATATTACGTGGTACGCAAAGATGAAGGCCACGCAAGGAGCCCAGGATCATTGAAATCGGAGAGCCCGAATGCCACACGCCTTCCAGCCTGTGTCCACGCGTTCTGATGATCACTGGAGCTTTCTGTCCAGCTTTAGTCCGGTAGGACAAACTGGCCAGATCATCACTCAAAATATTTAAAGCATATAGAAGGTAGTCCAGATATTGAATCTCTGCAATTGGTCGTAAACCGCGCAAAGCCAATCCAATCCCTTGTCCTACAATAGTCATTTCACGTATGCCCGTATCCGTAATCCTCAGCTCACCATATTTAGCCTGTAAACCGGCAAAGCCCTGATTTACATCTCCAATATTACCCAAATCCTCTCCAAAAGCTACCAGACGCGGATCGCGGGCAAAATTAGCATCGAAACATGCATTTAAAATCTCTCTTCCGTCTACCATTTTTCCCTGCTCTTCATATTCTGCGGCTACCTGATCTACCAGGAAAGGACTTTCTTTTCCATCCGTAAACAGTTTGGAATTGTAACGATCTGCATTCAGGTCTTCTTGCTGGGCATACCATTGTACAAGCGCGACACGCTCTGCAGATGATTTATCAATCGTTAAGCGCAATGCCTTTCTTACGGAGGAAAATACTTCTTTACGCTGGGCATCAGCAGCACCAGACAATTCCGATGCAATTTTGGTCAATCTGCTGTCACCGTTGGCCAAAGCAGAAACCATATCAATTACCTGATCTTTTTCGGTTTTAATTGAAGCCAGATATTCATTCCAGGCTTCTTTTTGCGCATCGCGTACCAGTTGTTTAGCTGTTGCTTCGAGCGCAGTAATCTCTTCTTCAGTAATCATAGCAGATTCGATCATCCACTTACGCATTTGAAGAATGCAATCATATTCCCGCTCCCAGTCCAGGCGCTGCTTATCTTTATATCTTTCGTGAGAACCCGAAGTCGAATGGCCCTGAGGCTGGGTAACTTCGGTAACATGAATCAATACAGGAACATGCTGTTCTCTGCAAACCTCAATGGCTTGCTGATACGTCTCACAAAGCGCAGGGTAATCCCAGCCCCTTACTTTATAGATTTCATAGCCCTCTGCATTTTCATCCCGCTGAAAACCTTTAAGTATTTCAGATATATCTTCTTTTGTCGTTTGATACTTTGCAGGAACAGAGATTCCATAAGCATCATCCCATATAGACATCGCCATTGGGATCTGTAAAACACCAGCTGCATTAATAGCTTCAAAGAAGACACCTTCAGAAGTAGACGCATTACCGATGGTTCCAAAAGCCACTTCATTTCCGTTAACCGAGAAATTTTTCAAATAACTCAATTCCGGATTTTCACGATAAAGCTTAGAGGCATAAGCTAATCCAACCAACCGGGCCATTTGCCCACCTGTTGGTGCAATATCAGATGAACTGTTCTTCATTTGTGTCAGGTCTTTCCAGCTACCGTCTTCATCGATAGAACGGGTCGCAAAGTGACAGTTCATTTGCCTTCCTGCCGAAGCCGGCTCCGCTTCTACACTAGGATTAGCATAGAGTTGCGCAAAAAATTCTTTCAGTGTACAAATACCCGTTGCAAAAGCAAAGGTCTGGTCTCTGTAATAACCAGAGCGCCAGTCACCGTTCTTAAAGGCTTTAGCCATGGCAATTTGAGGCAATTCCTTACCGTCACCAAAAATGCCAAATTTTGCCTTACCTGTTAAAACTTCCTTACGTCCCAACAAACTTGCCTGCCGACTTTCATAAGCAATCTTATAATCGTTAATCACAATCGTTTTGAAGTCTTCAAAACTTAACTCGGAAGCATCAATAGGGTTCGTAGTAAGTTTATTATTTGGCGTCATAAGCATTTATGTTACGGCACAAAGATAAACATTTTATAAAGCCGGGGTTAACGATGTAACGTAATTTATATATTGGAATACTATTTGAAATAACAATTTAAACATTAAATTTGTTTAAAACATACAAACATGAAAAAGTTAATCGTCCTATTTTCCTTCATCTTAGGTATAGCAGTTTCAACAAACGCTCAAACTAAACCTGCAGAATTTAAATTTGATAAAGAATCTTATGACTTCGGTAAAATTCCGTTAGGAAAGCCCGTTTCAGTAGAATTCAAATTTACAAACGTGGGTGAAACACCGCTCATCCTGACAGATGTACAGACCACTTGTGGTTGTAC
>NZ_QAIL01000498.1 GCF_003061025.1 Pedobacter sp. HMWF019 | reverse complement strand
ATATTATTTATATCAAGTCTAAATAATACACGCATTATTTAGATTAATTCTCTAAAACATTCCAAAGTCAAAATAAACTACTAACTCTATAGTATTAATTTTTTCAATATCTTTGTTCTTATGAACTTCAAATCCATCACTGTAAGTGCAAGTCTCGCCATGGTCTTAGGCTTATCTTCCTTATGTACCTTTGCACAATCGCCATCAAAATTTATCCAGGAGGGTTTCTGGAGGGGCACTTTCCTGCTCAACAATAGTAAAGAAGTACCCTTTAATTTCGAAGTCAAAGGAAAAACTGCAGCAGAAGCAAAAGTCTATTTAATCAACGGAAAGGAACATTTCGAGATCAACAGGCTCAAACAGGTTAAGGACTCTTTGTTTATCTACCTGGATCAGTTTGACAATGAACTCGCTTTAAAAATTGGTAACAATAGTCTTGAAGGTGTTCTGAGAAAGCAAAATGGTTCGGGAGCAACCCCAGTAAAAGCAGAATTCGGGAAAAAATATAGGTTTGATGAGCCTAAAGAAAAACCAGCAGCAAACCTGTCAGGTACTTATGAAGTTGTGTTTAAAGATCAATCAGGAAAAGAAACTAAATCTGTAGGTTTATTTTCTCAAAATGGAGCAAAACTCAGCGGAACTTTCTTGAAATCTACAGGAGATTCCAGATTTCTTGATGGTGTTGTTAATGGAAAAAAATTCTATTTATCAACTTTTATAGGTTCTGGTGTGGGTTATTACGAAGGAACTATTTTAGACGATGGCGCGATCAGCGGCATAGTTGGTGTTAGTGGAAAACAAACATTTAGTGGAACAAGAAATGAGAAGGCAACACTTGCAGACGCCTATTCATTAACCTACCTAAAAGATGGCTATAAGACTTTGGATTTCAGTTTCCCTGACCTTAATGGCAAACAAGTCTCTTTAAAAGATGGAAAATATAAAGGTAAGGTCGTAATTTTAACCATCACTGGCAGCTGGTGTCCTAATTGTATGGATGAAGCCTCTTTTTTGGCACCATGGTTTAAAAAGAATAAAGGTCGTGGTGTAGAAGCAATTGGACTTCACTATGAAAGAACAACAGAACCTGCCTATGTCAAAAAAGTATTGAGTCGTTTTAAAGAAAGATTTGATATTGAGTACGATCAGGTAATTGCCGGGACTGCCGATCCAAAAAGCGTATCTGAATCCTTACCTGCTTTAAATAGCTTCCTTTCTTTCCCAACAACCATATTCATAGACAAAAAAGGAAATGTGGCCAAAATATACACAGGTTATAATGGACCCGCCACAGGAAAATATTACACAGAATATGTCAAAGAATTCAATGCAGAGATAGATAAACTAGTTGCTGAATAATTTGTAAAACTCTTACATAAAAAGCCCGGTGTTTTGACCGGGCTTTTTATGTATAAAACAGTTAGTACTGTTATTTGGCATTCTTTTTAGCCGTAACTTCCTGGCGTATATCCTGGGCCAGTGCCTTACTTTGCTGAAGGGCATTACGCAGTCTTGTACCTGCAGCTTTATTTCCCTTTTCGTAAAATGCAACGGCTTCCTTTTCAGCAGAAGTTAGCAGTTCTTTGAGCTCATTAAATTTTTGCATAATCTAGTTTTATAAGTAAACAATCAATTGATTCTTTTTAGGTTAACTCTAATCTAAATATTTTTTAGC
>NZ_QAIL01000497.1 GCF_003061025.1 Pedobacter sp. HMWF019 | reverse complement strand
AGATAATGTTGAACCGGGGATCTATCCTTTGGCAAAAGCTTTGGCCCTTGCCGATGAGTTGGAATTAGACCTTGTAGAGATTTCTCCAAATGCAGTTCCGCCAGTATGCAGAATTATTGATTACAGTAAATTTGTTTACGAGCAGAAGAAAAAGCAGAAAGAGATCAAAGCAAACGCGAAGCAAACCGTTATTAAGGAGATTCGTTTTGGTCCTAATACCAATGATCACGATTTTCAGTTTAAACTAAAACATGCGGTTAGTTTCCTGGAAAATGGTGAGAAGGTGAGAGCTTATGTTCACTTTAAAGGAAGAGCAATTGTTTACAAAGAGCAGGGAGAGATCTTGTTGCTTAAATTTGCTCAGGCTTTAGAAGAAATTGGTAAAGTGGAATTATTACCAAAGTTAGAGGGTAAGCGTATGTTTTTAACGCTGGCTCCAAAAGTTGCAAAAAAATAAATAAATTACATAAATAAACACAGGTTATGCCAAAAATGAAAACCAATTCCAGTGCTAAAAAGCGTTTTTCGCTTACTGGAACAGGTAAAATCGCAAGGAAGAACGCATACAAAAGCCACATCTTAACTAAGATGTCGACTAAACGTAAGCGTAACTTAAGTAACACAAGCTTAGTGTCAGATGCTGACATGGGCAATGTTAAACGTATGCTTTGCATCGGTAAATAATTAATTTTTAACCAGGTACCCGGTAGTAAGTTTGCTGAAATACGCAACACCGTTTATCAAAAAACAACAACAACATGCCACGTTCGGTAAACGCAGTAGCTTCGAGAAGAAGAAGGAAAAAAGTCCTAAATATGGCCAAAGGCTATTGGGGATCAAGAAGTAAGGTTTTCACCATTGCTAAAAATACGGTAGAAAAAGGTTTGCAATATGCTTACCGTGACCGTAAAGTTAAGAAAAGAGAATTTCGTGGATTGTGGATTCAGCGTATCAATGCTGGAGCACGTCAGCACGGTATATCTTACTCTCAATTAATTGGTAAATTGGCTAGCAAAAACATTGGTTTAAACCGTAAGGTTTTAGCTGATCTAGCGATGAATCATCCAGAAGCTTTTAAAGCGGTAATTGACACAGTAAAATAGAGATAACTTCAAAGTTATTAGAAAAGGGGAGCTAAAATTAGCTTCCCTTTTTTTATTATGCGGTTTATTATGGAAAAAAATCAATGCTACTCTTCGAGGACTGGAGTCCTTGCCTCGCTTCGCTCTTGTGGCAAGGCCACCTGAGGTCCTCTCTGAGCAGCATTGATTTTTTCCCTGGGCGCATACAATGCAGGGAGGATAGGCTGATTGTTTAGCTCTACTTTTAGATGAACTATTGAAGGTTATGGGGGAGAAATCCGGGAAGGAGGAAGCAGTGTTGGGGGTGTATTGTGAGGATAGAGAATGGGAATTGGATATTGAAGGTTATGGGGGGGAGAAATCCGGGAAGGAGCAAGTAGTGTGGGGGGTATATTGTGAGGAAAAATGTTGAAATTGGGCGATATGCACAATGCGGTTTGGAGGATTCCCCAACATAAATCCCTGACGTTCAAATTAACCAATACTAAAAAAGCATTTAATACATTTGCCAGATTATGCGCCCTGATCTGCGTTAAAAAAATCAATGTTGCTCAGAGAGGACCTCAGGGGGCCTTGCCACAAGAGCGAAGCGGGGCAAGGACTCCAGTCCTCGAAGAGTAACTTGATTTTTTTAGCAGATATGTGAATCGGACAAGTGTACTTATAAAGCGTTTAGTTTTTATTCAGTTGCGACAGGGATTTCTGCATCTGCGACATCATGGTGGTTAGGGTCTCGATAGTCGGTTCCGGTGTAGGGTCTGGCAGGCTTGAAGTAAAATAAGCCTTTGCTTTCCAGATCTCCAGAATATCATCAGAAGGAATGGTGTAAGGATCATAGGCTTTATTGTCAGAGATCAGCTTTAGCTCCTTGTTTTCCTTGAAACGGTTACCTGCTCTTTTATAAACAACACCTTCGTTCTTACTGATGATGATATAAGTCTCGCCGGTCTTTACATCGTTCCAGTTGTCCAGGTATTCGCCAATAACTACACTTCCGGGTTGGATAGGCAACATAGAATCGCCGGTAATCTCAAAAGCTCTGAAAGTACCTTGTTTAAGAGAGGGTAAGGGCAATTGAAACTTAGGAAGTTCCCTGATGTACTGAGGGTCAGAGAAGCCATTCATATAGCCAGCACTGGCTTTTACAGGCACCAGTTCAATGTTTTCATTATCATCTTTATCTACAGAGATACTTAAAACCCTCAGGTTGGATCCCTGGGCTTTCAGATTGGGTTTCCACTTATCGTTGATCTCTTCGTTGATGAACTCATCAATAGAAAAGTCATAGAAGTCTGCTATTTTTTTTAGTAAATCGTATTTTGGCTCAGCACGGTCTTCCTCATAAGCACCAACCAAAGAACGCTTAATGCCTATAGCATCGGCAAATTGCTGCTGTGTAAGGCCTTTTTTCTTTCTGAGGTATTTAAGGTTAGATGAAATGTTCGACATAAAATAAAAATTAGAAATAATTTGTTTTTACTAATATTGTTAGTATTATTGTGCCAATAAAGTTAGTAA
>NZ_QAIL01000496.1 GCF_003061025.1 Pedobacter sp. HMWF019 | reverse complement strand
GGTTTCATTGGTTCGTTTGTTTTGAGAGGATAAAAAGCGAGATACTTCGTATTCCCAAATATATAATTTTGTTTTAATTCTTCAAGTTAAAATCCCTCGATACAATTTTATGAGGACCCAATCCGGATTTAAGAACAATCAGTTGTCCGCGCTGGCTCACTAACCAGTTTGCAAATCCTGTGCCTAAACCTCCCTTACCTTCCGCATTAATGATGTAAATGTTTCTCAGGAAAGGATAAATACCGCTGATCAGATTGTCCTGAACAGGTTTATAAAATGCATCATCCCCTTTTTTACCCTTAACAGCTTTTACGCCCATTAGTTTTACTTTCCCTGAATATTCTTCTCCCTCACTGTATTTTTTTATTAACCAATTTACGCCAACCACACCAATATAGTTTTTGTGCTCAGAAACATATTTGATCACATCATTATTGTTACTTAAAGTATAAACACCCTTTTTAGGCAACTCCTTCACCTGTGCAAGGTCTTTAAAATATCTCAAAGTGCTTGAATAAGCATTATCAAACACCAGGCTTTTATCTGAAGACGAATTTCCTTTCATAATCGAAATCACCTCTTCAGCCGTAATGGTGGTATCCTGGCTATCTGCTGCCGTGATCAACGCAATCCCATCAATAGCAAACCTGGACGTAAACACAGGAATACTCCTCTTGCTGTAAACTTTTTCTTCTTCTGGGGTCAGCATTCGGGAAGAAATCATCACCCGGACACTGTCATTTAAAAAGGTTGGAAATATCTTATTCTCATTTCCGGTAATCACCGTAAAATGCGCATCTGGATAATCAGAATTGAAAACTTCGATCTGATCATCAACAATGTTGTGAAAAGACTCATCGACCAGCAACTTAGCATAGCCTGAAGTCCTGGATTCTTCCGATTGTCCCTCCTTTGCCTTTTTACTCTTACAAGAAGAAAAAACAACCAGCAATACAAATATAAAGCTCAAATATCTCATTCCGACTGATCTTTTTGATTAATTAACCGGTAAAACCGGATCAGGGCATAAACGATAAGTAAAACACCAAACAGGATCCTGTACGTTGGCGTGATATCAAATGGAATCTCCTTCCAAAAAATTAGCAATGTTCCCAAGGCTAAATAAAACAAGAGCATAACTAGCCCTAAAATAAGCAGAAATCGCTGTTGAGGCGATTTCTGCTTAAAAAAATTGAAGTCAATCATGTATTAATCTTATTGACCTGATAAAGTAAAGCTGATTGGAATGTTGTATTTAACACGTACCGGTTTACCGTTTTGGATACCTGGAGTCCAGCGCGGGCTGGCTTTTAATACCCTTACAGCTTCCTCATCTGTACCACCGCCTAATTTACGGTCTACTTTGATGTCTGTTAATTCACCATTTTTCTCCACAACGAAAGATAAGAATACCTTACCCTGAATGTTGTTTTCAGCAGCCATTGGAGGATATTTTACCGTTTTATGCAGGTAAGCATAAAATTTCTCCATACCTCCAGGGAAACTTGGCTGAGTTTCGATACTTACGAAGTCATAAACTTTAGTATCTTCTACTACAGCAGCCTGTTTAGGGCCATTTCCAACTGGTGCAGCAACTACGATGTCCGCATCCGGATCACCCGCAATTGTTTTCTGTCCCGGATCTGCTTTTTTCAAATCTTCAATTTGAGGTGGCTCTTCATCACGCACCAAGTTATCCGGCTTAACGATAGGAGGAGGAAACTTAACCTGATCCTGTTTTGGCGGCGGAGGCTCAACCGGTGGTGGCGGAGGGGTATCCGGGTTCACCGGTGGTGGTGGAGCAACAGTAACCTCTACTTGTTTAACAACCTCTTCCTCAGGCAACGCACCTTTGATCATACTGATGATCTTAGGCGAGATGAACAGCAGGATAAACACTGCTGATGCGTAGAATAACGATTTTGTTGTGTTTGCAGAGTTTCTGGTACGAAGCTCGTAAGCTCCGTAACTTTTGTTTTTCTGATCAAAAACAACATCAAGCCATTCCTTCCTGAATAAATCTATTTTAGAACCTAACATTGCTTTAATGTTTTAATGTTAAAATTATATTATAAAATTCCATTTTTCTTCATGAAATCTTTTTCTGCATCAGTGATGTTCTCATCATCAATCGCCGGCGCAGCCGTGATTTTGGTGATGTTTAACTCATCCATAATGTTCACAAAGTTCTCATAACTTGCACCTGATGTAGGTTTAATTACAACAACCAGTGTTTTCTTAGGATCGTTATTGTTCAAATCAGCTACTTTCTTTTTATTCTCAAGTATCGATTTTCTGATTTCACCAAATCCTTCGATATTAGGCTGGCTTTTTCCAGCTTCACCCATATACCAGGCCACTTTATTGTTTTTACCTAAAAGGATAGTCATGGTTTGAGATGCACGCAGTTCAAGCCTGTTCTCATCCTTAACATCCTTATCCGGCTTTGCAATGTCCATTGCAATTGGCTTCGAAAGGGAAGTGGTAAGCATGAAGAAGGTAATCAGAAGGAAAGCTAAATCCACCATCGCAGTTAAATCT
>NZ_QAIL01000495.1 GCF_003061025.1 Pedobacter sp. HMWF019 | reverse complement strand
ATTTAGAATCCTGTTTCTAACCCAAGTGTAAAGATAATTGGAGAAATTGCTTTTTGGTTCCAGAATACTACGTTTCGACCAGAGATACGAAAAAAGCTCCTGAACCAAGTCCTTTGCTTCGTCCTTATCTCTTAGCCTGTTAAAAGCATGCAAATAAAGTGCTCCAAAATAACGATCATAGATTTCAGAAAATGCATCTTGGTTACCGGACTTCATTAAGTCCAACAATTCAAGATCATTTAGTGAATTGTATGTGCTCATTATTTACGTGGTTTTAATTCAGCCGTGGAGGCAGAAATAAGTCTATTATTGGTTTATCCAAATCTATATAATATTTTAATAATAATTAACTTAAAAATAAAACCCAGCAAGCAGCTATTAACAGATTTGTATGGTATCGATTTTTAATATTTCCCCAAGTTTTTTGATTTTCGAAGCAAGATGACCTGTACCAATAGCACAGTGATGGGCAGGTCCCTGCTCGTTCCAGGCCTCGACGAACTTTCTGGCACCTGGAGTAAATCTATATCGGCTATTGGTATTGCCTATTTCCAGGATATTACCCGGAACAGACTCACCTTCAGCAACCAGAAATTTTAATGTACCCAAACCAGTTTCCACAACAGAGAGTAACGTTACTGGGCCATGACTTACAGACATTTCAACCGATAAGCCATTCCCAACCTTTCCATGGTAAACCTGAAGTGGTTTGACCTTTATTTTTCCTTCCGCAATACGTGGATGGCAGGGCCCGTCATGCCCCATTAATACCACATCATCCACATAATCCATTGCGTAATATTCTGTAAATGACCCTCCGGCATCAAAACTGTCCAGAATTTTCATGGCCTGTACGTTCTTAATCTCATATTCACCTGCAACAGGAATATGCTGGCCTGTCAACAGCGAATTACCTAGAATAACCGAAGTAGTGGTATTTTCATTGGCCTCATTACCGATACCTTTATGATAATACGCAAGAGCGCCCAGCTTATACTTCTCCACCAGTTTATCCAGCGCTACAGCAGTTTGCGCCGCCCGGGTTAATTCCTCTGGAGTACAATCACTTTGAACATCAAATTCGTGCTCTATCTCCAAAAGTTTAGCCTCAATCTCCTTACTCGTAACCAAGGCCCTTAAACCAGATAACTCATCTACCTCAATCACCTCCATATGGCCACCAAAAGTAGCACACTGTAGAGTAAGATCTGTATAAATATCCATCATTCCGCCGTAATAATTTCCCATAATCCCCAAACGATTATGGTACATGACCCTGGCAACCCTAGCCGCGTCTATCCACTCCTCTACCTCTTTCCAAACATAAGGGTCATCATTCAACATACCCGTGACTTGAAAAAATGGAATTTTACTCCGCTTTAAAACGTTAGCTATTTCCGGGACAGCACAGGAAGAACAATGTGCCAGCCATTCACCAGTCATTGTTGTCCGGTCTGCCAGGCTGTTAAAATGCTCATAATCGATGCTTGCCTCTGGTGAAAGGTTCAATACAATAACAGGTACATTTGCTTTTTTAACCACCGGAAGCACAGTAGAAGACAAAGCATAGGTTGAAACATACAAGAATAGGATATCAATATCTTCACGTTTAAATTCCGCTCCCGATGTAAAGGCTTTTTCAGGAGTATCAATTAAACCAAGATTAACTATCTCGGCATCAAACATCTCCATATGTTTTGAAACGACATTGACATAATCGGTTAACCTTTCCTTCAACCCTGAAAATTGCCTCCAGTAAGCCTCCAGGCCTATACCAAACAGACCAACTTTCACCTTTATTTTTGTATACATATTTACTTTATTTCTTTAATTACTTCCTGAACAATGCTCACCGGCCCTATTAAACCAGATTCAAACAAAGGGGAATCTGCTTTATAAGGTTGTGAACTGGTGAAGGTGTACCTTCCGCTTGTTCTGGGCTGGTTCTTTAAAAGCCATTCTGGCCACTGGCCATTGACTACACCATCATACGGTTTTTTCTCATCTCCGATTAAACGGTTTGGCCAAAGATTGGCCACCTCGATAATGAGTTCATTATTTTTTTCCTTGACGGCACTGGAAATATCCATTCTCCATGGTGCAGTCCACAACACACCCAGGTCCTTTCCGTTTAAAATTACTCTGGCCATATTTTTAACCTGTCCTAAATCAAGATGCAAGGCTGCCGAACCTTTAACCTGATTTACAGATTTCAAGTCGAAAACCTTATGGTAAGACGCAATACCTGAATAATACTTAACCCCTTCATTACTATTTTTAGTCCAGTCTGATAAGGTATCAAATACAGTATGCGCAGGCCCTCCCCATTTTGGGTCAAAGCGAACGTCCCAGAATCCATTTAAGGTCATTAAGCTGCTCAGCGTTATTTCGTTACTTTTCGCGGAGGGCAGCCATTGATTCTCTTTGGAAAACAAAATGAAACAGCTTTCATAAGCATCCAACTGTAAAGGAACAAGCGTTCTACTTTGATCAGTCTGAAATTCATGTAAAGCACTGATCTTTCCGCTCACCGCATTCCATAATTCAGGAGCCCCTTTTATACTGCGAAACCAGGCACGTATTTTAATTGGTTTATCGCTGGTATTTGAAATAAAATAAAGATCCTTGTTGTCATCGGTTCGATGTGTATAGCGCACAGGTCCATCGGCATGAAAGTCCTCATCCAGTTTTTTTGATTTCAGAATCCTAGCTGTTTCTTCATAAAAAGGGTACAGACGGTCAAATTTAAAACTTAAGCTACCACCCCATATAATCTGGCCTTTGCCGTGACTGCGATAAGTTTCCTTAGCGGGTTTATTGGCAGAGCCCCATATAGACTTACTTAAAGAGGCTACTTTCCTGTCGCAGTTTGGATAATCTACCAGACTTGGGGATCTCGATGGCGGACTGCCGACCACAGTCGCGCCTTGTTTAATCAGTTCAGCAATTTTAGCCAGTAATTCTGGTGTCATAGATTCATAGGCAGGTAAAACCAATAGTCGGTAAGCCGCGCCACCTGGAAAAACAACTTGATGATTTCTGACCGAAGCTTTCATTAACTGTCCTGGCGAACAACCATCGAAGTTGTACCCCTTCCGGTCACCAATCACATCGCCTGCAATGGCTGATGCCGGTGGAACGAAAACGAGTGGTGAACCTTCTGGTGTAAGATACAGTACATCTGCAACAGTACGTCCCTGCTGTAAAAGATATTGGCAGCGGCTCACATAGGTATGGTAAGCCTCCACCATCGGCCACCAGGTTTGACTACGATCCCAATGTACACCATAGGGACCCATAGTAGCTCCTGGCTTCAGTGAATCCGGGAGAAATTGGTTCTGGAAGGTATGATAAACAAAGCGATTGATTCCTGCCGCAAATGCCCAGTCACCCTGATTCTTCATAGATCCCGGATGTTGCTTCCATCCCTCGTCATCCTGCGCAGTAAAGGCTTCCGCAGGAACAAGGGATTTCCCCATAACATGTGCAATAGAGGTGGCTTCAATGACACTATAGGTAGAATTGAAACCAAAACCCTTACTCCAAAATTCAGCCATTGGAACATCGGCAACTGCGCCAAGTTCAAGATCAGCAGTAGGATTCATGTCATAGGGCTCAATAGATAGCGACAACTGATGACCTTTGGCATAACGTTTAACATGCTGCGCGTGGTTTTCTAAAACCAATTCCTGGGCAGTTTGGCGCAAATCCCACAAAAACCTTTCACTCTCTCCCAGACTTCCAACCGTATAGCCGGAATAGACTGGATAATATTTTAGCGGATCATACCCTCTTCTTTTCAGAAACTCTTTTCTAAAGTTCCCGGTCCAATTTTGCGCTCCCATTTCCCAGCTGTCCATATGCAAGCGTTTTAATCCGCCTTGTTCATTTTTTTGTATTTTGCCTATCTTATCTAATAGCTTTCCTACATAAGTATTCAGATGATGATTTAAGGCAGTGGTATCAAACTTGTCTGCCTCAAAACCTAAACCAGGAACCGGCGCAGGACGAGTAATGGCGCCATTGTTCCTGCTGCCAAAGCGCATAATGGTCCATTTACCCGATGGCGGTGACCAATTGAGTGTGCCGTCTGGCTGCATTTTACCTGTAAGATCAAGCACACGACTCTTTTGTATAGCTTCATTCTTTTGGCCCGGAGCATTCGAAGGAGAGGATAGATAAGGCTTTACAGTACCAGAGCTATAAGGTGCGCGGTAGTAAAGAGCCTTTTCTTCATCATCTTCTATCAATGTTTTTTGATCTGTAAAAGGGAAAGCCAGTACCGCTACATCTTTATAGTAATTCGTCCATTCTTTTTTGACTTCAGCACTTAAACTCCCTTCTCCAAAAAAAGGTTTTTTAGGCAATGGAACGGGTAGAACAATCTTGTCATGTGTATCAGCAGATACAATAACCCGACTGCAAACCAGGTGTTGCATAGATTCTTCTGGTTTTACCCAAGGCCCACCGCTACCTGTCCATCCAGGTCCGATACCCAAAGTAATTTCTATACCCAAGCGGCGCGCCTCCTTTTCAGCATGAACAAAAAGTGAGGTCCAGGTATTACTCAAAAATTCGACTGTACCTCTTGGAACACCAACATTTACTTCCAGAAAAATCAGGTTGCCTATCCCTGCTTTTTTCATGGACTCAAGATCTTTTGTGATCGTTTCTGCCGACATATTACCATCCATAAAATACCAGTAAACTCCCGGTTTATACTGATCGGCAGGTTGAACAAATCCGGCTTTTAGATTTTTCATCTGTGCTTCAACACTGATAATGCTACAAAAGATACAAAGAAAGCTGATTAGAAATTTAGACATAATGGAGAGATGAGAATTGCATGAACAGGACGTCTTTCAAAGCTATTTTAATTTGAATAAGGAGATAGATAACAATTTGATATTTTAAATATACTTTTTGACATAAGTATTCTTTTCATCTTAATATCCTGGATTTTGTTTCAAATTACGATCAAGAAAGATCTGCCTGTCGGGAATTGGGTAGAGTGCTTCATAGCCATCAAATTTATAATCGCTTGGTGCAAAAGGGACACCGCTCCTGTCTACAGATGGATGTGCTTTTTCGGCTTGTCCATGTGCATTTAACAAAGTGGTCATCTGTGCATTAGTCATGGAGCGTTTTAAATCAAACCATCGATCATTCTCAAAGGCAAGTTCAACGCGGCGTTCATGCCTTATTGCTGCACGAAACGTTTCCTGAGTAAGACCCGCAAGCGCAACCAGTCCAGCCCTTACCCTAACCTGGTTAATATATTGATAAGCATCATTAGGCCCTGTCAGCTCATTGTTTATCTCAGCCAGCATAAGCAAAACATCCGAGTACCTCAATACAGGCCAGTTGTCATCTGTTCTTCCGGCAATGGTATGTGGATGATTGTATTTATTTACAAAAGGAATCTGGACAAACGTACCACCAGAACTGGTATAACCTTCTTTCAGAGATACTGCTTTGCGCACATCTTTTTCTTCAAATTCTTCGATAATGCTCCTTGTAGGAATATTCCAGCCTTGAGGACGGCTTGTAGGAAATCCCGTTACTGCACCTTCTGAGCCTCTTGGTGCAAACGTATAGATAAAGCTACTCCATTCTCCTAAGTTGTTGCCGCCTTGATATTGCACTTCAAATAGAGATTCGCTATTGTTCTTATTATTGGTATCAAAAACCGCACTATATTGCCCAATAAGAGAATAGCCCAATGTCAACACTTGTTCCAGGGTACTTTTTGCTTTTGCATAATCCTTCATGGTCAAATAAACCTTACCAAGTAAACCTAAAGCAGAGCCTCTAGAAGCCCGGCCAACGTCGGCACCAGAATAATCACTTTTTTTAGGAAGTTTTGTAACTGCATCCGTCAGATCTTTAATGATCTGATCATATACTGCAGTTTCCGGGCTTCGCTCAGTTTTGAAGGCATCTGAAGCATTCACAAAAGGCTCGGTCACTAAAACAACCGGTCCAAAGTAACGTACCAGATTAAAGTAATAGTAAGCCCTCATAAATTCCAGCTCCCCTTGGTACTGGGCTTTCTTTTGGGCAGCAATACCGGTTACCCCTTCTATTTTTGAAAGCGCATAATTGATATTGTATAATGCATTGTAAGGTTGATTGTACAAGTCTGCTATATTGACGTTGGTGGCTGTAACATTCCAAAATTCGAATGCTTCCACCCGGTCCGTTTGCCCCCGGTCAGAGGGATCAAGTTGTATCGTTGTGTTGTCTGAAGATATTTCAGCAAAAATATACTGACTGTTTACATGGTCCTGAAGCGAGCTGTAAGCACCGCTTACTGTCTGATTGATCTGCTCTTCATTCTGATAGAACTTCTCTGCTGATTTTTTTGTTGGATCAGACAGATCCAGGAAAGATTTCTTGCAAGGAGTAATTGCCAGAAAACAGAAGAAAAAAGATAATTTATATAGATTTTTCATGTCATTTGCTCATTAAAAGTTAATTCTGGCACCAATTGAAATTGTTCTTGGAACAGGATACGCTTCTCCATCCCTTCCAGGACTAATCACATCATTGCCATTGTTTGCCCTGGCCGCGTTCACTTCTGGGTTATTGCCCGGATATTTGGTAAATAAAAAGGCATTATCAACGCTGATGAAAACTTTAGCATCAAACAGGTTTTTCACACGTGGAATGGTATAACCAAGAGTGATGTTCTTGATCCATATATAATTCCCACTATACACATACTGCGAATTTGATTCTCTTGTAAAATAATAGGTATTTGATCCTGGCCATTTGCCCGCTCCGGGATTCTGTTCAGACTTCCAGCGGTTCTGCACATCACTAATCACATTAAATACACCATCAATATTAGCCAGATTCATCTCAACAGCCCAATAAATCTGACCGCCATAAGAACCGTTTAACAACATGCTTAAATCAAAGTGTTTATACCCTAAATTCCAATTCCAGCCCCAGGTAAACTTAGGATTCGGATTACCGATCACCACCATGTCCTGGGTATCATAAGAGATCACACCATCACCATTTCCATCAAAGTACTGATAGGTACCGGGGATATTATTCGGATTGTGTGGGGTGGCATTAATCTGCGCCTGATTTTGATATATGCCTAAAACTTTGAAGCCGTAAAACATTCCAATAGGCTTTCCAACTTCCGAAATATTATAACCAT
Source organism: Pedobacter sp. HMWF019 (assembly GCF_003061025.1). Classification (GTDB taxonomy): domain Bacteria; phylum Bacteroidota; class Bacteroidia; order Sphingobacteriales; family Sphingobacteriaceae; genus Pedobacter. The sequence goes on along the minus strand of NZ_QAIL01000495.1, from coordinate 2,504 downwards.
CATACATGGCCCCGCTTAAAAGTGCGTTCCTGTCTCCATCAATAGCCAAGACCTTATTCCTGTTGAAGGAGATGTTAAAGCCCGTGTTAACACTGACCTCGTTAAATTTATCCCTGTAGTTTACGCCCAGTTCCAGCCCTTTGTTTTGCAGTTTACCGATGTTCGTGATCAGGTTATTGAAACCGGAAACTGCCGGAATCTCTACACTCAGCAACATATTCGTGGTTAGCTTTCTGTAAAACTCCGCTGTAAAACTAATTTTACTTTTGAGAAGGCTTAGATCCAAACCGATATCGATCTGCTTTGACTGCTCCCAGCCCAAATAGGTATTTGGAAAAGAACCCACAGTTGCTCCGGGAACAACAGTATTGCCGATCACATAATTGCTCGTGTTGATATTAGCTTGTGAGGTATAATTCCCTATGTTATTATTACCCGTAATCCCATAACTCGCTCTCAGTTTCGCATCGTCAAGCCAGTTGAACTTCGGAAAAAAGCTTTCCTGCGACAAACGCCAGCCCACAGATGCCGATGGAAAGCTTCCCCAACGGTTATTGCTTCCAAAACGGGAACTGGCCTCTCTGTTAAAAGCGGCAGTAAAAAGATACTTTCCTTTGTAAGAATAGTTGACCCTCGACAAAAAGCTTTCCACCGTATAAGCAGCCATTCCGGAACTGCCATCTCTTTGATTAGCAGCCGAAACATAATCGACCAGATCATCTGGGAATTTCGTACCTGTCGCATTCCCTGTGTTTACCGTATTCTTCTGAAAAATATGCCCAACTGTTACTTCTAATTTATGGTCTCCTAAAACAGGTGAATAAGTTAATAGGTTATCCATTCCATAATTCAGATAATTATAAAAATACTCCCCGCCACTTGCGTCTCTGGGGGGCGCATTATTGAATCCGGCAATATTAGATGGTGTAAAATCATGGTTTCTGTTATTGTTCAATACACCATTCAGATTGGTTTTGAAGGACACATCTTTGAAAGGCTTAATATTGATATAGGCATTTGCTGTTAGGCTACCTTATACTCCCGGTGCTGCTCCTCATTTAACCGCTGTACTGGATTTGGAAATCCAAAAATATTATCATGCCCGCCAATGTAATTGTTATAAGAACCATCAGCATTATAAACAGGCTCACGTGGATCCATAAGCAGGGCCTGATCTACAACATTGCTTCCAAATCCCCCAGCAATGGCATCCGCATTTTTTGCCCAGGAATAGGCTCCTGAAAGATGCAAGCCCAGGTCAATATATTTATTTGGCCGGCCGTCCAGATTCGCTCTGGCGGTAACCCTATTAAATCCTGTATTGATTAAGGATCCTTGTTGATCAAGGTACCCCGTAGATATATAAGAGCTGGCTTTCTCAGAACCATGAGTCAAGGAAATGTTATAATCACTAAGTGCTGCGTTCTGGTGCAAGATCTCTTTATACCAGTCCGTAGAAACCATTGTTTGCTCCGGATAGCGGAAATCTGCTGGTATTTCAGCCAGTGAAGGTTCCTTATTCTGAAAGTACCTGATCTTGTTTGAAAAAACATCTTTCTGAAATTGCGCAAACTCCCGGCCGTCTAATACTTTAACCCTGCGGGAATCTGGAACATTGGCAAAACCATTGTTGGTGGTTACAATTAATGTAGATCCATCTTTTTTCCCATTTTTTGTGGTAATCAAAACAACCCCATTAGCCCCTCTCGAACCGTATACGGAAGTGGAGGCGGCATCTTTTAAAATACTGATGCTTTCAATATCGTTTGCATTTAGTGCTGTTCCGACACTGGTCCCTACTGGAAAGCCATCCACTACATATAATGGATCACTATTTGCCCCCAAGGAGCTGTTTCCCCGGATTTCGACCTGTAATTCCTGTCCAGGCTGGCCTGTAGTTTGTTTTACAACCACACCAGGTGCCTGTCCCTGTAAAAGCCTTCCAATATTAGCTGCCGGAATTCCCTGGGATTTTGACAAATCTATTGAAGACACCGCAGAAGTAATATCACCTTTACGTTGTGATCCGTAAGCCAATACCACCACTTCTTTTAAGCCTTGCGCTGATTCAGAAAGTTTAATATTGATTGTCGTGTTATCGCCCACAATGACATGCTTTTCATTGTAGCCAATATACCTGAACACCAGTGTAGCCCCCTTATTCGCCGTGATCGAAAAATATCCTTGTTGATCAGTCAGAGTTCCGGCATTGGAACCGGCTATCTTAACCGACACTCCAGGTATCGGTTGGGCGCTGACAGAATCTGTTAATGTCCCTTTAATGAGAGATGGCGTTTGCGCGAATACCGGTAAACAGAACAATAGCGCAAAGGCTATAGCTGGAAGGTATTTACCGGCCATACTGAGTAAAATTCTCCTTTTCATAATTACTATTTGGTTAATAGATTCAGATAAATATTTGGTTAATTCAAAAGTATCCGAATAGCGAGGCGGTTTAAATAGAGGTTTTGATAAAAAAACTAAAGTTTTTGATTCATTTACAT
>NZ_QAIL01000494.1 GCF_003061025.1 Pedobacter sp. HMWF019 | reverse complement strand
ACATTTATTTGCTCTATATTATGTCGAAAGACATTGAATATATCATATTGGAAAAGAACTATAGCCAGGTTCAAATAAAACTTATATGGTTTTTTATTCTGGCATCCGGTACTGTTTCTATAAATTTGGTTACTGGATGGATTTATAGAAAAGATGTATCTCACACCACTATCGGCGCCTCAGGAATAGCGTTTGCATTTACAGCTTTTTCAATTCTTTATCTACCGCTTGACCATTTGAAAAGGAAACATAAATTTATTCCTCTATATTATGGTTATGAGATATTTTTAGCCTTCTTAATCATTTTTGTTTGTCTAATGTTCATCTATAGAAAGAATTCAAAAAGTAATCATAAAGCTCATTTTTTTGGACTGATTATAGGGAGTTTACTGGCCATTGTCTTTCGTCCTACTCTAATTACAGAGATTATTTACCACCTTAAGAATAGATGGTAAATAATCTTTTATTTCAGTTCCCGAACCACCCAGCTATAGCGCCAGCAATTCCACCTACAACTCCGCTCACATAATCAACTGCTGTTTCAAGAGAGTCTCTTTCCTTTTCTTTTCCACCTTCAATTTCAATAATTTCTTGCTGAGTTAAATCTTTCATTTTGAGTTTAATTTGATTTGTTTCTCTTGAACATTCAAGATTAAGACAAATCTCATAACTTACTCATAATGAGACAACAACCACAAGTTGTATCGTATAACTTGTGGTTGTAATAAAAAAATAATTAATTTGCAGGTAATAAGCTAAATTGATTAAAATGATTGGTGAAAAGATACGCGAGCAAAGAGAAATGAAGAAAATTTCTCAATATGCAGTAGCCTATGCCATAGGCATGTCACAGGCGGCTTATTCAAAAATAGAACGTGGTGAAACAGAAGTTAAAGTGAGCCATCTATACTCTATTGCCGCGTTTCTTGAAATCTCAGTTTACAATCTATTGCCAGAAGCCATGGCGAGTGGCACCTTTGAAGGAGAATACCTATTAAAACCCCTTGTAGTAAAACTAAAAGAATTATGGTATGGATGGCTGGTTAAAAGAAGGATGAAACATATGCAGCAAAAAGATCAATAAATAAAAAATGTTCAGAACAATTTGTAATCTTCATTTGTTAAATGAGAAAAAACAGAGCTATGGGACTTTTCAGAACAGCAATTATTGGTGCAGCAATATATGGTGCTTATAAGTACATCACCAAAAAAGATGAAACAGGCAGATCACTTGTTGATGAATTTAAAGACAAAACACCTGAATGGATGGACAAAGCCAAAGATTTCAAACGGGATATTGAAAAAAAATATAATGACCTGGCAGATGAATATGCAGAAGTCAAACCCAAATAATTAAAAGAAAGAATCGCTTAAGCAGCGATTCTTTCTTTTTGTTCTTTAATTCCAAACCTCCGGGCTTGTATCTTATCATATTCTTTTATATAATCCGGATGTTCCGTTTTCATCATCC
>NZ_QAIL01000493.1:2656-43322 GCF_003061025.1 Pedobacter sp. HMWF019 | reverse complement strand
ATATAATAGTTTGAAGGAATTGTGAGCAGTCCTGTTAATTTTTTAAAAAGAGAGTAAAACGCACTTATAATTTTAGTGTTTTTTCAAATACAACTTCTGGTTGTTGCGTATAGTCTTTAATCCACAGAACTTTACAGAAGCAAATCTGAAGATCATGGCGATTAAGGAAAACTTTTCCGATCATTTAAATATACCCTATATGCAAAGCCTTAAGGTGCATAGCCGGGCTATTTATCTCAGTGTATTGCTTTTCACTCTCCTTGTTTTCGCGGTATTGCCTCTTGTAAAGGTACAGGTTAGTGAAGTAAAAGGCCGGGTTGTACAACTTACTGCCTATCAGGTCCTCTGCAACCATCTAAATAGCTGGCTCGATACAGAAGTTCCGGGGAAGGGCAAGGGCCTATGAATGTAAAAGTGAAACAAAGAGACATAACCGACTGCGGGGCCGCATGTCTGGCCAGTGTAGCCGCTTATTATAAACTTAAGCTGCCTGTAGCAAAGCTCAGACAACTGGCCAGTACGGACAAAAAAGGAACCAATATCCTTGGCATGATTGAAGCGGCTAAAAAGATTGGCTTTGATGCTAAAGGTGTGCGTGGTGATTTCAACGATCTTACTAAAATCCCGAAGCCTGCCATAGCCCATCTGATTGTTAAAGAAACCCTACATCATTATATAGTGGTCTATAAAGTGACCTCAAAATATGTTGAAATCATGGAACCTGGGCAAGGTAAAATGATCAGAAAAAGCCATGAAGAATTCAAAAAAGAATGGACAGGGGTCCTGGTACTTCTCATGCCGAATGAAAGCTTTGAAGCTGGAAATAAAAAAATCAGTATCTGGAGAAGATTTCTGAACCTGATTCTACCCCATAAGGCAGTTATGGTACAGGTATTTTTTGGTGCCATTATCTATACTCTACTTGGTCTTTCTACTTCTGTTTTTGTACAGAAAATTGTGGATAATGTGCTTATAGAAGGTAACAGGGGCTTATTGAACCTGCTTAGCGTGGGTATGTTCGCCATCCTCCTGCTGCAGGTTTTTATTGGGGTAGGTAGAACGGTTTTTACCCTGCGGACGGGACAACAGATCGATACCAGTCTGATCCTTGGGTATTATAAGCATTTACTGAAACTTCCACAGCAGTTTTTTGACACCATGCGGGTAGGCGAAATTACTTCCCGCATCAATGATGCCGTGAAGATCAGGACATTCATCAACCAGGTTTCTGTAGATCTGGCAGTGAATATCTGCACCGTACTGTTTGCTTTTGTTCTCATGTTCAGTTATTACTGGAAACTTGCCGTGGTTATGCTGGCTATTATTCCTCTATACATGGCGATTTATTACATAGCAAACCTGCTTAATAGAACAGTACAGCGTAAACTGATGGAAGATGGTGCCGAGCTGGAATCACAACTGGTTGAGAGCATAACGACTGCTTCTACCATTAAATGTTTTGGACTGGAAGATTTTGCGAATAACAAAACAGAAATCCGTTTTGTACAACTGTTGAAAACCATCTATAGATCTGGGATGAACAGCGTCTTTACAGGTGTATCTACAGAAACCATTTCCAGAATATTCACAATTATACTCTTATGGACCGGTGCAGGTTATGTTCTTGACGGACAAATTACAGCCGGCGAATTGCTCTCATTCTATGCGCTCACAGGCTATTTTACCGCTCCTGCTGCCTCATTAATTGGTATTAATAAGACAGTTCAGGATGCGGTGATTGCCGCCGACAGATTGTTTGAGATCATGGATCTTGAAATTGAGGGTGATGAAGAGAAATTCGACCTCCATCCGGCAGATATCGGAGACATCCGTTTTGAGAAAGTAGGCTTCCGGTATGGCAGCAGGACCAGTGTTTTTGAAGATCTGAATCTGCGGATTCCAGTTGGCAAAACAACCGCTATAGTTGGTGAGAGTGGTTCTGGAAAGTCTACTCTGATTGCTCTTCTGCAAAACATATATCCGATCAGCAGCGGGAATGTCTTTATTGGAAAGTATGCGGTTAAATACATTCGCAATACTGATCTGCGCCGTTTGGTTGGTGTTGTACCTCAACAAATAGATTTATTTAATGGAAACGTGATTGATAATATTGCCGTTGGCGATTATGACCCGGATCTCCGTTTGATTCTGAACATCTGCGAGAGCCTTGGCATTTTATCCTTTATAGAAGATTTGCCAAATGGATTCAAAACACAATTAGGGGAAAATGGAGCAGCATTGTCCGGTGGACAAAAACAAAGAATTGCTATTGCAAGGGCATTATATCAAAAACCAGAAATCCTGTTGCTCGATGAAGCAACATCTTCCCTGGACCCGGAAGCAGAATCCTATGTTCAGAAAACAATAGATTACCTGGCCTCCCGCGGAAAGACCATTATTCTGATAGCCCATCGTTTAAGTACAATACAAAGGGCCGATCATATTGTTGTTCTAAAGAAAGGAAAAGTTGCGGAAGAAGGTAGCCACGAAGAGTTAATCCAGGAACAACGCGAGTATTTTAATTTATGGGAACGGACTAATGCAATGTCTGTTCTTTCGATCTGAAAAAATATGGCTGTAAAAATATTTCAATATATAGAGATGGTGAACCGGATGCATGCGCTGATCACCCAAAGGGAAACGGGAAATCCTGATGACCTGGCCAAAACCTTAGAAACGAATTTGGATCAGATGTATTCGATTATGGAAGAACTGAGGTCGATGGGCGCTTCTATCGTTTACTCCACAAAAAAATGTAGTTATTATTATGCCAGGCCTTTTGAATTAGACATCAGTATCAATTATGGGGAACTTGAGCCATTTGAACTTCGGGTGATCCGTGGTGGGGGAATTTTGTCCAAAAGAAGGTTGTTTGATTATTTTTCTTATCCTAGATCAATTTTTTAAAACGCAGTGCGGGGTATATTTGTTATATTACTAATTGTTAAAAAAGATCACGATATGAAGAAGCTGATTGCCTGTATACTTGCCCTTTGGACAGCCCGTCAGTTTAAAAAAATAAGCAGATGAAATACGAAGAACTTAAACTGGTTAATAATGAAACAGATCATCGTTTTGAACTGACTGTAGAAGGATATACAGCCTTTATTGATTATAAAATAAAAAAGGATAAAGCTTATCTGATCCATACTGAGGCACCTGAAGAACTAAAGGGAAAAGGAGTGGCTGAAGCACTGGTGGAGAAAACCTTAACTTACCTGGAAGAACAGCATTTAAAACTGGTTCCTCTGTGTCCATATGTACAACTTTTCTTAAAGAGACACCCCGACTGGAACCGTCTGGTTGCAGAATAATTATACTGAAAAGGGGTATCCAATATCTTTGGAAACCCCTTTTGCTTATGTTGTGCCTGCCCTACACGGATCCCCCGTTCACAGGACTTTTTTATCGTTGTTTTCTATTCAACAATTTAGGAATTTATTGGTTTGACCTGGATTAAAAATTTTGCACATATGTGGAAAAGGTGAACTAATTTGTGCACTTCGTAAATCCGACGAATGTACAAGGATTACTTTAACCCTTTTTGCACCAACATTTACTATTCAGAGAAGGAGTTATATAGATAGCCAGGATAGGACTGCTTGCCAATAATTCCACTTTTATACAGGATCAAATATATATCTAATCCGCATTTTTACGCGAAAACGCGGACTATATGCGGACTATATGCGGATTCATCTGCTCTTTGGTCCCTTTTTCTCTTAAAACAAAAAAGGACCAATGTAAATTGATCCTTTTTCTCTGATTGTTTTATTTCAGTTAGCCGCCATAAACTGAAGGAATAATAACCACCTTTACGGGAATATCAACTGTTGGTGCGGGAACTTTTGTATCCTGATTATCTGATGACTGAATATTAAATATCAAACCACCATTAAATACACGGTAAGTGTAAGAAATAGAATTGTATACAGAAGGAATAGCGATATCAAGATTCGGATTGTCAGGATGGGCTATATAAACAACCACTGCCTCATCGTCAAAGGTAATCTGATCAATTGCGCTCGTGTTCCAGGTATATGAATAAGTCTCCCCGTTGTCAGTTGTCTTCCAATCACTAGCGCGGATCTTCAAATTGTAAGTTCTGGCTTTTGTTTCTTGAACATATGTTTCCTTCTTGCATGAAGCCAGGCCCAGCGTAGCTATGCATAGTAATAGTAAAATTTTTATTTTCATATTTCTGTGTGTTTTGGTTTTCCCTGCAAATATTTTGCCATAAAGATTTTATACGAAATAGAAATCTGTTTTGAAGAACGTTTATTCGACAAACCGGGGATTTTACTAGATGAAACAGAAACCTGTTTAACTGAGGCTAATCTTTGTGCCAAGGTAAATATTTAGGTGTTACCACCTGAAGTGTAGGCTGATTTGGATTCAAATTTTTACGATTCAGTACATCTTCATACAAACGGAGATAATTGTCTGCCATTTGCTTCAGGTTGAAATGGGCAACTGCATAGTCATGGCAAATCTGGTTACTAAACTGATCTGCAGCTTTCAATCCTTCTGTAAGAACAGATCGGCTATTGCTGAGCAGTCCGACTTCCCGACTAACCAGTTCTGGTAAAGAGCCATATGGCGTACCAAAGACCGGGCAGCCAAAATAAAGACTTTCTATAATGGCAATTCCAAAAGGTTCATTCCATAAAACAGGAAAAAGGAGCGCTTTGGAGTGTTTCATCACAGCAGATTTCTCTGCATTATCTACCATACCTTTAAAGCTGACATTTAGATTTGGCGTAAAGCGAAAACCCATTTTAAAGTTGAGGCGGTGCCCACCTAATACCACCAGCTTATTTCCACTGGCAGTCGCAATATCAATGGCGCCCTTTACGTTTTTAACCCGCCATGCTGCTTTTGCTAAGAAGTGCGTATAAGAACGTTTTCCGGAAAGATCAGGTTTAGGATAGTCATCTGGATCCAAACCATGATGCACATAAGCAGAAGCGCCGTATCGGCTGGCGTGATTGCCGGAAACAAAAACAGAATTTTGATCAAGTAATTCTCCAAAGCCAGGGTTGCCATGTACAGAAACCAGGTAAGGTTTTTTATGAAAACCCGGCAACTGATAATTAAAATGGACAATGTCTATATCATCAGGAACCTGCAGGTTGATGTCGACAGCGGGATCGAAAACCAATACCTTGGCGAAAGGGCATTCAGAACCTGCACCAACCAGATAGGTTACCTGATGGCCTTGTCTGTTCAGTTCTTTACCGAGCCACCAGATCACTCTTTCCGTACCGCCGTATTTTGTGGCCGGGATCCGGGTATTGTTTACAATCAATATCTTCATTGGAGTATATTTTTTTTAAGCTTATGAAGCTATCATGTGCTACCAAAATTTATTCATTTCGGTTTGTGAAGCATGTTCATTGCTGTTTGTGTAGTGCTGCTCATGATTGTTTCATACTACTGCAAATATCCCAATAAAAGCGTAAAACAGAAGGAATAAATAAAGCCAGGAAAATCTTAAAGAATGAGATGTATAAATATGGGTGCTTATTGTCAATAAATGAGCGGGTTATCTTCTAAAAACCATTAAACTTATAGGACAATTAACATGCAATTAATATTGGGAATTTAAATTTGAGAATATTCATTTACCATGAAGAAAGAACGCTATCAAATTGAAAAGGAGTTACGGTTTAAATCCATTTATCTGGCAACTTTTGACAAACTCAACTCTTTATTTTTACGCTCATTTAAAGATCAGGACCTGGTGCATGATGCGTTGCAGGAAGGTTATCTGAAACTCTGGGAAAAATTGGAAGAACAGGAAGAAGGCGGAGATTGTATGCCTTTTTTATATTTCTATACCCGAAATTATGCGCTGAAACAGATTTCGAGGAATATCAAGCGTGATCTTTTACAGCAAGATCTTTTTCGTGGAGCCGATAAAACCGATATGGAAATGGAACTTGAGCATAAAGAATATCAGGTACAGCTAAGCCGGGTGGTGGATGACTTGCCTCAAAAAAGAAAAGAAGTATTTCGTTTATTTAACGAAGAAGGTTTAAGCTACAAATCTATTGGAAGCAGATTGGGTATTTCAAGTAAAACAGTGGATAGTCATCTTGCCAAAGCCACAAGAGCGATAAAGAGAGATTTGTATTCTATTTACGGTATTGTGAAGATCTTTCTGGTTCTTTTTGTATGCTGATTTATTTACGTTTGATTCATATTAATTTAATCCTTAAATTCGACTTATATTTTCTTGCTAAAAGCAGTCAATATTAAAATGAATTTAAGGTTTGCTTTGTGGAGCAAACCTTTTTTATTTAAGCTGATTTATTGTAGTTCACGTTGAAAAATAAGCTGTGGGACTCTTAATGTAGTGCTTCCGTCTGCCGGGGCTGGTCCTATCCCAAAGGAGATGATGTTATTAGGTATCCATATAGAGAGTTGGCCGGCAGAATATTCCAGATAACTGCAATCAAATTCCTCCATGCTCATCACCTTTTTATGATTGCCCTTAGCAGTTGCATCGTAGCCTTCAATAACATAGAATATCATACTAGAATCGAAACTGGGATCAATTACGTTTGGATTGGGTAATTGGATATAGGCACTGAATTTATCTTTCCTGATCCCTTTCAGGGTCTTGTTTTTTAACGGAATGAGCGTACCACCAAAATCATATAAAGAGATTTCGATGTCCATAAGCTCTGGGAGGATTTTGTCTGTAGTAACAAATCTGATTAAAAGACTATCTGTCTGTGGCTTCACAGTAGGGTCAAGATTGTCCACCAGTACTGTTGTCCCATTAAAAAAACAGGTTAATGAAATGGGTTTCCTGGGTTCGATCACGACTGTGGTATCCAATATTATCTTTTTCTGTAAGTTGACAATGGAGATTTGTCTTTTGCCGGCTTCCAGTTTCATATTTACAGTTTTACCCTCAAGGGTATCTTTAAGAACTCCATCTACCTGTAATAAAACAGGGCTGGAACCGCTTGGTGATGTTAAACTTATTGAAAACTGGCCAAATGAAGGAACTTCAATGATTTCCCCGTTTTTTTTACAGGAAAAAATTAGAATGGGTATGGCAAGTAGGAGGATAAAAATGGTAATGTTTTGTTTCATGTTTTGTGGATTAAATAACCCTCTGCCAGCTATGCTGACAGAGGGAAACTTTTAACTATATCGTATATTAAATAAGAAGAGACAAGGGATTACAAATATGGATTGGTTTGAGGAGTATAAGTTGCCCAGTTGTCATCCCAACGGGCTACAGTATTGGCACCAAAAGCACCAAGGTAAGTTGGTGTTGTATCAAATGCAGTTAATGCACCACCGGGATGTGTTACACTGATGCTTGAAAAACTAGCCCCTGTTGCTGCTGGTGAAGGTGTTGGAGCAGTTACATAGCGGAAATCAGGAATTGGCTTTGTTGTTGTGCAAATGTTTACATTGAATGGATTTACCAATCTGATGAATGCATTTGTAGATGTCGCGGTGCTGGTAGTTACGCTAAATGGAGTACCTGAAGTTGCTGCTGTGAATCCATGAACCAGACTGTTTCCAAAGAAACTACCACTTGTAGTTGCGCCCGAAATGTTAGCACCAGTTGCAAAACCGGCAACGATAGAATTACTTACTTTATAGGCAGAATTTACTCTGAACAATGCGCCATTGCTCGTTGTGAACGGCGCTGCAGTTGGAGCAGATGGCTGGCCAAGAATAGTAAAGTTAGACAAAACAGGCTGAGTTAAACGCGATGCATCAACCACAACTACAGGGCTGGTGATGTTATTGCTCTCAATTCCGTTAGGGCTGCTTGAATAAGTCAAACAAGGAACTTTTACAGAAACTGCGAATTGGATAGAACCCTGATATCCCTGATCAAAATCAAAATCATCATCATTGTTGCCATAAGAAACAAGATATTTTGCATTTGCAGAGCCACCGAAGAATTCAAAAGCATCGTCAGCGCCATAACTTACCTGGATATGATCTAATGTAGTTCCAGATCCCACGCCACCAAGGGTAAGTCCGTTGAGCTCATTTCCTTCACTAATCACGTCGCCGGCAAACTCAATACGTACATATTTCAGTGTACCTGAATTATCTGCCTCTACAGAACCACCATATTGAATAACGTCAGTAGAAAGACCAAGGTCAGTCATGTACTCTGGTTTCATTCCTTCAACAGCTTGTGTAGTGGCTACGTTGGTTTTACCGTTTCCAAGAAGTACAATACCTCCCCAATCACCGGGGATACGACTGTTGGCTGCTTCGTTACTGGTGAATACAATTGGATTGGCTTCGGTACCGCTGGCCTCAAGTTTAGCTCCTTTGGTGATCACCAGAAACGAAGGTTTGGAAGTAGGGCTGGGCTTCTTAACTCCTTTGATATAGGTTCCTGCCTGAATGGTAAGGGTCGCGTTGTTGGTTACAAAGGTTGGTCCGTTAACGATCCATACTTTGTCGCTGGTCAATGTCGTAGAGCTTGAAATTACATTAGGTAGGGTTTGTGTGGTGTTTGGAATATCACGTGTATCTTCCAGTCCGGCAGATGAGGAGCGATCGAAATTTCCTGGTCCTGTATGACTTCCCTGATCTTTCTTACAAGCAGAGATAAAAACTATTAGTGACAGTGCAATAATTAAAAATGAATTTTTTTTCATGATAATTTTCTTTAGATTTTTAAGATTTAAATGAGTCGTTGTGGCAACTCTTTTTTTTCTGGATTGATTTTTCTTTGATTGACCTCCTCTCTCTTAATTTATATAGGGTATAGTTAAAAGCGATAACTGAAACTCAGGCTATAAGTTGTCCCGTTCCGTATCCGTCCGGCTACAAGATCATAACCTGGGTTATAAGATGTTCCTTTAGGATCCGCCTGGCCTTCAGTCAATTGATAACTTGCACCGGGAACATCCTGAACCGAAGGTTCTCCTTCTTTGAAACTTGGGTTTCCTTTTGGATATTGATTCCTGTAAATGATGGTTTCTGTGTTGAGCAGGTCACTGATGTTGAATTTTAACTCGGCGCGCTGCTGTTTCAAGAACTTGTAATTAATTTGCAGATCCACCAGATTGCGCGGTTTTTCATATTCATCATAAGAGATACCTGCAGAAGCAAACACAATACGTTTACCATACCGGTTATATAAAACGTTGAGCCCAAATTGTCTGCCTGTGTAATTTATGCCAGCATTGATAATGTATGGAGATTGACCGTAAAGAGGCCTGTCTCTTTTATAGCTGTCTCCTTTCAGGTCTTTGCTGGGCTCCAGCTCAACACTGGCATCCAGCAGGGTTAAGCTTCCCGATACAAAAGTATTTTTCAGGAACCCCGCATCATCGGCAATGAAATCCAGTGATTTTCTAAAATCAATTTCCAGGCCCAGGTCTTTGGCTGAGGCGAGGTTGGTGTATTTATAGGAGGGCTGGCCAGAGGTTCCTAGTAACTGTAGTTCAATTGGATTTTTGAATTTTTTGTAAAAACCTGATATGGAGATGATTTCTCCTGGTGAGGGATAGAATTCGTAGCGTATGTCCGCATTTTCTATGGAGGTGCTTTTTAAGCTGCTGCCGAAGATGCCTCTCATGAGAACGGGATCGAAATATTCGAAACTTGACAACTCCCGCAAATCCGGGCGGGCAACCGTTCTATACCAGGCCGCTCTGATGTTCATTTTCTCATTAAGTGCATAGATAAAATTGGCAGAAGGTAACCAGTCTGTTTTTTTCAAGCTGATGAGTTCTTCTTTTCCTGTACTGGGGTTCATATTGGCTACATTCTGATCGTTCTTTTCTGCCCGCAGGCCTGTAATCAAGCGTAACTTCGGAGTAAGCTTTACATCAAACATTCCATAAAAGGCATTCAGGCGCTGAAAGCCATTATATCCTAAACCCGATCCTTCTGAACTGACGTCTTTTCCACCACCGGAAATGGGATATAAATAGAGGCCGCTGTTTGCAAAATTTGCAGAGTTGTAGATGTCATAATAGGCCATACCCGAGTAATCCACGGTACCACCAGATGCTTGTGTTAAGTACCTGATGCGAAAAATGTCTGCTCCGAAATCTGCTTTCCTGTATTTGCCCTGATATCCGATTTTGAAGCTTTGGTTCAGGTTCAACAGGTTAAAAGGAACCTGGAAATTAGCCGCCCAGGTATAAAGCTTTTCTTTTAGTTTGGAATAGTAGAGAGATCCTAAACTTGCCTGCAGATCCGTAAAAACGGGATCGTAAAGATCTTCAGGGCCTGTTGGCGCTCTTCTCCTGTCCATAATCTTTGTAAAGGGCTGATCACGATTCAGATCGGCCGTGCTGGCCTGCCAGTCAAATTTTATACCCCTTTTGCCAAGACTATGTTCACCTGATAGTACGGACTGGAAGAGTTGGTTGATAATCACCACATTGCTATAGTCACTAACTATAGAACCATTATTTGCGAGATCGGTTCCTTCAAATTTGTACAATAAGTCTGACAGCTTCCTGTTATAGGTGTTTTTCAGCGTAATCTTGTTCTTTCCAAAACGGTAAGCCAGGCCCAGAGATCCACCTAAAGTAGTCGTAAAAGTATAGTCAGTCCCTGTATAGTCATTTACCGTTGCCTGATAACGATCGTTCTGATCAGCTTCCTGTTCATTCCGGTAAGTCAGTGCGGCAATTATTCCAAGTGTATTTTCCTTAAGATGAATGCTTCTGCCCAGGCTAAACTGATAATTCTGTGCGGGTAATGCCGTGTGTTTACGCATGGCCCAGTTGTTAGGAAGCGTAGATAAGAATGATGCGGCTTGTTTGCGTTGTTCTGTGTTTTTTGGGTCTCTTATCTGGGGGATCATTTCAATATATTGCTTAAAGGTCATCCCAGTGGGGCGGTCATAATGACTGTCGCCGAAGCCCAGATAAGCGTATTTACTTCTGCCCAATCCGATAAAGTCTTTGCCGGTAGCCCTGGAATTGTATCCGGTGCCCACAGTGAGCTGGGTGAAATTCTCCTCAGGAATATCCTTGGTGGTGATTTGTACCAGTCCACCTGTAAATTCTCCGGTAAGATCGGGGGTAGCGGTTTTATTGACTACGATATTGTCAACCAGCGCACTTGGAACCATGTCAAAGGCAAAGTCTCTTCTATTGGGTTCGCTGCTGGGCAGTGGTGCACCATTCAGCATCAGGTTATTGTAACGGTCGCTAAGGCCTCTGATCACCACGTATTTGTTTTGTGAAATTTGTAGTCCGCTTACTCGTTTGAGTACCTGCGCCGTATTGTTGTCTGGTGTCCTGCTGATTTGTTCTGCCGTGATCCCATCACTTAAGGCCGCGTTGTTCTTTTGACGTGCATACAAACCCTCAATAGATGCCTTTTTATAACTGGCGGTTACTACTACTGCATTCAAAGATTTTGAATCAGATTTTAGTAAAATATCAAGCGGCGTATTTTGACCGGCTTTGATCGTTACATCGGTAATCCTCTTGGTTTGATAGCCAATAAAAGAAACCTCTAAGGCATAAATTCCAGGCTCCAGGCTTTGCTGATACGTACCGTCAGTGGCACTTTGCAAAGTCATACTGGTGGAGAGGATTTTAATGGATGCTCCAGGCAGAGTCTCTCCCTTATCATCCATAATGCGGCCAGATAATTTTCCAGGTTTTTGTTGTGCCCTTCGGAGATTAAATTTTTCGGGTGATTCTATACGGATGGATACCTCATTTCTCCGTACTTCGTATTCGACAGGAAGCTCTTTGTGCATTCTTCGTAAAGCTTCCTCCATGGTGATCTTCTTAAAGATAAGGCGATGGACAACAACCTTTTTTGCGGCTTCTTTGTCGTAAAAGAAATCATAGCTGGTTTGAGACTTTAGAATGCCAATCACTTCATTGAGGTTTTGGTTGGTAATTTGCAGATCGATAAGTGGTTTGCTTGAAGCGGACTGCCCTTTTGCAGGATTGATCAGCAAGGCAATTGGGATAGAAATTACAAGCAAACTCCATTTATTCCTTAAAAAAATAATTAGTTTTGTAGTTATGTGCATAAAGTTGTAGTAGTAGAAATTCTGCTATTCAATTTTGTGATGAGGAGTGTCAGTTCCAGTGACATTCCTCTCTTTTTTTTATATGGTAGATATTGAGGTGGTGTTTATTGCTCAATTACATAGTTATTGTCTCCTTTCTTGTGGTGGTGTAATCCGTGAATAAATAAAATTCTGGTTAAAGCCAGTTCAGCATTATCCCGGTAATAATTTCCGGTGATCCTTTTGTTGTCCAGCAGGCTTTCATCCGGAATGCTGATCTTGAGTTCAAATGCCCGCTCTACTCTTTTCAGGGCTTCTTTCAACGGGAGGTTTTCAAAGACCAGTTTGCCATGGGTAAATAGATCCTGCTTGTCGGAAATGTCTACTGTCTTGACGTTTACTTGTTCATTTTTTCGGGAAAAGCCAAGTAATTGCCCTGGGTGGAGCATTTCCTGAGATTTACCCGCATTTACCCGAACACTTCCGGTAACAAGCATGACACGGGTTTCTGGTTCATTTTCGTAAGCTTCTATATTAAATGAGGTGCCCAGAACGGTAGTTGTTAATTTTCCGGCCCTGACCTGGAAAGGTTTTTTAACGTCATGTGTAACGTTAAAATAAGCCTCTCCACTTAAGCTTACCTGTCTGAGGGAGCCTGCAAAGTTTCTTTTATTGTAAGTGATTGTTGTTCCTGGGTTCATCCAGATTTTGGTTCCGTCGGCCAGTTCTACCATTTTCAGGTTCCTGCCCTTATTGGTGATTTTTGTAAGCAGCGTGCCTGTTTCAGCAGTGGCCTGCTTTTGTCTTTTGAGGTATAAAAGACCACTTGCCGTGCAAATGATGATGACAGCTGCAGCTATTTTAAACCAGGGGGTAAAGCGGGTGTTTTTTCGTTCATTCACCTGGTTTTGCTGTTGTTTGATGTTAGATGTTAATTCGTCAAAAAACATCAGTTTGTATTGTTCATCAACAGCAGCAGGATTAACGCTGTCCTGCTCTTTAATATATTCGTCAAGGAGGTTTAAATGATCTCCCTGCAGATAGTCCTGTACCTGTTTCTTCTCCCGGTTGTTGCTCTTTCCTTCAAAAAATCGCTTTAATATTTCTTTATCCATTATTCTGCTCATTTAGCACATTTCCTGCCTGGGTTTTCATCAGCTTCTGTTGGTGCCTTTTACTAGATAATCTCCGGGAAGCTTAATCTCCCTATCCGATGGGCATATTTTTTTTATAAAAAGGACATGGAACATTTATTTCTCCCTGGAGTAGGGAATGTGATTTGTTCAAAGCTTATATAAGGGGTGGTGTATTTATTTTTTGAACCATGAAACAAATTCAAAATAGAGTATCTGGGATTTTCCTTGTGCTGCTTGCTTTTTCAATGGCCCTTGGGTGTAAAAAAGAGCGTCAGTCCGATAGCCTCAAAGGCAGCAACCGCTGGATTCTGGACAGTATGCGTGTATATTATTATTGGAAAGACCAATTGCCGTCGAATCCACCTGATCAGGCTAATGCGAGTTCTTTTTTTAAATCCCTGCTTTATTCTGCCGACCGGTTTTCTTTCCTGGATAATCCAGATGAAGAAAGAAAAGAGTATTCCTCATTCGCATGGTATGGCTTTGAATATGCTCTGTTAGAGCCTGAAAATCATCCTGGAGAACTTACAGGGACAATAACCCTGGTTGTTCCAGATGGCCCCGCAGATAGGAAAGGTCTGGCTCGCGGGGATGTTTTTACCGCAGTAAATGGTATACCGCTTAAACAGGCAAATATCGATCAGATTGCTAAAATATTAAGGTTGGGCTCCGGAGTGCAATTGTCTATGGCACATTTTGTTGCAGGAGTACTGGTGCCAGGAGAGCGCATAGATGTGCAATATATGAGGCATAATGAATTGCCCGTTTATCTGACTAAGGTATTTGATGTGAATGGTAAAAAGACCGGGTATATTTTTTATAATCAGTTTTCAGGAAGTTATGATTATCAAGTATTAGAATCTTTGAGCAGGCTTCGGAATGAGGGGATTACAGAGCTCGTGATTGATCTTCGCTACAATCCTGGCGGAGATGTTTCGACGAGCGCTAAAATTGCGGGGATATTGAGCAACACAACGGCAGATCAGACTTTCGTTATTTATCAGGGAAATAATATGGCGGGAAGAAGGACAAGTTCATTCCAAAAAACGATGCGGGAGAATGCTTTTGAACCTCAGTTGTTTAGTGAGTTACTGAATTACCGTTTGTCGCTGAATCGTGTAATGATATTGACTTCGGGGTCTACTGCTTCGGCAGCCGAGTTACTGATCAATAATTTAAGACCTTATACCAGGGTGATTCAGATTGGAAGCAAGACCATGGGGAAAGACATGGCAAGCTTCGCTATTGCTGACCTGCGCAGCCCAAAGCTGGTGAATATGGTCTTGCATCCTTTGATCTTTAAGCTGTTTAACGCACAGAATACAGGGAATTACGAAGCTGGGTTAAAACCAGATTATGAAGTGGACGAATTTTCGGACCTGCCATTGAAAGCATTTGGAGATCCGAACGATCCTTTATTAAAAAAAGCACTGGAAATTTCCGGGAGCCAACCTACGTCTAAAGCCTTGTTGAAAAGCAGGTACACCACATCCGGAAATTTAAAATATCATTCTTCCATAGTCAGAAACCGTGAACATGCTGTCCTGGAGATCAGTAAATGAAGGATTTATCTATCCCTCATGTATAAGAAAAGCGGCGGTATCATCATACCGTCGCTTTTGTATTATTTTCACATCTGTTACACCAGGTATTCAAACAAAGTCTGGTCATTATTCACTTCAATCACATCAAACTTAAATTCTTTCATGCGTTGTACCAGTGATTCATAATCTGAAGGCTGGGCAAGTTCTATACCAACAAGCGCAGGACCATTTTCCCGGTTGGTCTTTTTGATGAATTCAAAACGGGTAATGTCGTCCTGAGGGCCCAGTACATTGTTCACAAAGAGTTTAAGCGCACCTGGTCTTTGCGGAAAACGCACAATGAAATAATGTTTTAAGCCTTCAAAGAGCAAAGACTTTTCCTTGATCTCCTGCATACGTTCAATATCATTGTTTCCACCGCTTACAATACACACTACAGTTTTGCCTTCAATCAGGTGTTTGACCTGATCTAAGGAAGCTACGGCCAGTGCACCTGCAGGCTCCACAACAATGGCATCTTCGTTGTAGAGTTTTAAGATCGTGGTGCAGATCTTTCCTTCCGGAATCAGCAGCATTTCATCCAGGAGTTCATTGCAGTATTGAAAGGTCAGGTTGCCCACTCTTTTTACTGCAGCACCATCTACAAAGCGATCAATGTATTCCAGGGTAACCGGATCTCCATTTTCCATCGCGTTTTTCATGGAAGGTGCACCTTCGGGTTCTACACCGATCAGTTGCACAGAAGGTTTGATATTCTTTAAATAACTGCCTACACCAGAAGCCAGGCCGCCTCCGCCAATAGGCATGATGGCCACATCGATTTCGGGTAGGTCTTCAAAGATCTCTACACCTACAGTACCTTGCCCTTCAATCACTTTAATATTGTCGAAAGGAGGGATGAAGGTCATCTGGTGCTTCTCAGTATAGATCAAAGCTTCCTTCATGCAGTCGTCAAAAGTATCCCCAACCAACACAATTTTGATGTTGTCGCCACCAAACATCTCTGTTTGCTTCACCTTTTGTTTTGGGGTAATCTCTGGCATAAAGATTACGCCCGGAATGTTTAATTTTTTACAGGAATAGGCTACACCCTGAGCATGATTTCCTGCACTGGCACATACCACGCCGTTTTGCAGCTGGCTGGCTGGCAGGGTACTGATCATGTTGTAAGCCCCACGCAGTTTATAAGAACGTACAATTTGTAAATCTTCCCGTTTCAGGTAAATATTCGCATTATACTTTTTAGAGAGACTTGCGTTATATTCTAAAGGTGTTCTTTTCACCGTATCACTGATCCGCTTAGCTGCGGCTAGGAAATCTAATCCAACTTCTTTATCTACGTTCATTCTTATAAATATTTATAGTACTGCTTTTTTCTCTACCGTGCTGACCAGGAAGATCACATCATCATCATTGATGTGGCCCTTTTCATCTGCAAGGATCAGGAAACGCTCATAAACTTCGTTTAGCACATGGCGCTCCAGCTGATGGCCTAATTTTTCGATATGGTGTTTCAAGGCATGACGACCGCTGCGGGCGGTTAAAATAATGTCTGAAGAATCTACACCGACATCTTCTGGCTTAATGATCTCGTAATTCTCTCTGTGTTTAAGGAAGCCATCCTGGTGGATACCTGAGCTATGCGCAAAAGCATTTTGTCCTACAATGGCCTTATTTGGCTGCACTGGCATATTCATCATATCGCTCACCATATCGCTGATCGATCTGAAATGTTTGCTGTTGATATTGGTGTGCAGGTTCAGATCATGATGTGTTTTCAGGATCATGGTCACTTCTTCCAGTGCAGTATTACCGGCACGTTCGCCAATACCGTTAATGGTACACTCTACCTGGCGGGCGCCATTAATTAAACCTGATAAACTATTTGCAGTGGCTAGGCCCAGATCATTGTGGCAATGTACGGAAATAATGGCCTGGTCAATATTGTTCACGTTTTCTTTCAGGAAACGGATCTTTGAACCATACAATTCCGGAAGGCAGTAACCATTGGTGTCTGGAATGTTCACTACGGTTGCCCCCGCAGCGATGACAGCCTGTATCATTTGTGCCAGGAAAATGTTATCTGCACGGCCAGCATCTTCTGCAAAAAATTCCACGTCCTCTACAAATTTCTTTGCGTATTTAACAGCGGCAACGGCACGCTCCAGAATTTCTTCTCTGGTGCTGTTGAATTTATATTTAATGTGCATATCAGACGAACCGATTCCGGTATGGATACGGGGTCTTTTAGCATGCTTTAACGCTGCAACTGCCGAGTCGATATCTTTCTCATTGGCGCGCGTCAGGGCACATATAATGGGTTCGTTCACTGCTTTGGAAATCTCCACCACACTCTGGAAATCGCCAGGGCTGGAAATCGGAAAACCGGCTTCGATGATATCTACACCCAGTGCTTCCAATGCTTTAGCTATAACTATTTTCTCAGGTGTTGCGAGCTGGCAACCCGGTACTTGTTCCCCGTCGCGCAGGGTGGTGTCAAATACGTAAACTCTGTTTGGATCGTGTAACATAAGGTTATGAATTAGTGAGTGGATACTTTTTGCGTAATAAACTTTAAGACGAGCTTGCCCATTTCTTTTGTGCCCAGTACTTTATATGGATTGGTAGATCCGTCTGCAATATCGTTGGTACGGAAACCTTCTTTCAATACCTGATCAACGGCATCAATGATCACTTTGGCTTCGTCTTTCAGGCCAAAACCAATTTCCAGCATTAAAGCTGCAGAAAGGATAGACGCCAGAGGATTGGCCAGGTCTTTACCTGTGATGTCGTGCGCGGAGCCATGGATGGGTTCAAAGAAACCAGTGCTTTCTCCTACAGAAGCGGAAGCAAGCATACCCATAGAGCCGGCAATCTGCGAAGCTTCATCAGTCAGGATGTCTCCAAACAGGTTGGCGGTTAATACCACATCAAAGCGTTTAGGGTCTTTGATCAGTTGCATAGCGGCATTGTCAATGAACATGTGTTCTGTTTCCACTTCCGGGTATTGCTTGGCAATTTCCTGTACGGTTTCTCTCCATAATCTGGAGCTTTCCAATACGTTGGCTTTATCTACAGAACACAATCTTTTGCTGCGTTGCATGGCGGCCTGGTAAGCTTTATGGGCTATTCTTTCTACTTCATATCTGTGGTAGATCATCAGATCTGATGCGGTATTGCGGTCTTCAGAACGGGTCTTTTCTCCAAAATACACATCGCCAGTTAATTCTCTAAAGAAAAGGATGTCTGTACCTTGCAGGATACTTGGTTTAATACTTGAAGCGTTCAGTAATTCATCGAACAGCAGGATAGGACGGAGGTTGGCATATAAACCCAGTTCCTTACGGATTTTAAGCAGTCCTTGTTCAGGTCTTACTTTTAAAGAGGGGTCATTGTCATATTTGGCATGGCCAACGGCTCCAAAAAGGATGGCATCACTTTTCTTTGCTTTTTCCAGAGTTTCATCTGGCAATGGGCTGCCGGTCACTTCGATGGCAGCATGTCCCATCAGCGCTTCATCAAAAGTGAATTCATGTCCAAAGGCATCTGCAATTTGTTCCAGTGCCGCTTTTCCCCAGGTTGTAACTTCTGGGCCTATACCATCTCCGGGTATCACTAAAATGTTCTTCTTCATTGTATTAAGCGCTTTCTAATATGGTTTCTACGGATTTTACTGCTCCGTTTTCTAATAAAATTCTTTTCTCGATACAGCCTGGTAATTGTGATTCAAAATGGCCAACATAAATAAGGGTAGTTCCATTTTTGCTCAACTCATCTACCAACTGGTTAAAATGTTGGGTTTGCTCTTGGTCTAAGCCCTGGCAGGGTTCGTCCAGGATGAGCAGTTCCGGGTTTTTGATGATGGTTCTTGCCAGCAAGGCGAGTCTTTGCTTGCCCAAGGGCAATTCAGTCATCAAGGTGTTTTTGTATTCGTCCAGTCCAAAATAATGGACCAGTTCATCTACCTGGGCTTTTTTAGTTGCACCCGGATCACAGTACAAACCTGAGCTGTCGTAAAATCCGGAGGCAATGCTTTGCCAAACCGTGGCAGAGGGGTCAAAATACCAATGCAGTTCTGGAGAAATCAATCCGATCCGTTCCTTGATTTCCCAGATGCTTTCGCCGCTACCTCTCTTGTTGCCAAAGAGGTAGTAATTATTGGAATAGGCTTGAGGATGGTCGCCGCAGATCAGGCTTAATAAGGTCGATTTTCCGGAACCATTATGGCCCTGCAATACCCATTTTTCTCCTGGTTTCACTTCCCAGTTGATGTTTTTTAGCACCTGTTTCTCATTGTAACGGATATTGACATCGATCATTTTGATGATGTGGTCTGCCGCATGCGACAGGGGTGCTTCATTTAAAAAGGAAGGAACGGCTTTACCACTGTGTGCAACAGCTGTGGAAGTTCTTTCGTGATAGGCCACTTCCTGGAACTGACCTTCCCTGATCTCTGCAAAACGTTCAATTGTGGAGGGCAATTCAGCATCATTACTGATCAACAGGAGTTGCGTACCGCTGGCAGAAATTTCTTCCAGTAAAGTATTGAGGTTTTTACGGGAAAGGGTATCCAGCCCGTTGTAAGGCTGATCCAGGATCAACAACTGTGGCCTTAACCAGATGGCTTTAACCAATTGCAACTTTTTATGTTCTCCGCTCGAAAGCTGGATCAGTGAAGAGGAGAATAAGTCTGTGTAATTTAAGGCTGCTGCGATTCTTTCCGCTTCAGCAAAGGACAGCTGGTGTCTGGTGCCATGTTCTTGCAGGTCGGCTTGTACGGTTGCCGTTGTTTCTATGGCCTGGCTGTTGTAACGTTGCTGATAATAGAAATTGGATTGGCCTTCCAGGTCTTTGAACTGGTACCAGTTGGCCACATATTGTACAATGGCCGGCCTTGCAGACTGGGCATCAAAATTCAGTTCGATACTGCCACTTCCTTTGATCAGGCCGGCAATGGCTTTGGCCAGGGAGGTTTTACCGCTTCCGCTTATTCCGCACAATAACCAGTTTTCTCCAGGATGGATGGTCCACCGGAGATCTTGTAATACCGTTTGATTGCGGTATTTTAAATTAAAATTGCGAATATCGACGACGGGCTGTGACATTATCTTTTTTGTTCAAATTCTTCAATAAGCTGCTTTTGGTTTAAGATGAAATCAATGTCATCATAACCATTGATCAGGCATGATTTTTTATAAGGATTGATCTCAAATTCTGCTGTTGCACCAGTAGCCAGAATGGTTACAGTTTGCTTTTCCAGATCTACATCCAGTTGTGCAGCCGGATCTTTTTCCACTGCAGTAAAGATCTCGGCCAGGAAATCATCGCTTACCTGTATAGGCAGTAAGCCATTGTTCAGGGCATTCCCTTTAAAAATATCGGCAAAAAAACTGCTGATCACCACATCAAAACCCGCATCCTGGATGGCCCATGCTGCGTGCTCACGGCTGCTGCCGCAACCAAAGTTTTTTCCGGCAACCAGGATTCTGCCGCTATAGGTTGGATCGTTTAATACGAAGTCAGCCTTAGGAGTGTTGTCTCCATTGTAACGCCAGTCGCGGAACAGATTTTCGCCAAAACCTTCGCGGGTTGTCGCTTTTAAAAATCTGGCCGGAATAATCTGGTCGGTATCAATGTTTTCTATATTTAAAGGCACTATGGCCGATGTTAATTTCTCGAATTTCTTCATGTTCTTCTTTTTTTCTGCCTTAGGCTTCTGTCAACAATTCTCTTACGTCTGTAATTTTTCCGGTTACTGCTGCTGCTGCTGCGGTTAACGGACTTACCAGTAAAGTTCTTGCATCAGGACCCTGACGGCCTTCAAAATTTCTGTTCGAAGTAGAAACACAATATTTTCCGGCTGGAATCTTGTCTTCGTTCATGCCTAAACACGCACTGCATCCTGGTTCGCGAAGCTGGAATCCGGCTTGTTCAAAGATCTTGTCCAAACCTTCGTTTTTCGCTTGTTGCTCTACTTGTTTTGAGCCTGGAACGATCCATACAGTTACGTTTTCTGCTTTGTGTTTATCTTTCACAAAGTCGGCCACTTCACGCAGGTCTTCAATGCGGGAGTTGGTGCAGCTGCCAATGAATACATAGTCTACCGCTTTGCCAATCAATGAGGAATCATCTTCAAAGCCCATATAGTTTAAGGCTTTCTGATAAGACAATTGTTCTTTTTCCGGTTGCGTTTTGGTCGCCGGAATAAGTTCTTTGATGCCCATACCCATGCCCGGATTGGTTCCGTAGGTGATCATAGGGGCGATGTCTTCTGCTTCGAAAGTTAAAACACTGTCAAATTTGGCATCAGCATCGCTATATAATGTTTTCCAGTAGGCCAGTGCTTTATCCCATTCTGCGCCTGCAGGAGCAAATTCTCTGTCTTTAATATAGTCGAAAGTGGTTTGATCAGGGGCAATTAATCCGCCTCTGGCACCCATTTCGATGCTCATGTTACAGATCGTCATCCGGGCTTCCATACTTAAAGCTTCAATGGCCGAACCTGCATATTCAATAAAATAACCAGTACCGCCGGCAGCTGATATCTTAGAGATAATATATAAAATAATGTCTTTAGAGGTAACGCCTTTTCCCAATGTACCATTCACCTCAATTTTCATGGTTTTGGGTTTTTGCTGTAATAAACATTGTGTAGCGAAAACCTGCTCTACCTGTGAGGTGCCGATACCAAATGCAATCGCACCAAAAGCGCCATGCGTAGAGGTGTGGCTGTCTCCGCAAACCATCGTTTTTCCTGGCAGGGTAATGCCCAGTTCAGGACCAATAACGTGAACGATACCCTGGAAAGGGTGACCCAGACCATAAAGTTCAATGCCGAACTCAGCACAGTTTTTGGTAAGCATGTCTACCTGATAACGGGACAGCTCTTCTTTGATGGGCTGTAGCTGGTTTAACGTAGGTACGTTATGATCTGCAGTGGCAACGGTTTGCTTTGGGCGTAAAACGGGTAATCCTCTTTTGCGTAAACCATCGAAAGCCTGTGGTGAGGTCACCTCGTGGATCAGGTGCGTATCTATGTATAAAATATCAGGAAATCCTGGTTCACTTTTTACAACGTGCGCATCCCAAATTTTTTCTACTAATGTTTTTGACATCTTATTCTTGTTTTTTAAGAGACGTCCAGGCCGTTCCGCAGAAGTTTTCTGAACGTCTCTTCTTTGTTATTTATGCTGTTTTAATCGCTTTCATTGCAGTCATAGCTTTTCTAAGCTTGGTGCCAATAACTTCCACAGGATGAGTACGCAGGGCTTCGTTTACGGCAATTAAGGTTCTGTTGTCTACGCCACCGTCTTTGCCTTCATTAAAGTTTTTACCAACCAGGTCTGTATCTACTTTAGTCATGAAATCTTTCAGTAGTGGTTTACAAGCCTGATCAAATAAATAACAGCCATATTCTGCAGTATCAGAAATTACGCGGTTCATTTCAAACAATTTTTTACGGGCAATGGTATTGGCAATAAGCGGTGTTTCATGCAAAGACTCATAGTAAGCCGATTCTGGTTTAATTCCTGCCTGTACCATGGTTTCAAAAGCCAGCTCTACACCTGCTCTTACAAAAGCAACCATTAGGGTATAGTTGTCAAAATATTCCTGTTCTGCAATTTTTACGTTGCCGGCGGGTGTTTTTTCGAAAGCAGTTTCGCCTGTTGCTGCACGCCATGCCAATAAGTTTTTATCGCCGGCTGCCCAGTCTTCCATCATAACACGGCTGAATTCTCCGCTCATAATGTCGTCCTGATGTTTTTGGAACAATGGACGCATGATGTCTTTCAATTCTTCTGAAATTTCAAAAGCTTTGATTTTAGCCGGGTTGCTTAATCTGTCCAGCATACCGGTTACACCACCATGCTTTAAAGCCTCTGTGATCACTTCCACACCATACTGAACCAGTTTAGAAGCATAAGCTGCGTCGATTCCTTTTTCAATCATTTTATCGAAAGAAAGGATAGAGCCAGTTTGTAATAAACCGCAAAGGATGGTTTGCTCTCCCATTAAATCTGATTTTACTTCAGCAACAAATGAGGAGTTCAGCACGCCAGCTTTGTGACCGCCTGTTCCAACACAATAAGCTTTTGCTTGTGCCAATCCTTTTCCTTCGGGATCATTTTCCGGGTGAACTGCAATTAATGTTGGTACACCAAAACCACGTACATATTCTGCTCTTACTTCAGATCCCGGACATTTTGGAGCCACCATGATCACGGTGATGTCTTTACGGATCTGCATGCCTTCTTCTACGATGTTGAAACCATGAGAATACAATAGGGTAGAGCCTTGTTTCATTAAAGGCATTACTGCGTTAACTACTGAAGTATGTTGTTTGTCTGGAGTAAGATTGATCACTACATCTGCTGTAGGAATCAATTCTTCATAAGTGCCAACAGTAAAGTTGTTTTCTGTAGCATTTTTCCAGGAATCCCTTTTGCCTTCAATTGCTGCTGCGCGTAACGCATAAGAAACGTCCAATCCACTATCTCTTAAATTTAAACCCTGGTTAAGGCCTTGTGCGCCGCAACCTACAATTACGAGTTTTTTTCCTTTTAATGCATTTACGCCATCCAGAAATTCTGAACTGTCCATGAAATCGCAAACACCTAATTGGTTTAATTTTTCTCTAAGAGGTAATGTGTTAAAATAATTTGACATCGTTTTTATTGGTTTTATTTTAAGGTTCTAATTTTTATCTGTTATACTATTAATTACATGCTGAATACGTTCTTCTCTTTGTCGAGGAATTCGTTTTCAATCACTTCTTCTCCAGGATCTTTACGTTCAAATTCTCTCAGCTTACGGTTAAAGCCATCACTGTCTTTAATAATAGCCACCCTTGCACTTCTTACAAATTCGATCAGCCCGTAAGGTTGCAATACTTCGATTAATTTGTCGGTTTCTTCGCGGTGACCGGTCGCTTCAAATACGGTATAATCTTTACGGATCACTACAGCGCGGGCGCCAAATTCACGTAGCAAACGTTCTACGGAAACTTTCTCTGCAATGGTATCTGTAGGTACCTTATATAGGGCCATTTCCTGCCAGATGATGTCCTCGTTGGTGTTGTAGTATACTTTCAACACTTCTACCTGTTTCTCAATCTGACGAGCCAGTTTGCGCACCACTTCTTCTGTCTCATGGATCAGAATGTTGAAACGGTGAATATGCTCAATCTCGGAAGGAGAGGTGTTCAAGCTTTCAATATTGATTTTTCTTCTCGAGAAGATAATGGCAATACGGTTCAGTATGCCTATTCTGTTTTCGGTATAGACAGTAATTGTAAATTCCTGTTTTCCGTTTAATTCTAATTCGCTGGAATTGCTCATGGTCTTACAATTATTTAAGTCTGATTTCACTTACACTACTACCTTGGGGAACCATTGGGAACACGTTATGTTCTTTGGCCACCATGACCTCTAAAAGATATGAACCATTGTGGTTTAGCATTTCTTCCAGGGCGGATACCAGTTCTTCCCGTTCGGAGATCTTTTTACCTGCGATATAATAAGACTCGGCAAGTTTTACAAAATCAGGACTGGTGATGTCTACAAAAGAATAACGTTTCTCATGGAAGAGTTGCTGCCATTGACGTACCATGCCCAGGAACCTGTTGTTCAGGATCATGATTTTTACGTCAATACCGCTTTGCATAATGGTACCCAGCTCCTGTAAGGTCATCTGGAAACCACCATCTCCAATAATAGCCACTACGGTTTTATCTTGTGCCCCAAATTTGGCACCGATAGCTGCAGGAAGTCCAAAACCCATGGTGCCAAGGCCGCCACTGGTTATATTGCTACGGGTGTTGTTGAACTTGGCATAACGGCAGGCCACCATCTGGTGCTGGCCAACATCGGTTACAATGATCGCATTGCCATGTGTTAGTTCATTTAGTTTGTTCACCACTTCACCCATGGTCATTTCACCTGTTTCAGGGTTGAGTTCCTTTTGAATAACAGTATCATGTTCTTCTTTATCGAAAGCCCTGAATTCGGCAAGCCATTCCGGATATGTTTTTTCTTCTACCAAAGCGGTTAACAGGGGAAGGGTTTCCTTGCAGTCTCCCCAAACAGGTACATCGGCCTTTACGTTTTTGTCAATCTCGGCCGGATCTATATCCAGGTGGATTACTTTGGCTTGTTTGGCATATTTGTCCAGACGTCCGGTTACACGGTCATCAAAGCGCATTCCTACGGCGATCAGCACATCGCAGGAGTTGGTTTGTACGTTAGGACCGTAATTACCATGCATGCCCAGCATACCTACATTTAAAGGGTGATCGGTTGGAATTGCACCAGCTCCCAAAATAGTCCAGGCTGCCGGAATTCCACTTTTTTCTACAAAAGCTTTGAATTCTTGTTCTGCTTCACCTAATAAAACGCCTTGCCCAAACAGGATAAAAGGTTTTTTTGCGGTGTTGATCAGTGCGGCTGCTTGTTCAATATATTCTTTCCTGATGATTGGTTTTGGACGGTAACTGCGAATGTGTTCGCAAGGCACATAACCTTCGTATTCAAACAACTGCAATTGCGCATTTTTCGTAATGTCAATTAATACCGGGCCCGGTCTGCCGCTTCTGGCAATATAAAAAGCTTTGGCCAGTACTGCAGGAATTTCAGTGGCATCGGTTACCTGGTAGTTCCATTTGGTTACCGGTGTAGTGATGTTGATCACGTCAGTTTCCTGGAAAGCATCGGTTCCAAGCAAATGGGCAAATACTTGTCCGGTGATGCATACAAGAGGCGTGCTGTCTATTTGTGCATCGGCCAGTCCTGTGACCAGGTTGGTTGCACCAGGGCCGCTGGTGGCAAATACGACACCTACTTTACCTGAAGAACGGGCATAGCCTTGTCCGGCATGGATGCCGCCCTGCTCATGTCTCACCAGGATATGGTTTAATTTTTCTTTGTAATCATAAAGTGCATCATAGATGGGCATGATGGCACCACCAGGATATCCAAAAATGGTATCGGTACCTTCAGCGATTAAGCCCTCTAGTAAAGCTACAGAACCAGTAACCGTTGTGGTTGTTTTTGGTTCGGTTAGGGTGGATGCTTCCGCTTGTGCTGTAGTCATTTTATTGTTTTTAGGGTGGGTTGTCAATATTTAATCGGTATAAGCGTCGGTTACACAACCTTCGCTGGCATCACTTACTTGTTTGATGTATTTATAGAGTACACCTTTGGTGACGGGTGGTGGTAACTGTGTCCAAACAGAGCGGCGCGTAGCCAGTTGCTCGTCTGTCAGGTGAACATTTATCGTATTGTTTACCGCATCAATGGTAATGATGTCATCGTCATGAACCAGGGCAATGTTTCCACCATCCCATGCTTCAGGGGTGATGTGTCCCACTACAAAACCGTGGGTACCACCAGAAAAACGACCATCTGTAATCAATGCCACCGATTTACCTAAGCCTGCACCAATAATCAATGAAGTAGGTTTCAGCATTTCTGGCATGCCAGGTGCACCTTTAGGACCAACCTGTCTGATGACCACAACGTCTCCACTTTTTAGCCTTCCACTTTGGATACCTGCCATAAGCGCTTTTTCTCCGTCAAAGACACGCGCCGGGCCTGTAAATTTCTCTCCTTCTTTACCACTGATTTTAGCTACAGAACCTTTAGTAGCCAGGTTGCCATACAACATTTGCAGGTGACCGGTTTCTTTAATCGGGTTTTCTATCGGGAAGATGATCTTTTGAGTCTCAAAATCCAGATCAAGAGCATCAGCAACATTTTCTGCTATCGTTTTACCCGTAACCGTTAAGCAGTCGCCATGGATCAATCCTACTTTTAACAAGTATTTTAATACTGCTGGTACACCACCAATTTCATGGAGGTCTTCCATTAAATAGGTTCCACTTGGTTTTAAGTCGCCCAATACCGGGGTACTGTCACTAACTTTCTGAAAATCATCTAATGTTAAGCTTAAACCAACAGACTTAGCTATGGCAATTAAGTGCAATACCGCGTTGGTAGAGCCGCCCAATACCATAACGGTTACCATCGCGTTGTGAAATGCTTTGTCGGTCATGATGTCGGCGGGGAGGATATTTCTTTCTAAAAGGATGCGGATGTATTTTCCGGCTTCCAGACATTCGTTCTTTTTCTCATCGCTTGTAGCGGGGTAGGAAGAACTATATGGTAAACTCATGCCCAATGCCTCAATGGCCGAAGCCATGGTATTTGCAGTATACATACCACCACAAGCACCTGCACCAGGACAAGCATTTTTAATGACGCCCTGGAAATCTTCTTCTTCTAAATTACCTGCCAGTTTTTGTCCTAAAGCTTCAAAAGCAGATACAATATTCAATGAAGCGCCTTTATATTTTCCGGAGTGTATACTTCCACCATACACCATAATGGACGGACGGTTTAAGCGACCCATAGCCATAATAGAGCCGGGCATATTTTTATCACAACCAGGAATGGTAATCAAACCGTCGTAGTATTGTCCACCGCAAATGGTTTCAATCGAATCTGCAATCACATCTCTGGATACCAGGGAATAACGCATCCCATCTGTTCCGTTAGACATTCCGTCACTTACACCAATGGTACCGAAAGTCAAACCGACCATGTCATTTTTCCAGACCCCGTCTTTTACAATTTTTGCAAGATCATTTAAGTGCATGTTGCAGGTGTTTCCATCGTATCCCATGCTGGCGATGCCAACCTGGGCTTTGTCCATGTCTTCTTTGGTCAATCCAATTCCGTACAACATGGCTTGTGCCGCAGGTTGTGTCGGATCTTGTGTAAATGTTTTACTATATCGGTTAATTTCAGGAGTTTGTGACATATTAGGTCTATAGCTATGTTTTATATGATTACTTCGTAGTTCTGTTTTTCTAATACAAGGCACTTATAGGTGCGCTGAAGAGTTGCTCCAATGCTGTCCTGCCATTTAAGCGGGAAAACGGCTTCGTCTACAGACTTGATTCCTGCAATTTCCACTGCGGTTCCGCAGAAGAAAGCACCATCTGCATTTTTCAAATCTTCTGCTGTGAGTACTCTTTCTATACACTCTATATCCAGTCTTCTGCACAGTTGTATGACCGTAGCACGTGTGATGCCTGGCAAAATATGACCGGTAGGGGGAGTATATAATTTTCCATTTTTTTCAATGAAGATGTTTGCACCAGGTGCTTCTGCTACGTGGTTGTTCATGTCCAGTAAAACGGCTTCATCAAAACCCTTGCTCTTTGCCTCTGTAGTGGCTAAAATGGAGTTTACATAATGTGCACTCACTTTAGCTTCCATAGGCATGGATTTAGGGTTTGGCCGTTGGTAGCTGGAAATGCCTACCTTTAATTGTTTATTACCCAGATAGGCGGCCCATTCCCAGGCGCAGATCATGATGTTAACTTCTGAAGGGGCTGAAAGTGACATGTTCGGCCCGCAATAAACCAGCGGACGGATATAAGCATCTTTCAGATTGTTCAATTCCAATACTTTATAGGTTTGCCGGATCAGGTCGTTGATATCCCAGGGAAAGGGAATATGGACCAGTTCGCAAGAACGTTTAAGACGCTCATAATGGGCTCGGGCTTTAAAAACCCGGACTCCGTTGTGGGTACTGTAAGCCCTTATTCCTTCAAATACAGCATAGCCATAATGCAAAGACTGGCTATAAAGATCAGTGCCGGTTTCCGATGCCTTGACAAGGTTGCCGTTCAAATAAAGTACTGTGTTTGAATTGAAGTATTGCATTGGGTAGATATAGGTTGGTTTTGTTTTGTTGCTTTCATTAAAAAAGCGCCTCTTTTGGGGGCGCTTTGGTTCTTTATTAAAAACTCATTTACAGCGCCTTGCTCTCCTGAATATTCAGCAGGAGGTTTAGGTTAATAATGACAGTGTTAAATGTTGTATTTGAGTTGTTCATTTTGTATTTTGTTGTAACTAATTTCTATAAAACCAATTTAGTTTTTGGTTCAGATTCTATCAATAGCTACAGTAAAATAATTGAAAAAAAATATTATTCTGTTATTTAAGACAATAACCTTTATTTAATTTTGTATGGTGGCTGATTTTGACACTAATGATGGCAGCTGCTATACCAAATATGATTTCGGTATTCGGTATAGATATTATGCTAGCATACCACTTTTTGAAAAATTCTGCGTAAAATGATGAAAGCCTTGAAAAAACTTGATGAAACCGCCTGAAAAAAGCAGATAAAAAAAAGCCCCCTGATCGAAAAGATCAGGGGGCTTTACATTCTTTAATTAGAGATTAAGCAACACCTTCGGCTAAAACAATAATCTTGTTTTTTAAAACCTCCACAACTCCACCTTTAATTACAAAGATTTCATCTTCGGCTTTGTTGCTTTTTACAGTTACTGGACCATCTTCCAAAGTAGAGATAATTGGCGCATGGTCTTTCAGGATCTGAAAAGAACCCATTGTACCAGGTACAGTAACGGCTGTTACTTCTCCTTCGTAGATTTTTTTGTCTGGTGTTAAAATTTCTAATGTCATATATATAATAATATACGCTACAATTAAGCGTTTGCTTCAGCTAATAGTTTTTTACCTTTTTCAATAGCATCTTCAATGCTACCTACCAAGTTAAATGCAGCTTCAGGATACTCATCAACTTCACCATCCATAATCATGTTAAATGCTTTGATGGTATCTTTGATGTCAACCAGTACACCTTTTAATCCGGTGAACTGCTCTGCTACGTGGAAAGGCTGAGATAAGAAACGCTGAACACGACGTGCGCGGTGAACGGTTAATTTATCTTCTTCTGATAATTCGTCCATACCAAGGATGGCGATGATATCTTGTAATTCTTTATAACGTTGCAGGATTTCTTTAACGCGCTGAGCGGTGTTGTAGTGCTCATCACCCAATACTGCAGGAGATAAGATACGTGAAGTAGAATCCAATGGATCTACCGCAGGATAGATACCAAGCTCAGAGATTTTACGTGAAAGTACTGTAGTTGCATCCAAGTGGGCAAATGTTGTTGCAGGAGCCGGGTCAGTTAAATCATCCGCAGGTACATAAACAGCCTGTACAGATGTAATTGAACCACGTTTTGTTGAAGTAATACGCTCTTGCATCAGACCCATCTCAGTTGCTAATGTAGGTTGGTAACCTACCGCAGAAGGCATACGACCTAAAAGTGCCGATACCTCAGAACCTGCCTGGGTAAAACGGAAAATGTTGTCAACGAAGAAAAGGATATCTTTACCAGCGCCTTCACCATCACCATCACGGAAGTATTCAGCTACTGTTAGTCCAGACAAGGCAACACGTGCACGTGCACCAGGAGGCTCGTTCATTTGACCGAATACCAGGGTAGCTTTAGATTCTTTTAATTTTTCAGTGTCAACTTTAGATAAATCCCATCCGCCTTTTTCCATAGAATGAAGGAAGTCCTCACCATAGTTGATTACACCTGATTCGATAAACTCGCGTAAAAGGTCATTACCTTCACGTGTACGTTCACCTACACCGGCGAATACAGAAAGACCAGAGTGTGCTTTGGCAATGTTGTTTACCAGCTCCATGATCAATACAGTTTTACCTACACCCGCACCACCAAACAAACCGATCTTACCACCTTTTGCATAAGGCTCTAATAAATCGATAACTTTAATACCGGTAAAAAGAACTTCTGTTTCAGTAGATAGCTCGTCAAATCTAGGAGGAGCGTTGTGGATAGCTTTACCATTGGATTTATCGATGGTATTGATACCATCAATAGCATCACCAACAACATTGAATAAGCGACCTTTGATTTGTTCTCCTGTTGGCATTTTGATCGGTGCACCAGTGTCTACTACTTGCATACCGCGAACTAAACCATCGGTTGAATCCATTGCGATTGCACGTACACGGTCTTCACCAAGGTGCTGTTGAACTTCTAAAACGATCTTCTGTCCGTTTTCTTTTTGAATCTCTAGGGCCGAGAAAATTTTAGGTAAATGAGCATCGTCAGCAAAACTTACGTCAACTACCGGTCCTATAATCTGCGCTATCTTTCCAATGTTAGGCATATATTGTTTTGGGTAAAATTATAAATATCAATTTGTTAAAGGCTGTTTTAAAGCCCGTAATTTGGTTCGCAAAGTTAAGAGTTTTCATCTTAAATTTTATATATAAATAAAAAGTTTTTCAACAGTTTATTTATTGATACTTTAGACCGTATAAAAACCTGTTCTATATTCATGAAAACGATACTTGTTACCGGTAGTAATGGCCTTTTGGGTCAGAAGATTACAGAAAGAAATCTGCAGTTTAAACAATTTAATTTGATAGCGACGGCGAAAGGAGCGAATCGTTTTCCGTTGGTTGAGGGATATACTTATGCGGAGATGGATATCCTGAACCCGGAGCAGGTAAGGTCGGTTGTGGAGAAATTTCGGCCTGATGCGATCATTCATACGGCGGCATTAACGAATGTAGATACTTGTGAAACGGAGCAGGAACTGGCCGATGCGTTGAACGTTAATGCGGTAAAAACACTGGTTGGGATTTGTGAAGAGCTGGACATTCAAATGGTACATGTATCTACTGATTTTGTCTTTGACGGTTTGGACGGTCCTTACGATGAACTGGCCGTTCCTAATCCTGTAAGCTATTATGGTCTGACGAAACTCAGAGCAGAGGAGGTTGTACAACAGGCCACTTGTAACTGGGCGATTTTGAGGACCATTATTGTTTATGGTATTGTGCAGGACATGAGCCGGAGTAATATTGTTTTATGGGCAAAGGGGGCGTTAGAGAAAGGGGAGCCAATTAAAGTAGTGAACGACCAGTGGCGCATGCCAACTTTGGCCGAGGACCTGGCTGATTGCTGTTTGCTGGCTGTGGAAAAGCAAGCACAGGGTATTTATAATGCGAGTGGGAAAGATATGATGAGTATTGTGGAGCTGGTGTATAGAGTGGCTGATTTTTGGGGATTGGATAAGGGTTTGATTGAGGAGGTGAGCGGGGCGAGTTTGAATCAGAAAGCTAAACGTCCTGGGAGAACTGGATTTATATTGGATAAGACGATAAGGGATTTGGGTTACAAGCCGCATAGTTTTGAAGAGGGGTTGACTGTGCTGAATCACCAATTGGGTTTGTAGGGAGGTGAATTTCGTGGAAAATTCTGTACAACTGCTTCAAGACTGACGATATCAGGCGGGCAGAAAAAGCCCGCAGATCTCTGAGGTCTTTCCGCAGTGTACGAGAATTTTCCTTTGCAAATTGCAGAAGAGGGGGGTGATCCGGGTAGGTTTCCAATGTGTATACAATACATCTTCTACTGGGGTGGATCGTATCTGACGCATATCTGGGTGAGGTCTTGTTGGGATAAAGGGTACCCTTATCCCAACAAGACCTCACCCAGACCTCAAGCTGATAGGAGGACGCACTATTACATGCGGGCTGCAGAAACTAATTTTGTTTTTCTTTTAAACCTTTTAATATGCGCTGAGTCAAAGATTCGAGAGCGTTAATTTGGCGGGTCACTTCGGAACGTGAGGTGGCTCGCTTTTTTATTTTAAGGTTTCATCTTTTCTAAGATAGACAGGATATTTCCTGCGGGATCTTTAAACCAGGCAATTTTCGGGTTTCCATCGAGAATGCCTCTTTCATCTGTTTTTAAGTGTTCTTCATTGTAGATTTCAAATTGTATACCAAGGTCGTTCAGTTCTTTAACGGCGGACTCTACATTGTTTACGTTGAAATTTAGTATAGTAAAAGTAGCTGGTTGATGATTTGGTTTAGGATAGATCATAACAGGAAGGCTGTCTTTTATATGCAGTGTGAGTAATCCATTGGATTCTTCCACTTCTAATCCAAGAATATCACTATAAAAGGTTTTTGCTTTTTGCAGGTCATTGACTGAAAAACTGCTAAAAGCAGCAGTGTTTTTAAACAGGTTCTTTTTCATGGGCTTTGGTATGAAGTAATAGAGTAGATGCATATGGCTAATTTACAATATCTAAGAAATAAAAAACGACCGCAAATGAGACAATTATTGGGCTTTTTGCGACAGGGTATGAATATTGCTCCATATGGTTTGTTAGTCTAAAACAACCACGAGATTTATGAAAGCAATTGTAATTACGGAAGCAGGTAAACCTGAAGTTTTACAAATGACCGAAAGACCAAAACCCCACCCTTCTGCCAATGAAGTGCTGATCAAAGTTGAAGCTGCTGGTGTCAACAGACCGGATGTGGCGCAGCGTAAAGGTGTTTATCCTCCTCCGGCTGATGCACCGCAGGATATTCCCGGCCTCGAGGTCGCTGGCATTATTGAGCTAGTTGGTGATTCTGTTACCAGGTGGAAAGCTGGAGATCAGGTTTGTGCCCTGGTGAAAGGTGGTGGTTATGCAGAATATTGTACTGCCCCGGAGGGTTCCTGTTTGCCTTTGCCTGCTTCTTTGTCTTTTGTTGAGGCAGCTTCCCTGCCTGAAACCTTCTTTACGGTTTGGAGTAATGTCTTTGATCGGGCTAACTTACAACCAGGAGAAAGTTTACTGGTGCATGGGGGGAGCAGCGGTATTGGGGTAGCCGCCATACAAATTGCCACAGCTTTAGGAAGCAAGGTTTATGTAACAGCGGGTTCCGACGATAAATGTAAGTTTTGTGAACAGCTGGGTGCCAGTAAAGCCATCAATTATAAAACACAGAACTTTGCAGCGGTATTGAAAGACTTGACTTCCGGTATGGGAGTAGACGTTATTTTGGATATGATTGGAGGAGATTATACATCGGATAATTTGAATACACTTGCTTTGGAGGGACGCCTGGTACTGATCAATACGATGAAGGGAAAAGATGTGCAGATAGATCTGGGCCTGGTGATGGCAAAGCGTTTAAATATTACGGGTTCTATGCTGCGTGCACGCGATGTTGGTTTTAAATCAGCTATAGCAAGTTCGCTGGAGAACAATGTCTGGCCATTATTGGAGCAGGGCAAGGTTAAGCCTGTTATTTATAAAGTTTTTCCGGTGCAGCAGGCGGCCCAAGCTCATGAGCTGATGGAAAGCAGTGAGCATATTGGAAAGGTGATGCTGAGTTTTGATTAACTGGCTATAATACAGATGTATTTACATATGTTTACCTTAAATATTTGACTTTATGAAAACGCTGATAAAATCACCTCTGTTTATTCTTTCACTCTTCATTATGCTTGCCGGCTGTAAAACAAAATCTTTAGAGTCTAAATTGAATGGCCAATGGGAATTACGGCATG
The DNA here is from genome assembly GCF_003061025.1 of Pedobacter sp. HMWF019. Taxonomy (GTDB): domain Bacteria; phylum Bacteroidota; class Bacteroidia; order Sphingobacteriales; family Sphingobacteriaceae; genus Pedobacter. Next base: position 9,438 of record NZ_QAIL01000493.1, on the reverse strand, counting down.
TTAAAGGCATACAAGTGGCTAATGTGGATCCGAACTTTCCAAAGGGAAATGGTTATATTCTGAAATTTGACAATGGAAAGCTGGAAAAGTATGCGAAAGGAAAGTTGGAAGAAAGTGATGATTATACCCTTAAGGAAGAAAAGACCAGGATCAATAACAGCGAGGTGATGTATAGTATTTTCTTTAAAAAGACGAATTCCACTAAGCATTTTAATATTTCTGACCAGAAGCTGGTAATATTTGATGGGGAGCTAGCTGCAGATGGAACAGAATCGGCTTATGAGAAGTTATAACAAGGTTCTGGAATTGAAATATTAAACCAAAATCACTAAATTGCTGTTGTTTATCTGTAAAATTCAAGTCTATGTCTGAAATAAAAGAACAACATCAGGAGTTGATGAAAGCCGAAATTCTGGCAGCAAAAGGAAATGATAAAATGCTGTACGACCTGCAGCCTAAAGCGTATCATTTACTTCTCCAGGAATTTAAACTAAAAGCAGCCAGTAAAGATCCTTTAAAAAGACTCGAAGAAATTTGTAAGACCTATTTGAATTTTGGTCTTGAAAATCCGGAGACATATGAGCTGATGTTTGTTCCTGTGCTGGATGCCTCCACGGGTAAGGTTATGCTCCACAATGAAAAAGATGTGGAGGTGTTTAGTTATTTTACAGATTGCCTGGAAAATTGTATGCGCAGGGAAGCCGTTCGGTTTAAAAGTGCAGAAGTAGGTGCTTTACAGATTTGGTCCATGATGCATGGATTAATCTCCCTTAACCTGCGCTCCCGGATCAGCGTTATTGGTATTGTAGATGATCTGGTACCTGTAACGCTAAACAAGACTGTCGATCATTTCGTGGCTTCCATTACCAGATAGGAAGAGATTTTTCTTATCATTGTAGAAATACAGAAAGATGAAGCTTCAGGAAATTAAACTTAGTACAAACGATATTAACGCAACAGCCTCTTTTTACAAAGAAGTCTTACAACTGGAGCCCATCTTCAATGAAGATTACAGCATTAGTATTGAAGTAGGACGGTCGATCCTGACTTTTGTACAAAATGATGATATAGAAACACCTGTTTACCATTTTGCTTTCAATATTCCCCAGAATCAGCTTGAACAGGCTATAGAATGGACAAAGGGAAGAGTTGCACTATTGAACCTTCCTGAAAATAAGGTTATCGCAGACTTTGAGAACTGGAATGCAAAAGCCATTTATTTCTTGGATAATAATGGGAATATACTTGAGTTTATAGCCCGTTATGATTTATGGAATAAATCGGATCAGGTTTTCTCTACGCAGGCAATAGAATGCATCAGTGAGATTGGAGTTGCGACAGACCAGGTGATTGAGCTGACTGATCAATTGATTGCGGCCTATGGTTTACCTGTATTTGCAAAACAGCCCCGCGATGAAAAGTTTACGGCACTGGGCGATGACCAGGGCTTGCTGATTCTTGCTGAGTTTGGCAGGAACTGGTTCCCAACGCAGATTCCGGCCGATAGTTTCCCAATGGAAATTGTAATAGACGATAAATACGGAAAAAAGGTATTGTCTTTATAGAAATTTTGATGGTATATGATAACTTTAGATCATATACCATCAAAAATGAAAATACCTGGCCTAAAAGCGGCAAGTCTTTTATTAATAACGTTGCTTAGCACAACAATCGTTGTACAAGCCCAAAATTACGAAGCTGTTAAAGAGCTCGCCAGGCGGCGTGTGCCCTGGCTGTCTTCTTCGCTTATTTTTAAAACTATTCCTTCGCAAGATGGAAAAGATGTTTTTGAACTTTCCAGTAACAACAACAAAATAGAAATCTCGGCTTCAGGTGCAAATGCCGCTGCCGAGGGATTGGGTTGGTACTTGAAATACTACTGCAAGCGAAGTATGTCTCATTCAGGGGATAATCTTTCATCGGTTCCTAAGCTGCCTATTGTTCCTCAAAAGGTTAGAATCGTTTCTCCTTATCCTTACCGCTATGCTTTAAACTATTGCACGATCAGTTATTCTATGAGTTTTTACCGCTGGACTGATTGGGAAAGGGAATTGGACTGGATGGCATTAAATGGTGTGAATCTGGTGCTTGCCCCGGTTGGGATGGAGGCAGTATGGCAAAATACCTTAAGAAAAATAGGATATACTGATCAGGAAACGAAAGAATTTATTGCTGGTCCTGCATTTGGGGCATGGTGGCTGATGGGAAATCTGGAGGGTTGGGGCGGCCCGGTGAGCCAGGAATTAATAGATCAGCAGGCAGAATTGCAGCGTAATATCGTTAAGCGAATGAAAACGTTGGGTATTGAACCGGTTATGCATGGTTTTTATGGTATGGTTCCTACTACATTGAAAACCAAAATGGATATTAAAGTTATCGACCAGGGAAAATGGGCTGGAGGTTTTACACGTCCGGATTTCTTAATGACTTCTGATCCTTCATTTAATAAGGTTGCGGGGATCTATTATGAAGAAATGAAAAAGCTGTATGGAAATGATTTACATTATTTTGGTGGTGATCCTTTTCATGAAGGTGGAAGTTCAAAAGGTGTAGATCTACCTTCTTCATCCAGGACCATTCAGAAAGCTATGCAAGATCATTACCCTGGCAGCACCTGGGTACTTCAGGGTTGGCAGTCCAATCCCGCTACGCAATTATTGGAAGGTTTGGATAAGAAGAAGACACTTGTTATTGAGTTGTTTGGAGAAAACACCAATAATTGGGAGCAGAGACATGGGTATGATGGTACTCCATTTGTTTGGAGTAATGTTAGCAATTTTGGGGAAAAGAACGGGATATATGGCAAACTTCAGCGTTTTGCAGATGAAGTATACAGGGCCAGACAAAGTCCGTATGGGACTTTTTTAAGTGGGATTGGTATTATTCCGGAGGGGATTTATAATAATCCGGTTGCTTTTGATCTCATGTTGGAATTGGGCTGGCATAAAGACCAGGTGGATGTGAAACAATGGATAAATGGATACCAGAAATATCGTTATGGAAAGAGCAATCCTGTGCTGGAAAAAGCATGGCAATTATTACTGGAAACAGCCTATAGCAGCCCGGAGATTTACCAGGAAGGACCTTCTGAATCTATTTTTTGTGCACGGCCAGGTACAGCTATAAAAACGGTTTCTTCCTGGGGGACCAGGAAAAGAAATTATGATGTAGCTAAGTTTAAAGAGGCTGTAAAGCTCTTTGCTTCTGTTTTTTCTGAATTTAAAGGTAGTGAGACCTATCAAGCCGATCGGATAGACTTTGTAAGGCAGGTGCTGGCCAATAACGGTGATGTAGTCTATCAGGATATGATAGACGCGATAAAAGCAAAAAACAAAGAACAGTTTACAGCAAGCAGTTCTGTGTTTTTACAGATGATCAGGCAACAGGACTCTTTGTTGAACAATAACAGGTACTTCACTTTAAACAGGTGGCTTCAGCAAGCTGTAGATTTCGGTTCAACACCTGCAGATCAAAAAAATGCCTTAAAAAATGCCAAAATCCAGGTTACTTACTGGGGGCCGGATACAAATCCAAAAACAGATTTGCATGAATATGCGCATAAGGAATGGGGAGGATTATTAGGTTCCTTGTACCTTTCCAGGTGGCAAAAATTTAGAGAAGAGCAATTGGCCCGGATGACTAATCCAGATGTGCAAACACCTGATTATTTTGAAATGGAAAAGGTATGGGCGGATAGCAAAGAAATGTACGTTCCAAAGTCTTTGTCCGAAAGGGATTTAGATGCTTTAATCAGAAGAATATTATTTTCCAGGGAGTAAAACAATAATAGAACCCTAATTGTTCCGTTTTAATACAATATGTAAATTTATGAAATTCCCCATAATACCTTGTATTGCACTTATCGCAGCTGTATTGACTCAAGGCTGTGTCAGCAATAAAAAATTCAATGAGTTACAAGCAAATTACAATCAGTTACAGGACAAGAATCATGAACTGAACCAGAAATTTCAGAATAGTCAGCAGGAACTTTCAGGTTCCAGCACCAGGGTGAAAAGTTTAGAGGAGCAGATTGCATCAGAACGCTCTAATGTCGCAGCGCTTCAGGAAGCCTTGAACAATTGTTTAAACAACAGTAAACAAGGAAATGTGAACATTTCTAAACTGGTGGATGAGATTAATGCTTCTAATAAGTACATACAACATTTAGTAAACACTAAAAACACCAGCGATTCCCTGAATATGGTGTTGACAAATAATTTAACCAGGTCATTGAGTCGGGAGGAAATGAGCGATGTAGATGTGCAGGTGCTTAAAGGCGTGGTCTATATTTCTCTTTCTGATAATATGCTGTATAAATCGGGTAGTTACGAGATTTCTGATAAAGCAGGAGCAACACTCAGTAAGATTGCCAAGATTATCAAAGATTACCAGAATTATGATGTGCTGATTGAAGGTAACACCGATAATGTACCGATTTCGCAGGTTAATATCCGCAACAACTGGGATCTAAGTGCTTTAAGGGCATCTTCCGTAGTCCAGTCGCTGCAGAATAACTATGGGGTTGATCCCAAACGATTAACAGCGGGTGGAAGAGGAGAGTATAATCCGGTTGCTGGAAATGATAGTGAAGCAGGAAAAGCAAAAAATAGACGGACGCAGATCATCATCACGCCGAAACTGGATCAGTTTATGGAATTGATTGGGAAGGCTCCCGAGACACCTAAGCCTTAAGGAATGAAAGGCACGAGTTCATCGTGCCTTTTTTATTAAAGTCAATCTGTAAAAACCAACGCCACACTGTTGCTTATTCCAGAAAATTGGATATGAAATAGTACAGCCCTCAGCCTCAAACATCTATTTTCTGATATAAGGGTCTAGAAACTTTATATTGAGATGGACGGCTGAGAGTTAATTATTGCTGCTTTACCTATTGTTTTTGCCTTTCTGCCTATTCTTGCTTTTGTGGTGTTTAATCTGGCGGTACTTTTGATAAGTATTTGGCACAACACACCTAAATGAAAATCATGTCCCTGATAAATGAGAAGGAAATTTATGTTCCTGAATTTGACGATGCCGTTTCTTTACACCCGGAACAGCTGGTCATTAATGCCTTAGAAGTTTTGCTGGATAATGACCGGGAAGCTTTGCCTGTTCGTAGAAATGGAGTTTGTATTGGTATTGTATATACTAAAGATCTGATCTGGTTTCTGACAAACAGCAATAAAGAGTATAATTTGCTCTTTCATAAGTTTAATTTTGATTTGAATACCGCAGTTGCAATGATGCATTTAAAATAATTCAATTGCAACTGCGGTAAAGCAAAGAAATCTTACTGCCACTTTAATATGATCGTTCCCTGGTCTACAAAATAGGCTAGTGTTGTTATAATACACATGAGGCAAACAAATAGGATTAAAAGTCTGTATGCTTCTTTATCTGTTTTTTTTAAGGTTTGTGATTTTTCCTTCTCCATGGTTTTGTCGTAATTGTTTGTGAAGTTGTGTGCCAAAAAAGTGCCTTGTTCAGAAGCCTGGATTAAAAATACAGTCTATATTGTTTAAATAATCATATTATTTTTTTTAAGCAATTATTGGTGCAAAAAGGTCTTTCATTTTGAAAGGTTTTTTATCAAAATAACAGGGGTGAATAAAAAATAATACTTTTCTAAAACTTTATTAATACTGGTGCGTTTATACAGTTGAGAGAGTTAATTTAGATAAGCGGGACACGTTGGACGACGTGTTTCGCTTTTTTATTTTAAACGATCTGCAGATGTGTTTTTGAAATTTATTTGGTGTGATCGCTAAAATATTCTTTAATTACAGCTTCTTAAATCAGGTATGGAACAGGAAATCGACAGCAATTTAATTTTTAAGGTATTTCCTGAAAATATCAAATTCCAACATCCATGGAGAAAATATCAGCAACGGGTTCTGGATAGCCTTCAGGAGCATATAGCTGATGGCCACTTACATGTTATTGCGCCGCCAGGATCAGGAAAAACGGTATTGGGGCTTGAAGTGGCATTAAGATTGAACCAGCCGACACTCATTCTTGCACCAACGATTGCCATAAGAAACCAATGGATTCAGAGATTTTGCGAATTATTTTTAGAGACTAACCTGGTCCCTGAATGGATATCAACTGATATTCGTAAACCTGGTTTCATGACGGCAGTGACTTATCAGGGGCTTCATGCTGCTTGTAACGGATTAAAAGTTTTAGAAATTGAACTTGAAGAGGAGGTAGATGATAGAGAAAGCAGCAGGAAGACAGTTTCTAATCTGCACATGGAAGTTATTGTTGCGGGTTTAAAAAAACAGGGACTGAAAACAATTGTGGTAGACGAGGCCCATCATTTAAGGAACGAATGGTGGCAGACATTGATGCAACTGAAGAAGAGCTTAAATTCTGTTATCGTGGGTTTAACCGCAACACCTCCCTATGATGTGACTCCACAGGAGTGGGAAAGATATCTGGAACTCAATGGGCCTGTTGATGTAGAGATTTCTGTGCCTGAATTGGTTATTGAAGGGGATCTGTGTCCGCACCAGGATTTTGTGTATTTTACTTCACCTACGCCATTGGAAAATGAAGGCATCAGGAAATTCAGAAAGGATATAGAGCTGATCTTTTCTGAAATACGTAATGATGAAGTTTTAATTGCCGCAATAGAAAGCCATCGGTTATGGTTAAGCCCAATAGAAAATTTAGAATGGATTTACAATAATCCCTCATTTTACTCGGCCAGTTTGATCTTTTTGAATGCAAACGGGAAAGTTGTTGGGGATAATTATCTTGAAATTATAGGGAATAAGAAG
>NZ_QAIL01000493.1:0-2646 GCF_003061025.1 Pedobacter sp. HMWF019 | reverse complement strand
TGTCTGGACCTCCATAAAATTGGTGTGATGCCCATATTTGAAAAATTGAGGCGAAATAATGTTGCAGGAATAAAGATTGGTGTTTTGACGGGTTCTATGGTCATCATCCCTAAATCTGCTTATGCTGCATTTGAAGCGCTGGGTGCTGAATTCGGAATAAAGGATCTGCAAACTTCTTTAGTTCCTTTTGATCACAATTATTTGTTCATCGAACAGAAGGAGCAATTAAAAAATAGTATTGTTGATATCGTTACCAGGATTTTTCAACAGGGCGAAATTGAAGTTTTGATTGGAACAAAATCTCTGCTGGGAGAAGGCTGGGATGCACCAGCTATTAATTCCTTGATTTTGGCAAGTTTTGTTGGATCCTTTGTCCTTTCTAATCAAATGCGCGGAAGGGCTATTCGTACGCAAAGAGGAAATGATCATAAGACTGGTCATATTTGGCATTTGGCCTGTATAGACCGAACTTCAATTACAGGCGGAGAAGATTTTGAAGTACTGAAGAGAAGATTCCGGAGTTTTGTTGGGGTTTCGAGCCTAACAGAAGGAGGGATCGAGAATGGAATGGCGCGTTTAAACTTGTCTGGTGATCTTTCATCACCATCGGCTGTTCAGGAACAGAATGCCCGGACTTTTAAGAATGCTGCAAATAGAGATTTATTGATGGCTCAGTGGGCAAGCGCACTGCAAACTGGTGTAAATTTAGTGGAGGAGATTAAGGTTCCATTCCTGCAAAAGAAAGGTTACCAGGCTACAAAAAAGATGTACCTGGATAAGACCATTGCTAATTTTGCTATAACTCTGGTTTTCAGTATTGTATATTGCTTTTTTAAATTTCTTTTCCGTGCTTCCAGAGAGATTAGGTCTGTGCAAGATTTTTATGCTTGCTTAGGCGCTTTTGTTGTACTTGGCACTCTTTTATTTGGGCGCAGGACGCTAAAAATGCTTAAGCTTTATTTTGAATACAGAGATATTTCTAAGGATATGGAGCAAATTGCGCAGGCTTTATTGAATACGTTAGTCCATATGGGAGTGGTTCGGTCAAATATTTCGGCCTTGAAAGTAATGTCTTCTCAGGATCACCTTGGGACCGTATATTGTCATTTAAAGGGCGGAACTAATTTTGAACGGTCAACTTTTATCCGGACACTCACGGAGTTGGTGAGGCCGGTTAACAATCCAAGGTACATCATCATCAGGAAAAGTGTTTTTTTGTTTTTTGCAAAACAGAAGGATTATCATGCAATTCCGGAACTTATTGGTAGAAATAAAGCATTGGTTACTTTCTTTGCTCAGCAATGGACAAAGCTGGTTGGGCCATGCGAGTTTGTGTTTACCAAGACTATTGAGGGACGTAAATTGATTTTGAAATCGAGAATAGATTCTTTGGCATCCCAGCTCGAAGAAAGGGTACAGCAGGTCAGTATATGGAAGTAATTAATTGTATGAATTGATCTGCCTGATTTATATTGGATTAGCTTTATTTTAGGCCTGGTTGCCTTATTTTATTTAATTTTTTTTCATAAAAAGTTTTGTTTTTCAATTTCAAACATTACTTTTGCAGTCCGTTAACGAAACGGAAATGCATTTGTAGCTCAATTGGATAGAGCATCTCACTACGGATGAGAAGGTTTGGGGTTCGAATCCCTACAAGTGCACGGAAAGCCTTAGAGAAATCTAAGGCTTTTTTGTTTTAATATAATTCTAATCTCTGTCTAGGCCGTTGGTGTATCCCATGGATTTGAGTCTTTCCTTTATAATTTTATCTGTTTTGGACTTAGTAGTGTAGAAGGCAAAAATTTTCAATGAATCTGGTTTGGGAAGTTCAACGAAATTTTCGAAATCAATTGCTGTTTTGTAAATTCTAAGATGATTCAGAGTTTTTAATTTTTCTATACCTGTAAGTGTGCTAAATGTTTTGCAGTTCAATAGCTTAAAATCTTCTAGGTATTGTAAAGTTTGGTTAAAATGTAGTTCCTTTAATTGTATGTTGTCCTCAATTTGCAAAGTCTTTAATTTGCTAAAGTTGGATATGTTATTGAAACTGTTAAAGCCCCGTACCCAAACGATTTCTAAGTTTTCAATATTATTTTTTTCTATCTCCTCTATATTGCTTCGTCCACCAAGCATAATTTTTAAGGTCTTAAGTTCTTTGAGTTTATTAATAAAGTGTAGTGGAGCTTTGGAAATTGAGTTCAGATTTAGCTGATTCAATTGACTAAGTTCTCCTATGGCATCAATATTTTTTGTGTGTCCACAGACCATTAGTGTGGTCAAGTTGCGGTAGTTTCTTAGGTGGTCTAAATTTAATGCCTTTGTTCTGGTATCTGTCAGCATTAGGTATTTAATCTTATGAAGATTTTCAGCACCTAATATTTCGGTTTCTTTCATTTCAAAAATGCCAAGTCCAAATCGTTCAAGGTACATAAGTTTAGTAACGATCGCCAAGTTTTTAACTTCCAACATGCAGTCCAGAGACAAATATTTTACGTCAGGTATCTTTTCTAGGTTTTTACAGTCAAAGCTGTGTCCATAGAACCTGACACCAAAATGAGAATCATAGTGCTTGCAAAGGTCATTAATCTCGTTGAGAAGTTTGTCAGTATAAAATTTATCAGAAAATTGTACAATGACATCCCAGCC
>NZ_QAIL01000492.1:3621-7196 GCF_003061025.1 Pedobacter sp. HMWF019 | reverse complement strand
TCTCTACAATATTCAAATCAACAGAATAACTTATATCAATAATATTCGGCTTTACGCCCACTAACAGGCTCCTAATTAAGGTATAATTTAAATCCAAAAATTGTTCATCATCTTTCATAATTTTTATTCCCATTTATTCCAGCTCAACTCAAGAGATTCTCTCCACAATCCTTCACCAACACACAGATTCACAATTGGTCCTAACGTATTGTCAATTCCTAAGATTGTTCCTAATGGAACAATTCTTATAACCTCTTCTTTTACATCTGGCCCTGGCCCTGAAAACATTTCCCAGACACGATCCTCCCACCTGGTAAGTTCGGTTATTGTTTTGCCTTTCAGTGCATCAAAGTCAGTTACTACATAAGAATTTGCTGGTGCCTTTATATTCCAATCCATATCAAGCCATTTCCAGATAGGATCATTTGGAATAAATGTTTCCGACATTAATGGTATATCCAATGTTCTCTCTACTGGGGTAATTTGATAAGCCGTGATTTCATTTACTTTATAATAATCATAAACACCTAGCATTAGTTTTTTACACCAAGATGGGTCTACCTTGCTTAAATAAAAAACATTATTTTCAGACAAAGAAAACTTAGAATCAACCGATTGTCCAGCTTGCAATTGCAGATATATGTATTCAAATATCGATTCGTTCTCTTTTATAGTAACAAATCCACCTCCTGCAACGATCAATTCAAAACCTAACTTTTCAGCTAATCCAATAGAGTAAGAAAAATCTGGGTGCTGTCCACCATTAACGAGCGTAATGTGAAAGCTCCGTTCATCAATATTCGATTGGATAATATCTAAAAACTCGTTATTTGTCATTATATAAATTCATTAAGTCTCAACGGGCATTCCTTTGCTTTAATTTTAAGAAATTCTCGATGCATCGCGCAGGTATCACTTCATAAAAACTGACATTCTCACTACAATGCTGAAAAACGGCAAATACATCATCTTGTTTTTGTACTCATCCTGTTCTATTGGCTCACATGTATTAAAAGTTATAGGAAAAGAATCCATTTCCAATCTACATACCTGGTGACTTCCCCCTTATTTATGAACAATAGCCTTTTATTCCCACTAGGAACAGTACGACCACTCCATTCAATTCCGATGATGTCACTAATATTTTTATCCGTAAGAAATTCATCAAAAACATAAAATTTTTCCCATTTGAAATCTGTGATGCTACTCAGACGAAATGTAGAATAGCCTTTGGCTGTTTTTTTGGTTAAATCGCTATGAGATTTAATTAGCTTTTTAAACTGGCTTCCAAATTTATCATCCGACTTCGAACAAGCGACCATGGCTATAGAAACAATCATTAATATTTTTAATATTTTCATCGGATAGAATTTACTGCATTATTATGTAACCAATATGCCCAGCACAAACAGGAAACTAGTTCATCTACTTACCTTAAGTAAAGCTATCTCCAATGCAGGTTATTGCATTTATTTGATTCATACCACAACAACCATTTCATTTTATCCGCATAAAAATCTGTTTTTTTTCGGTATCTAAAAATATAGCCATAATAAACTGAACTTCTAATCCCTGAATTTCTGATCACATTGTCAATAGATTTACCGAAGTCCTTCCTATCCTTTCTTTTCCCTTCTACATAATCTTGAATATATTGAATACTTTTAAAGTATTTAGATTTAAAAATGCTATTTTCAATACAACTGTCCGTAGGCTTGATAAACCTAGGAGAACCCGTCGGGCTAAGTTTATTGGCATAGGTATTCGTAACGAAAAGAAAAGCTAGACTAAAAAAAAATAAAACACTGGTCCTCATATCGCTTTATTTTAATAGTTAAGCTGGCTTGCTGATTTTATAATTCCATTTACGATCACATCCTCTTCACCTTTTTTACTAGCCTCACAGTTATACGAAACAAACATAACATCGTTCGATTTCCTGAATAACCAATAGCGCCAGTATGTTTCATCTTCATCTGTTACATTAAAATATGCATAGTTGTTAACTAATTTCACGTTTACCTCCTCATATTTATCTTCTAAATAATCTTGAAGCTCCTCAACTATACTGACGGAGATTACATTTGGGGTTTGATAGAAGGAGAATTGCAAAGCCCCAACTCCATTTTTTTGATTATAAAGACTGACAACGCCATTATCTTTTTCTCCATTCCAGCTCTCTGGAATTTCTACCGTAAAACTTTCATTCAGACGAAATAATTTCATAGGCCAATTTAAACGAATATTTATTCAAATCCAGGATATACAAAATCATTTATTCCTTTTTGAATTCTATGTAAAATACTATCAGGGCTAATGATTATTCCAATTTCGGCTTTTTTATTAACACCTTCCAACTTACCAACCTTGGTAAATTGAGTATCTCCAAATAATCTGGATTCGGCTTTTTATATTAACATTCTTATTTTTGGATATAAGATTTTGCTTTTACATAGGTTTCAAGTTTTGAAACGATTTCATTTTTAAACCTATCCTCTATTCTTTTTCTTTGTTCATCAGAACATTGTTTGTTCTGCTTCCAATGACCATTACCAGTTTCAACACCCCTGACAGCGATACGAACATATTCCGTATGCTCTGTATAACCTGCGTCAACAAGCGAAACGTAGTACATTTCTTCAGGGGCACTTTCAAAATAGAAAATAAAAATCTTTTTTCTTATATAGCCTTGCTTAATCCAGTCTTCGCCATAATTTTTCCACTTCTCAGGCATTACATAATTCGGATATTCTTTGAACAATTGATCTACTGCGACATCCAGCTTCTTTGGCGATATAGGAAATACGATTGTATTCCACCCAGAAAATGATCCAGCGTCAATAAAACGGCAAGAAAGAAAACAAAAAAACGAGGTTAAAAAGAGAAGTTTTTTCAGTGATTTCATAATACTCTAGCTAAAGGTCCATCTTTCACAACAACAGCCGACCAACCTGGCATTGATCCAGGAGTTAACTTGGCAATCAATTCCTTTCTAATATAAATAAGTACTTTATCAACCGCTAAATCATTTGATACCGACCATTCCAAATCAATTTCATAACTATCATTAATCGGTTCAATTTGCTGCTTAATAAATTCTTTAGAGTTTAAAAATGGAAGTTCTTTTTTGTCGGTCCAGTTAGCAATTAAAGGAGTTTGAGCTTGATTATAAAGCCACACATCCCCAATCACATTATTTTCCTTCAATAAATATGCATAAGCAACCTTACCGTCATCTTCAATTATAACGGAGTAAACGTCATTTAACATACAAGGAAATTGATCGTAAAATTCTTTCATAGTTTAGTTTGCTTTGTCATGGTACCCACTAGATATATTTTATCGGCCTGCCAGTTGTTTCCTATACATCAGCCAAAAAAGGCCAATGCCTAAAGCAATTTTAACAATCATCCATGCTTCAAGGTATTGATTAGCAGCAATCCATCCAATAATAAATTCTAAGCCGAAAACTGCAGTTAACACCGAGATTGTCATCCATCCTTTCTGCTTTAAAGCAAACTGTAAAGGAAAAAAGAGAACGAAAAGCTCAATTAATGGTAACGCTAGTAACATAA
>NZ_QAIL01000492.1:0-3611 GCF_003061025.1 Pedobacter sp. HMWF019 | reverse complement strand
GTTCCATTTAGTATGATTACCGGCGAATTGATAGATATAGAATAATGTCCATTTCAATAAGATGTATCCCGAAAATTTTGAAAATGCTGTCATTCTTTATTTTTTTATTCACCGGTCAGCGCCTAATTTTATAATTGATGCTGAAAAATGATCTAATTTCTTCTATGCTGCAAGTCTATTTTTTTATCCCCATTTATTCCAGCTTGATTCAAGAGATTCTCTCCAGAGACCTTTACCTAAATCCAAATTAATCGCTGGTGTGAGTGTTTTATCTATACCTAAAATTGTTCCCAAGGATACAATCCTCATTTCATCCTCTTTTACATCTGGGCCTGCCCCGGCAAACATCTCCCACTCGTTATCTTCCCACCTGGTTACTTCGGTAATTGCGTCCCCTAGCAAAGCATTAATATTTGAGACAACTGTAGAATCCTCCGGAACGCTGTAATTCCATGTATACACCAACCATTTCCAAACGGGTTCTGATGACGCGTCAAATATATTTGACAAATTTGGTGTATCCAGAGTATAATAAGCTTTATCCGGTACTATTTGCATGGCTTTTATATGATCAGTTTCATAATAATCAAATACACCAAGCATCATTAGTTTGCCCCAAGACGGCTCCACGTTAGAAAGTGAAAATTTACCAAAAGAATTCAAATTAATCTTTTCACTGTTTGTATTGTTTTTTCCCCTAAGTACCTTAACAATTTCATCAATAATCTTTAATGCATCTTCCTTTAGATAATAAATACCGCCCGCAAATATTAACTCAAATCCAATTGATTTACTTAATCCAATTGTATAAATATATCTTGGTTCGATTGTAGAATTCACTATTGTTACATGATACCCATATTTAACTATATTAGACTGGATTAAATCCAAAAAATGACTCTTTTCATCCATAGTTATTCATGTATTTTCATAAAAATGTCTTGTAGTTGTTCCAGATTAGCCCGAATATTGGTTGAAAGTTATTTTTTTAGTCCATCCAGGTCATTGTTCAACTTTACGCTATCAAAATCATGTATACCTAAAGCGGACAATTACACATCTATGTGTCTAAGTTACATTCTTTTTCTTGCAGGGCACAAATTGATGTTTCTTTGCCATATTAGACTTTATCATCTCTTTCATTACATCATTAGTTAATAATATGCGGTGAGCAGCTGAATGCCCGCTACCAAAAAATTCCTGCGTATTCATAATGCTAAAGTTTTCATCTTCAGGTTGGGGGAAAAAGCCAATAGTGTTGGGAGTATATTTAATTCTTCCACAATGAGAACACTTGGTAAAGTCCACCTCTTTTATTCGCAATTCAGAATCAGCCAATGGTAAAACAACCTGTACAACGGATTCAGAAGGTTGATTTTCTTTTTTCACTATTACCGGTCTGTATTCTAACCCAAGTTTTTTAAAAAAATCTTTGTAGGAATCTGAATTACAAAATATCTCTCCAAATGCCCAGTGTAATGATACCACTGAATTATATTTCAAATTGGGTTCTTTCTTAATAACAAAATCAGTCTTCTGTTTACCAAATGCACCACAATAGCCACAGCTATTTAAATAGGTATTTTCAAGAAATTTAGGTTCCTCAGGATGAGGATAAGAAAATGCTCTGCCGCCTGTGAAGCATAGAATCTCAGCTTCTAAAATTTCCTTATCTGTAAATTTAGTACCGATAACACTATCATGTAAACCATAATCGCAAATGTAATTTAATATCATGCTATACCGAATTGACTCTTCTTCTAGGTCTGTTGAGAAATAGCTTGTTCCTAAATCTTCGTTTAAAATCTTCTCAAGATTTGCTTTCATCGAGACACTTTCAATTTTGCCTGATATTCTCCTAATAATTTTCATCAGATCATATCTTTAGTTTACAGCCCATGGATGTTTGTAAAAATTTTGCTGGTATTGATATATTCTAGCTGTCTGACCAGGATTATAATTCTAACAAAGACTTATCTTCCCAAACATCTTCATATTTTTCGGCAACTAAAAATCTCCATCCAGGAGCCAAGCTTAAATATTTTAGAACCATTGGACACCACTCTTCCAGGTGTTTAACATGTAGAGGAATAAAAAAATCCGGGTCTGTTGAAAAATCCTCACCTGCCCAGATATACCAGCCTGTTGTATTACCTTCTACCAGATGTCTTAATCCATTTATCGGCCATAAACCATCCTTTACATTCCTAGAAATTCCAACTTTGAAATTTTCTGGAGACTCGACAAGTGGAGCCCCATATTTCATACATATTAATTCTCTTTCTTTACTATAATCCACTTATACGCTTTAAATTAATGGTAATTAAATAACCATTCTCATTTTTTATCCTAATGTCCCTAATAGTTCTCATGTAATTTACTGGTCGTTTATCAAGCCATTCATTTATTATACATGCCTCCCTGGACATATACTTAAACATAATTCTTCTTTCCAAGACCCGGCCTAATTCCGCAGATTTTCTAACTCAATTGTTTTAGATGTTTCTCTAAGCTACTTATATCATTACTATTACATTGATCCTCAAAGTCATCAACAACGTCAATTTCTCCTATCGTCAAAATTCTAAATTCTTCACCTAAGATACTATCCAAAATGATTTCAGCAGCAGTTAAACGTTCTTCAGTACTTAAAGTTGATAATCCAGGTGCCTTGAAAATCACCTTAAACATTCCGTCATCAAATTTTAGCAAAGTATATTGCCAATGCCTACCATCAATCTCAATTTCCTCTCCATTATCTTTTTGAAAAATAAATAGGAGGTTCCATTCCTTTGGTGGTTTTGAATAATAAAATTCCCAACCTTTACACGATATAGAATAAGAGACTATTTCCTTAGTTTTCCTTAATAGCTCAGGGTCTCCTCCAGGCGAAATCACCAACATATGGTCATGTTCTACCCCAGTACCAATTTCCCATACAAAATCTCCTAAGTTTAGGATTCTTTCATCTAATTCATTTATTAATATCTCATTTTCGAATTTTTCACCAAAATCATTGCAATGAGCTAAAAACCAGTTCCAAAAATTCTTTATTTCTTCTATCTCCTGTGCTGTTGTTTTCATTGAAATATTAGTTGATATTTTTCTCCTAATCCCTTCATCACACCTATAAATTTAGATACAAAGCATACTCTTCTTGAATCATTCCCTGGGAAACAAATTTACCCATTGAAGCGCCATATTCATTTACGGAAAAATCCAACGCCTCATCTTTAGTACTAAAGGTATTTATAACACCTAGCAGTTCATCGGGATCCAGAGTGGAAAACTCGTATATATCTATAAAATCATCGCTCCCCTCATCGAAGGATTCAATGTAAGCAACATTAAATTCAGCATTACGCTCCTTTTTAATACTTAACCATTTTAAAACCGTATAATCTTCCTCGTGTTTGTGCCCAAGCCATTGTTCAACTGTTTTGCCTAAGCTCAAATTTGTTTTAAGTTGTTCTATATCTAGATATTTCATGTAGATTTTCAATTAGTAGTCATTTCCCTTCCATCATCTTTTACGATCACCGTTATTTCTATGCAAATCAATATGATCTCTTCCAGGAAATGCAATGTTTAATTCGAATATATCAAATTTA
>NZ_QAIL01000491.1:10479-19535 GCF_003061025.1 Pedobacter sp. HMWF019 | reverse complement strand
ATTTAATAGATAAATATACTTATACAGCTTTGTACGATTCCACAAAGGTGATCGCGCAACAGTTGTTTACGAATAAGAACCGTTATGTAATTAAAGGAACTTATCAGTCTGAGATTTCAACAGAGTTTTCTTTAAATTCCATTAATGTTCCTCAGGGATCGGTTAAGGTTCTCGCCGGAACCATGCCTTTGCAGGAGGGGGTAGATTATACAGTAGATTATCAGGGTGGAAGGGTGAAGATCCTTAACGTTGGCCTGCTCACTTCGGGACAACCTATAAAAATCACAACGGAGAATAACGAAATGTTTGGTCTTCAGCAGCGCAGCTTATTTGGGACACGGATGGATTACCGGGTAAACAATAAACTGACACTAGGCGGAACATTTATGAATCTGAGTGAAAAGCCTTTGACGGCAAAGGTGAATATCGGGGAAGAACCAATTTCCAATACCATGTGGGGCCTTGACCTAAACTACAGTTCTCCTTCCAGATTTTTGACAAAGATGGTGGATAAATTGCCATTTATCTCTACTAAAGCACCGTCGAGTATTACGTTCTCGGGAGAATTTGCACAACTGATCCCCGGGCATCCTAGCGCAATTAATGCAGATGGAAGCAAGGGCGGAACGAGTTATCTGGATGACTTTGAAGCTTCCCGTTCAGTAATTGAGTTAAAAGGTGCCATATCCTGGCAGCTATCGGGAACACCGCAGTTGTTTCCCGAAGCAGCTCTGATTGATAACCTGGCTTATGGATACAATAGGGCAAAGATTGCATTTTATAATATAGACCCTAGCTTTTATAATAAGGTTTCTTCTAATATTCCAGACTATCTTAGAAATGACAAAACTGAATTGTCAAATCATTATGTAAGGGAAATTCTGGAACAGGAAGTTTTTCCTTTTAAAGAGATTCCTACTGGGCAACCTACAACTTTGCCTACACTTGATGTGGCCTTTTATCCTATGCTTCGTGGTCCTTATAACTATACTCCAGCAGGTTTTAATCCGGATGGAACTTTAAAAAATCCTAAAACAAGATGGGGTGGACTTTTCAGGCCGATTTCGACCAATGATTTTGAAGCGCTCAATATTGAGTATATAGAGCTTTGGGTAATGGATCCCTACATCTATAAACCGGGTTCTGCAGGTGGTGATCTGTATTTTAACCTTGGAAACATCTCTGAAGATATTCTTAAGGATGGGCGTAAGTCTTTGGAGAATGGCTTGCCTGCTGATGGTGATCCCAGCAAATATGATGAAACCAATTGGGGACGGGTACCTAAACTTCAGCCGGTGGTTCAGGCCTTTGATAATGATCCTGATGCAAGAAAGGCACAGGATGTGGGACTTGATGGATTATCCAATAATGATGAAAGGAGAAAATTTACGGCACAGATCAATCAGATCAGAGGGCAGCTGAATCCGGATGCGGCGGCTAAATTCGAAAATGATCCATCTTCCGATGACTATGCTTATTTCAGGGGTACAGCACTGGATCAGACTCGTGCAAAGATTTTAAAAAGGTACCAGGACTATAACGGACCTGAGGGAAACTCCAAGACCTCAAAGCAATCCCAGGAAGATTTTGGAGTAGATAATTCAGCTTCTACTTCTTTGCCAGATGGTGAAGATATCAACAGGGACAATAATATGACCCAGTCTGATGAATATTTTCAGTACAAAATATCGATGCGTCCGGCAGATTTGATGGTCGGTAAGAAATACATCACAGACAAGGTGACTTCGCAGGTTAAATTGGCTAATGGACAAACACAGGCAGTAAACTGGTACCAGATCAGGATTCCTATTGCAGATTTTGATCAGAAGATAGGTGGTATCCAGGATTTTAAATCTATACGCTTTATCCGGATGTTTATGACTGATTTTGCGGATACAACTGTATTGAGGTTTGCGAAAATTCAGCTGGTGAGGGGTGAATGGAGACAGTACAATTCAAACAATGAAGCTTCTCAGATCATTGTCGATCCGTCATTAGGTGCCGTAGGTCCTGACAATTCTACTATAGAGATTGCTACAATTAATATTGAGGAGAATGGTAAACGTTCGCCGATTCCTTATGTAGTTCCTCCAGGCATCCAACGTCAACGGGATTATACCAATTACCAGAACAATACTCAGTTAAATGAACAATCACTTACCCTTACGGTAAAGAATTTAAGGGATGGCTATGGCAGAGCGACATTCAAAACAGCTTTCAGTGACTTCCGTTCCTATAAAAGACTGGAGATGTTTATTCACCTGGAGGCTGTGGGTAATTCTGTGATCAATGACCGGGATTTGAGTGCGTTTTTAAGGATAGGTACAGACAATCAGGACAACTACTACGAGTACAACCAGCCTTTGGTGGTTACACTTCCAGGAACCAGTAATCCTTACGCCATATGGCCAGATCAGAATAAAATCGACATCCAGCTGGAATTGTTCCAAAAGGCGAAGCTGGCCAGGAATAGTGCCCGAACATCGACAGGGCAATTGTGGCCACCAAATATTCCATTTGTGTATATGGATGGAGAACGTTCGGTTGTGATTAAGGGACAGCCTGATATGGGCCAGGTCAGGGTATATATGCTTGGGGTTAAAAATCCGCATAAAAACCTGGCCAATCCGGGTTCTGATGATGGCCAGGATAAGAGTGCCCAGTTGTGGTTTAACGAATTGAGGTTAACAGAATTTGATGAAAAAGGAGGCTGGGCGGCCACCGCGCGGATTAACGCGAAGCTGGCCGATTTTGCTGATGTGAATATTTCCGGTAGTAAATCTACCGTGGGTTTTGGTGCGCTGGAAGATCGTGTAAGTGAACGTAACCGGGCCGATAATGTCTTTTTTGATATTTCTTCTAGTATGGAGCTTGGTAAGTTTTTTCCAAAGAAAACAGCTTTGAGGGTACCTATGTTCATCAGCTATTCCAAGCAGGTCAGTACGCCCCAGTATGATCCGATGAAACCGGATATAGAATTGAAAAATTCACTGGATATGGCTACTAAGGAGGAGAAGAAAGCTATTCTGAACTATGCTCAGGATTATACCACGCGGAACAGCATTAATTTTACGAATGTGAGAAAGGAGCGTACGGATGCAAATAAGAAGGTCCATCTGTGGGATGTAGAGAATTTAAGTGCGAGTTATGCTTATACAAGCTATTCACACCGTGATTTTATTAACGAAAACTCCATACAACGTACTTACAGGGCCTCACTTGCCTACAATTATGCTGGTCAGTCCAATTCGGTTACCCCATTTGATAAGATCATCAAATCGAATACCCTGGCCTTGCTGAGAGATATTAATTTTAGCTTGTTGCCAAGTTCCATCAATTTCAGAATTGATGTAGACCGCTATTATGCTGAAAATAAACTCAGGGACAATAGTCCGGTAAATGGAATACCGATCAATACGACCTATAATAAGAATTTCCTGATCACAAGGGTTTATGGGATTTCCTGGAACCTTACCCGTTCACTCACATTGGATTTTGATGCGACTAATTATTCCATCATTGACGAACCTGATGGTAAAATTGATGGAATGAAAAGGGATACCGTATGGCAGAATCTGAAGCGGCTTGGACGCACAACCGATTACAGTCATAACCTGAACGTAACCTATAATTTGCCAATGAATAAAATTCCTGGTATGGATTGGGTGAATGTGGCCACCCGATACGGAACGAATTTTAACTGGCAGACCGAGCCACTGGCTACTTTGAATGATCCAAATATCAATTTGGGGAATACCATTCAAAATTCCAGAACGATACAACTTAATCCTACGCTGAATCTAACCAGTCTTTATAATAAATTTGGTTTTATCCGACGGAATTCGGGACCTGACAAAAGCGGGGCTTCAGCATTCTTTGTTAATCTTTTAACCAGTATAAAGACCATCAATGGTGCTTACACACAGACTAAGGGTATCTTTCTTCCGGGTTATCTGCCTAGAACGAAGTTCTTTGGAATTGATGGGGCAACAGGTGCACCTGGATTAGGTTTTGTGTTTGGCAGCCAAAGGGATATCAGTCAGATGGCGATTAACAATGGCTGGATCACGACCGATACGCTGCAGTCGCAATTGTATATCAATACCCTGCGGGAAGATTTGAGTTTAACAAGTACAGTGGAGCCTATTCGTGATCTGCGGATTACCTTAACGGCAAATAAGAACCGGACGCTGAATTATTCTACCAATTTCAGATACAGGGAAACTACGCATAGCTTTGATGAGCTCAGTCCAACGACAACGGGAGATTATAGCGTGAGTTTTATTTCTCTTGGAACTGCTTTTTCTGATAAAAATGGCAGTATTGTTTCTAAACTGTTTGATAAATTTATGGCCAACAGGCAGGTTATTTCCCAAAGACTGGGCAGCCAGAATCCAAATTCAAGTGGCAGCGTAGATGGATTTGCAGATGGGTATGGTAAGGAAGCGCAAGATGTAGTGGTTTCTGCATTTATCGCCGCCTATACAGGGAAGGATGCTTCTTCGGTTAGCCTGAATTCTTTTCCTAAAATACCACTGCCTAACTGGAGAATCAATTACAGTGGACTGACGAGAATTCCCTTCCTGGAGGAATATTTTAAATCTATTGACCTGAGACATTCTTATCGTTCTGTGTACAGTGTAACAGGGTTCAATTCTCTTTTGAAATATGCAGAGCGCGATGGCTCGGTGACCAGCAGAGATGACAATCAGAATTTTCTGCCGCATTATCAGTATTCACAGGTAACTATCGCAGAACAGTTTGCTCCTCTTATTGGAATAGATACCCGTTTAAAGAGTAATGTTACGGCTAATTTTGAGATTGGAAGGACCCGATTACTTGGATTGAGTCTGGCGAATAGTCAGCTGGCCCAATTGTCGGAGAACAATATGATCTTTGGTTTAGGGTACAGAACTTCAAAGTTCAGGTTTCCTTTTGGTTTATTCAAACAGCTCAAGATGAATAATAATATGGATTTTAAACTGGATGTAGCGGTCAGAGATAACAAAACCGTGATCTACAGGGCGGATGTAGCAGAGGCAGAGGTTTCTTCAGGTGCCAAAAATATTACATTCAGGCCAAGCGTAGATTATATTCTGAACCAACGTTTTAACGTTAAATTGTTTTATGACTCCAATGTTACTAAACCCTATACGTCGCAAACGTTTAATACGTCCTTTAGTAATTTTGGTTTTAGTTTGAGGATTACACTGAATTAAGGTTGGTATAAGAGCACAAGATTAATTAACTTTGACATAAAAATAAATAAGAATGAATTTTCCATCAGAATTAAAATACACTAAAGACCACGAATGGGTTAGAGTGGAAGGCGCTGAAGCTTATGTAGGTATAACGGATTTTGCACAGCGTGAGCTGGGTGATATCGTTTATATTGATATCAACACCGTTGGCGATGAAGTTAAAAAAGATGATGTTTTTGGAACTGTTGAGGCTGTGAAAACAGTTTCTGATTTGTTTATGCCGGTAACCGGAACCGTTACTGAAGTAAATGCGGCGCTGAATGATAATCCTGAACTGGTAAATTCTGATCCTTATGGAGAAGGATGGATGGTAAAGGTAAGTTTAACAGATGTTGCAGCTGTGAATGAACTGCTGGATGCAGATGCTTACAAAACTTTAGTAGGAGCTTAGAATGAATTATTTAAAAGGGTTAAAATACCAGGTCTGGGCAATTCTCTGGACTATATTTATTTTAATACTTTGTTGCATTAAGATGCCAGACTCTAAAGAGACTGGCATTTTTTTTACAGGGTTTGATAAGTTGGTGCATCTTGGTTTTTTCTATGTACTTACAGTCTTGTTACTGTATGGTAAGATCAACCATCAACATAGTTATAGTTTCCGTTCGCTTACAATATTTAAGATCATTTTAATCACTGCTTTTGTTGGTGGTGGAATAGAGATGATTCAGTATGAATTTTTCCCTTATCGCTCTGCGGAATGGTGGGATTTTGGCTGTGATATGATTGGTGTTGCGATGGGAATATTTAGTTATATCTTATTGCATAAATCAGATTATCATGAAAAGAAAGCTTAGTATCGCTGTACTGCTCTGCATGGTTTTGCTGAGCAGTTGTAGTGTGTTTAAACCAGGCTGTGGCTGCCCTAAAGTTAGCGCCTTAAATGGCTGCCACAAGAAAATGCTGAACGCTTAATTGAGGAGTCATCATTCTGTGTATTTAAATTGTTACCAGCATTTTCTGACCTTCAACTAATCCATTGCCGTCCTTACTGGTCTATAAGGATAAATTGTATATATTTAATTTATGACTAAAATTTTTACGCCCGGACTGGTATTCTTTATACTGGTATTTTTAGGTACACTTTCTTCATCAGCTCAAACCAAAAACGGATCTGTTACCGGTAGAGTGATTACGGCCAAAGACAAACAGCCTGTAGATTATGCAACCGTTGCTGTGAAAAGTCTGAAGGACTCCAGTGTTGTTGGAACGATCAATACGGAAAAGGATGGTCGTTTTGAAGTAAAAGGGCTTGCTCCGGGATCTTACCGCTTATATGTAGCTTATCTTGGGCTTCAAAATGTAACCAAAGATTTTACGGTTTCTGCTGATGCTCCCGCGGTTAGTCTGGGTGATCTTGCGATGCAAAATACGGGTCTTGATTTAAAGACAGTAGAGATTAAAGGCCAGGCGCCACCTGTGGTGGTCAAAAAGGATACCATCGAGTTTAATGCCAGTACAGTAAAGGTAAGGGAGAATGCGGTTGTAGAAGATGTTCTAAAGAAGCTGCCGGGTGTTGAAGTTGCGAAAGATGGAACTATTAAAGCACAGGGAGAGACCGTTACTAAAATCAAGGTAGATGGGAAAGAGTTTTTTGGAAGTGATCCCTTACTGGCTACAAAAAATTTACCGGCTGATATGGTGGATAAAATACAGGTGATTGATCAGATGTCTGATCAGGCCCAGTTTACTGGTGTGGATGATGGTAACAGGGAAAAAATTATTAACATTACAACCAAAAAAGATAAGAAGAACGGGATCTTTGGAAACAGTTCAGCTGGGTATGGTACGGATGGCAGATACGATGTTAACCTGAATGTAAATAAGTTTAAGGGCGACGAACAGATGTCTGTGGTAGGCCAGTTTAATAATGTGAATAAACAAAGTTTTGGTGGTGGTGCCGGAACAGGTGGTGGGGGCGGAAGAATGGTACAACTGGTTAGTGGTAGTGCTGCTCCGCCTCAGGGTATTACGACAACCAATGCTGCAGGTTTTAACTTTGCAACCATTACGAAAAATAAAACAGAGATCAATGCCAGTTACTTTTTTAACAAAACGTCTTTGTTCAATGAGCAAAACAGTTTAACACAAAATTTGCTGGGCAATACTAAAACAACCTTTGGGAATGATCTGAACAGTACAACTGATCGTCTTAACCACAGATTGAATTTCCTTATAGATACTAAAATTGATTCGGCTACATCAATCAAAATACAGCCAAACCTGAGCTATACAGACACCAAACTGGATCAGAATAGTGTTTACACTAATCATTATGATAAATCATCCACAGACGGTACGCAGGGTTATAACACGAAATCTACTTCTCCAACATTGTCCAATAATTTGTTGCTGCGCCATAAATTTCTTCGCCGTGGACGTACAATTTCCTTGAACGTGAGTACAAGTATTAACGACAATACTTCAGATAACTATAATAATATTGTTGCCAATACGATTGATTCTACAGGAACATCATCGTCGGTTACAAATCAGTACAATGATGTAAAAACAAATTCTATCGGAAATACAGCCAGAGTTGTTTATACAGAGCCGCTGTCAAAAACATTAAATCTTGAACTGAACTACCAGAATGGATATAATCACGACAGGTCGGAGAGGTTTACGTATAACTTTAATCCTCTGACGTCTCAGTACGATTTAATAGATAATACCTATTCTAATACCTATGAGAATACGACGCTGACCAATTCCCTTGGATTCAGCTTTACAAAAACAGGGAAGAAATATAACCTGAATGCAGGCGTTGCCGTGCAGAATACAGATCGGAAAAATGATAATGTTACCACTGGGAATGTGTTCAGTCAAAACTTTTATAACATTACACCAAGTGCGCAGTTCCGATATACTTTTAGTAACAGCAAGCGTCTAAGGATCAATTACCGTGGTACGACCACACAACCAACAATTTCCCAGATCCAGCCAGTTCCAGACAATTCAAGTACACAAAGTATTGCTTTGGGAAATCCGCATCTGAAACCTTCATTTACCAATAACCTGAGCATTTTCTATAATAATTTTGATTTTGCACATTTCAGGTCACTTTTTGTTTTTGCAAATTTCTCTCAAACTTTTAATGCCATCGGGAATAGCAGTACATTGATTGTTAATAATTCGGATACAACGCAGAACGGAAAGATAACAGTACTTCCTGTGAACGTGAAGGGGGTTTACCAGTTTAATGCCGGATCTTTTGTTGGGCTTCCGATCATTCCTGAGAATAAATTAAATGTGAATATCAATTTAAGCACCTCTTTTTCTAAAGGAGTGAACATTACCAATTCTATCAATAACGTTTCTACGAATTTCAGTGTAACAAATGGCTATAAACTTGTTTCCAATTTTGAGAAATTTGATCTTACAGCAGGTATTAACGGAACTTTAAACAGAAGTATTTACTCGGCACAGCCCAATGCCAATACAACTTATTATACTTTAAATCCAACCATGGATATCAGTTATGTATTCCCTGGTGATATTCGTCTGGCTGCCAATGTTGATTATTTTCAAAATACAGGGAGGGGTTCAGGATTCGATAGTAAATATACTTTACTCAACTCTTACATCAGCAGACAGTTCTTTAAAAACAGGGGAACATTTAAATTTGAGGTATACGACCTGCTGAACCAAAACCGTGGGGTGAGCCGTACGTCTACCAGTAACACGATTACAGATTTAAATTACAATGTGCTTAAGCGTTATTGCTTATTGTCATTTACCTACTCGTTGAACCGAATGGGCGGCAAAAATATGCAGGGAGATATGAAAATGCCA
>NZ_QAIL01000491.1:0-10468 GCF_003061025.1 Pedobacter sp. HMWF019 | reverse complement strand
GAGGCGACAGAGGCGGTATGAGGATGAGAATGTAACATAAGTTGGCCTTTATTTGGAATTATTATCAATAAAGGCTAACTTGCCCACCTAATTTAGGACAATGAAACTTTCGCAGTTAAACGTAGGAGAAACAGGAACTATAGTCGCATTTACAGATTTGGAGATGTCAGTCAAGTTAATGGAAATGGGATGTTTGCCTGGAGAACTAGTTGAAGTGGAACGTTTTGCGCCTCTTGGTGATCCTATGGCTATACGTGTAGCCGGCTATCAGCTTTGTTTACGTAAAAATGAAGCATCCGTTATCATAATACAATAAAGATTTGGCTTCTGTTTTTAAAATTGCCCTGGTTGGTAATCCTAATACAGGAAAATCGACCCTGTTTAATTTGTTAACTGGTTTAAACCAGAAAATTGGGAATTTCCCGGGGATTACCGTTGATAAAAAGGTAGGCTATTGTAAGCTGTCCAATCAGCAGCAGGCAGAGATCATAGATCTTCCCGGAACCTATAGTTTGTATCCAAAAAGCAGGGATGAGAGTATTGTTTTCCAGGTGCTTGCAGATAAAAGTAATTCCAGCCATCCTGACTTGGTCGTTTTGGTTGCCGATACGACGAACCTCCGTAGAAATCTGTTGTTATATTCACAGGTTGCAGATTTGGGTCTCCCTGTAATTTTGGTGCTGAACATGACCGACATGGCTAAGAAGGAAGGTCTGACGGTGAGTATTGACGTGTTGTCTAAAAGGCTGGGTATTCAGGTGGTGGCGATCTCTGCCAGAAGCAATATCGGTCTGGATGAACTTAAACTGGCAATTGTCAACAGTACAACGATTCCAACTCAGTTACCAGGAACAGATGTGCATGTACTGGCACCAGAAGCGATTGATAAAGCCAAAACTTTACTGGGTACGGAAAATGATTATTTTGCTTTACAGCTGCTTCACCAGCATCAGCACCTTGATTTTTTATCTGCAGAGCAACATAAAACTCTTGATGGGATAAAAGCAGGAGCAGATTTCGAATCTTCGAAGCAGCAGGGAGCAGAAACGATTGCCCGTTACAGGTACCTGAGCACAGTTCTTTCTGGTGTGATAGAGGATACCGGTGCCAAACGTAAATTTATCTTTAGTGATAAGCTGGACGCAGTATTAACCAACCGCTTCTGGGGATTTATTATTTTTATAGGGATTCTCTTTTTTATTTTTAATTCTATTTTTTCCTGGTCATCCTATCCAATGGAACTGATTGAAGGAAGTTTTGCCTGGTTAACAAATTATGGGCATCAGCATCTTCCGGATGGAATTCTGACCAATCTTTTTCTGGATGGAATTCTTGCGGGATTAGGTGGTGTAATGATCTTTATTCCTCAGATCGCTATCTTATTTGCTTTTATATCTGTCTTAGAAGATACAGGTTATATGGCAAGGGTGACTTTTATGATGGATAAAGTGATGCGTAAATTCGGGCTGAGTGGAAAATCGGTTGTACCGATGATTGGCAGTTTGGCCTGCGCAGTGCCTTCTATCATGAGTGCCCGGAATATTGAAAGCTGGAAGGACCGGATCATTACGATTATGGTATCTCCATTGGTCAGTTGTTCTGCCCGTTTACCCGTTTATACCTTACTGATCTCTTTGATCATTCCTAATAAACATGTTTTTGGATTTATCAATCTGCAGGGCCTGACATTAATGGGCATGTATTTGATTAGTATTCTTGCTGCTGTATTGGTAGCCTTTGTGATGAAATTTCTGATCAAAGCCAAAGAAAAATCTTATTTCATTATGGAACTGCCGGTATACCGGATGCCAAGGTGGAAGAACGTGATCTTTACGATGTATGAGAAATCAAAAACCTTTGTCTTTGAAGCTGGTAAAGTGATTATCGCGATTTCTATTATTCTATGGGTGCTTGCAACCTATGGGCCGCCAAAGCGTATGGAGCAGATTGAAAAAAAATATGCGCAGATTGAAGCTTCAAAGGATAGCGTACAGGTGAGTACACTGGAAAGGGATAAAGCCGCAGAACGCCTCGAAAATTCTTATGCCGGGATATTAGGACAGACCATCGAGCCGGTAATCAGACCTCTTGGTTTTGACTGGAAGATTGGTATAGCTCTTATTACGTCTTTTGCTGCAAGAGAAGCATTTGTGGGTACAATGGCTACAATCTATAGTGTAGAAGGAGGTGATGCACAGACGGGGACGATCAGGGCCAAAATGCTGGCGGCAAAAGATGCCAATACTGGATTACAGATTTTTACATTTGCGACTGGTTTTTCTTTGATGTTGTTCTATGCTTTTGCCATGCAATGTATGAGCACTGTTGCCGTTGTATTCCGGGAAACGAAATCCTGGAAATGGCCGCTGATCCAGATTGTATATATGACGGGGATGGCCTATGTAGCCAGTCTGATTGCCTACCAGTTATTAAAGTAATTTTCTATCTTAGCCTCTGTGGAAAAGGTACAAGTTCTTACGCAATATATGCCGCCGGCTGCTGCACCGCTGATCGCGAAATGGATAGATTATTTCCAGTGCGAGTTTAAAATATCCAGAAACAGGGCAACTAAGCTTGGAGATTACAGGCATCCCTTTAAAAATGCGGGACATAAGATTTCTGTAAACAATGATTTGAACCGCTATGCTTTTCTGGTTACGACAGTTCATGAATTTGCGCATTTACTGACCTGGAATGAACATAAGAATAAAGTAAAACCTCATGGACAGGAATGGAAAAACAATTTCAAAAGGATGATGAGTCCCTTTTTGGAGCAGTCTGTTTTTCCAGAAGATATTCACCGGGCCATTTTAACCTATCTGAGTAATCCTTCAGCATCCAGTTGTACCGATTTACAGCTCTCCAGGGCGCTTAAGAGGTATGATCAGGCATACAACTCCTCCAGGCTTGAAGAAATCCCTTTAAACACCGTATTCACAATTAAGGATGGACGGAAGTTTCGTAAAGGAGAAAGGCTTCGAAAAAGGTATCGGTGCCTTTGTCTGGACAATGGAAATATTTATTTGTTCAACCCTTTGGCCGAAGTAACTTTGCTGGCCACAGGAACATAGATGGCCTGATTGTCTTTGATGATCCAGTTAAACCGGATCTTTTCACCTTTGTATTTTAACGGGTCAGCGACAAGACTATCTACAAGAGCGTCTTTTTCTTGTATAAGTAGGGTAGCCTGATAAGCACCGTTAGTTTTACTTTTTAAGCTCATATAGCTTTCCTCGGGAAGAATATTGATTGCTTCAAATACCATTTCAAATTGATTTTGCTGCGTAAGAGCATCTTCTAAAAATTTGAATTTTCGCTGATAAGCCTCAGGATTTCCTTTATTGGAAGTGCTGATCATTTTATAGGAAGGTTTTTTTTGCTGGCTCTCATTGGAACTTTCTCTTTGTGCCATTTTAAAAATGGTGTTGTTTCTTAAATAAGTAAGCGTATCTTTTAATACGGCTCCCTGGATATTACTGGTTTTTACCAAAACAAGACTGTCATTTTTAAAATAGAATGCTTTTCTTGTATTCTTTAGTGCACCATTATCGTCATGGAAGATCATTAATAGGGTACTTCCGTTGTTTTGATATTGTTCAGCATAGAAAGAATGGTCTCTAATGGTATAAAGCAAACTGATTTTTTTTTCTGTCTTGTCCATGCTTTTGTCAATAGAATCAGCGTAGCTGTTGATGATTTTTTCATTTATTGCTGTAGCAACAGTATCCTGCGCCAGCCCAGACTGAGGGTGATTGGATTTAAGATTGCAACTGTAAAGTACACACAGAAGGTAAACAGAAACTAAGGCATTAAAGAATTTCATAACAGGAAAATTATTTAGATATGAATTCTGAATTACAGGCCATTATCGTGCCAATACAGCTAATAGGCCCGTAGCTTCTCTACATTTTCGTGTAGTCTGCTTTTCGCAAGAAAACTGTCTTCCAGTATTTTATTCATAGGGACTGCTGTGTCCAGGCTTCCGCATCTGATCACTGGAGCATCGAGGTATTCAAAGCAGTATTCTGAGATCCAGGCTGAAATTTCTGCGCCAAAACCAGAGCCCAGTGTATCCTCATGTAGAATTAATACTTTTCCCGTTGCCTGTACAGCGGTTTTTACCGTTTCTTTATCCCAGGGTTGTAAACTGTATAAATCTAACAGCATAATGGAGTATTCGGGGTACTGGTCGAGATAGGACAGCGCCCAGTGTACCCCCATTCCATAAGTGATGATCACCATGTCCTTTCCTTCCTTCAGGATATTGGCTTTCCCAATTTCAACAGTATAGTGGCCTTCGGGTACTTGTCCGGATAAACTTCTGTAGAGGTATTTATGTTCAAAATAGATGACCGGGTTTGGATCTTCAACAGCAGCCAGCAGGAGGCCTTTGGCATCATATGGAAAGGCGGGGTAAACTACCTTAAGTCCTGGAGTCTTGGTAAACCAGGCTTCATTGCTCTGAGAATGGAACGGCCCTGCGCTGGTTCCGGCTCCAGTTGGCATGCGAACTACTACATCTGCCTTTTCTCCCCAGCGGTAGTGTGTTTTTGCCAGATTGTTTACAATCTGGTTAAAGCCACAGCTTACAAAGTCTGCAAACTGCATTTCTACGACGGCTTTATAACCATTAATAGAGAGACCGAGTCCTGCGCCAACAATTGCGGATTCGCAAATCGGGGTATTTCGGACTCTTGCCTTACCGAATGTTGCACTAAATCCATCGGTAATTTTAAATGCACCTCCGTAACCGGCAATGTCCTGGCCCATTAAAACCAGGTTAGGGTATTGCTGTAGAGAGAGTTTAAGTGCGTCGCTGATCGCGTCCAGGTATCTCATTTCTGAACTAACTGCTCCTGGAGCAGCTACTTTTTGCTGATAAGGAAAGTACATCTCCTGAAGTTCGTGCTCTGGATTTGCAACAGGCTCGGGGTCTTGAAAAGCACTTTCTACTTCCTGCTCTATTTCTTGCTTTAGGCTGGCCTTTAAGGCATCGGCCAATTGGTCGTTGAGTATGCCCTGTTCATAGAGATAGGCTTCAAAAGTCTTTACAGGATCTTTTTTTTCCCATTCTTTAAACAATTCTTCAGGTACATATTTTGTTCCGGAAGCTTCTTCATGCCCTCTCATTCTAAAAGTAAGGCATTCAATGAGCACCGGTCTGGGGTCTTTCCTGATGCGCCCGGCAACTTCGTGTATCGCGTCATATACTTCCAGTACATTGTTGCCGTCTACCTGGATACCTTCAATCCCATAACCTATAGCCTTGTCCACTAGGTTTTTACAGTTATATTGTTCTGCAACTGGAGTCGACAGACCGTATCCGTTATTTTCTATCAGGAAGATGACCGGTAGGTTCCATACTGCAGCAACATTTACAGCTTCATGAAAATCACCTTCACTGGTTGCCCCTTCTCCTGTAAAAACTAAGGTAGCCTGTGGTTTTCCTTCAATCAGATCAGCCAGGGCAATGCCGTCTGCCAATGCCATCTGAGGACCAAGGTGGGAAATCATGCCAATGATTTTGTAATCCTGTGTGCCGAAATGAAAGGAGCGGTCTCTTCCCTTGGTAAATCCCGTTAATTTTCCCTGCCATTGGGCCATTAATTTTTTAAGGGGAACCTCTCTAGCCGTGAAAACACCCAGGTTACGGTGCATAGGAAGGATATATTCAGTTTCCTTCATAGCCAGTGTACTGGCAACGGCAATGGCTTCCTGTCCAATTCCTGAGAACCATTTGCCTATGCGGCCCTGACGAAGTAAGATGAGCATTTTTTCCTCTATCATTCTGGGATAGAGCAGTTGTTCATATAAGTTTAATAAAGTTGCATCATCCTTACTTTTTCTGTCAAAACGCATCATACTATTTGGTTTTTAGCAATCGGTTTAGGTTTCTTATTTCTGCTCCTTATTCCTTTCTTCCCATTGTTTAGAGAAAGATTTTGGGGCAATTTCCGGCATGGAACGATATTTACCCCATACTTTTTTGAATAGAAATTTAAGGAAAAAATTCTTCAGTTTTCCTCCAATCATGTCCATTCTGGATCTTTTTTGCATACCTGCTTTCCAAACCTTCCAGCCCATATCTTCCGATTTGGTGTTGTCGTGTTGAGCGGCAGCATCTCTTCGGTTCAGTAGCAGCATCTTGTGAATGTCGATCTTAACCGGGCAAACTTCAGAGCATTTTCCACATAGGCTGGAGGCATAGCTCAGGTGCTTAAAGTCTTTCATTCCCTTTAAATGAGGGGTGATGATGGAACCTATAGGTCCGCTATAGGTAGTATTATAAGTATGGCCCCCAATGTTCTTATATACCGGACAAGCATTCAAACAAGCCCCGCATCTGATACAGTATAAACCCTGGCGTTGTTCTTTCTGTGCCAATAGATTGGTTCTGCCATTGTCGAGCAGGATGACATACATTTCCTCGGGTCCATCTGTTTCACCGGCTTGTCTGGGTCCACTTAGTATGGTATTATAAACGGTCAGGTTCTGTCCGGTTCCGTGGCTTGCCAGCAATGGCCAGAAGAGATCCAGATCTGCCATAGAAGGAATGATTTTCTCAATGCCCACAATGGCAATATGTATTTTTGGAAAAGTAGTACATAATCGTGCATTACCTTCATTTTCTGTTAATGCAATGCTTCCGGTATCGGCAATCAGGAAATTACCCCCGCTAATTCCGATATCTGCTTTCAGGTACTTTTCGCGAAGTAATTCCCGGGCCTTTTGTGTTAACTGCTCTGGGGTAGCATCTAAAGGGGTTCCGAATTTTTCGTTGAAAAGTTTGGCGATGTCCTCCTTGCTCAGGTGCATCGCCGGGGTAACAATATGGTAAGGTGGTTGCCCCAATAACTGAACGATATATTCTCCAAGGTCGCTTTCCAGTGATTCTATGTCTTGTTTTTCCAGAAAATCATTTAAATGGATTTCTTCTGTCGTCATCGATTTTGACTTGATGACCGATTTCCCTCCACTTTTGTTAATGATGTTTAGAATCTCTTTCTGCGCTTCATTTGCATCATTGGCCCAGATCACTTTGCCTCCTCTTCGTTGGAAATTGGACTCGAATTCCGGTAAGAATTTATCCAGGTTCTCCATCACACGCCATTTGATTACATGGGCTTTTTTCTTCGAATTGTCTAGGTTTTCAAATTTAGACAATCCTCTTTCCACAGCAATATTGTATTTGCCAATATTGTGGTTGATCGTTTTACGATGTTCCAGATCAAACGCCTTCTCGTCAGCCTTTACCAAAAAATCCTCAGCAGTTTTCATCGTTATAGAATATATGTTTTTCGTTAGCAGGTGATGATTTCATCACGCTCAAATATAAATAATTAGGGTATAGCTAAAAGAATTAAATCTTTGAAATGGTTTTAAAATAGAAAAACCTGCTTGGATGGCAGGTTTTTCTATTGATAAATTTATTTAGTGCTTAGGTGTTCCATCTTCATTTTTGTCTACAACAGGTCTTTTAGGTCCATTGGCAAGTTCCCATGCAGTATAGTAAACCAATTGCGCTCTTCTGGCTAGTAAAGGGAAATTAATCTTACTTACCTCATCGCCGGGTTGATGATAGTCTGCATGTACCCCGTTAAAATAAAAAATCACAGGAATATTATGTTTTGCAAAATTATAATGGTCTGAGCGATAATAGAACTGGTTAGGATCTGTCCTGTTGTTGTATTTCATATCCAGGTTCATTTTGATATAATCGGTATTTGCCTTTTTACCAATTCTGTCCAGATCCGAGCTTAACATATCAGAACCAATGATATAGATGTAATCAGGTTGTTTTTCGTGTTCGGGATCTACACGGCCGATCATGTCAATGTTTAAATTGGTAATGGTTTTCTCCAATGGGAAAACAGGATGTTCAGAATACCATTCTGAACCAAGCAGGCCTTTTTCTTCTCCAACAACAGTCATAAAAAGAATGCTTCTTTTTGGGCCTCTTCCTGCTTTCTTTGCTTTAGAAAATGCTTCTGCGATCATCAGAACGCCAGTTGTTCCCGAACCATCATCGTCAGCGCCGTTGTTTACTTTATCAGGACCTGAAGAAGTCAGACCGATATGATCGTAATGTCCGGTAACAACGAGGATTTCTTTTTTAAGTTTTGGATCGGAACCCTCCAGAAAACCAAGTACATTTTCTGCTCTTACTTTCACTTCCTTTTTCACAGCTGTAGCACATAACGAAACCTCTACTTCTTTAGATGCAGGTTTTTTGGTTTCGGCAATTTGCTTCTGTAAAGATTCTACAGTTACTCCACCTGATTTTAACAACTCATTGGCCAGGCCAGGAGAAATAGAAATGACTGGCAGCGTCTTCTGGTTTTTTATCCTGGCTTCCAGTTCAGGTGTTTTTAACATGGGCTGTCCTTCGCCATTGTTATAACTTCCCTGTATTTGATCCCGGTTTTTTTCCCAGGAGAGATCGATCAGCAAAACGGCACTTGCCTGAAGATCCAGAAGGCTTTTTAATCTGGCTTGCCTGGCTACCATGGCTTTGCGCAGAGCAGCTCGGTCAGCTGGTTTCTCTTCGTTTTTGAAGGGATCTCCATCAGCAAAAATCATGACAACTTTACCCTTAAGATTTAAGCCTTCCAAGTCATTATATCCCTCTCTGTTTAAACCATATCCGGCAAAGACAACCGAGCTTTTATTGAATGTAAACCCATTTAAACTAACGTTATTTGGGTAGATGATAAAATCTCTAAGTACCTGCCTTGGTTCGCCATTAACGGTTACAATACTCTGGGTGAGGTTATAGGTAACCATATCAATAGGCTGAAAATAATCGCCGTTTACCGGGCCCTTTAGTCCAAGTGATTTAAAATGATTTCTGATATAATCAGCAGCCATCCAAGCCCCTTTTTTGCCAGTTTCTCTTCCCTCATATTCATCAGATGCCAGAACAGACAGGTGCTTGTAGGCGTTGTCTTTAGATATGCTTTGACTAAATCTAACTGCTGTTTTGTTTTGTGCGTAAGTACTTATACTGAGGAAAAGTACGAAGCTGGTATAGAGGAAGTATTTCTTCATGAGCGGGGGATTTACAAAACTTAATTTAACAGGATATTTTATCTACACGGTTGGCATGCCTGCCACCTTCAAATGCTGTATCTAAAAAAGTGGTCACCATTTCTTTCGCAAGATCTTCGGAAACAAATCTTGCGGGAATACAAATGATATTTGCATTATTGTGCTGCCTGGCTAATGAAGCAATTTCGTTCTCCCAGCATATTGCTGCACGAATGTGCTGATGTTTATTGGCAGTAATGGCCACGCCGTTTGCACTACCGCAAACGAGTACGCCAAAATTAAATTCACCGCTTTCTACTGCATTTGCAACTGGATGTGCAAAATCAGGGTAGTCAACAGATGCCGGAGAATGGGTGCCAAAGTCTTTTGTTTCATAATCAGCCAGATAGGCTTTTATGATTTCTTTGTATTCATATCCGGCATGATCAGCCCCAATTGCAATTTTAAGTTTAACAGACATATTAAGTTTTAAATGGTTTTCGTTTTACTCCGGACGTTTTGAAGTTCCGTATAATTCTTTATTTCTTTTTCTTTCAATATGCGCTGAGATAAAGATACTCAGTTCGTATAAGATGAATAGTGGAAAGGCAACCACCAGCATCGTAATGATATCTGGGGTAGGTGTAACCACTGCTGCTATAATTAAAATAACCACTGTAGCATATCTTCTGCTGGCACGCATAAATTTGGGTGTCATGATACCAAATTTAGAGAGGATATAGATCACTACTGGTAATTCAAATATAATCCCTGTTCCAATGGTTAGCGTGGCGACAGAGGATAAATAGGAATCGATAGTAAAGGTATTTTCAATTTCAGCACTCACTGAAAAGTTGGTCAGAAAGTTAATGGATAGGGGGCAAATGATAAAGTATCCGAACAGGATACCAATGATGAACAAGCTGGAAGCAAAAAATACAAATCCACTTGTCGATTTTCTCTCGTTCTCATGTAGGGCTGGTTTGACAAATAACCAGAGTTCAAACAGAAGATAAGGAATTCCAAAGATGATACCGGTCATTACACAGGAGTTGATCTGTAGGGTAAACTGACCTGCCATTTCTGTGTTGATAATTTTTCCCTTGATTGTTTTAATGCAGAAGTCGGAACCCAAAGAAGGAAAATAGTCTACCATTCTGCACATCATTCTATAAGTCCAGAAATCGGGTTTTTTAGGTCCCATAATAACGGTATTGAAAATGAAATCGTAGAACCAGAAAGCTAGTCCTGTAAAAATCACAATCACCAGCAAAGCCCTTAATAAATGTTTTCTTAGTACATCAATATGGTCAAAGAAAGACATTTCTGATTCCAGATTTTTACCCTTATTTTTTATGGAATCAATTAGATCCTGTGTTTTATTATCGCTCATGTAAATTACTAGTTAAACAAAAATACCATTCTGTTTTATATAGAATGG
>NZ_QAIL01000490.1 GCF_003061025.1 Pedobacter sp. HMWF019 | reverse complement strand
GCATAGTATTTTTGTTATTCTAAAGGATAGCGAAGGATTCATTCACATTGAAAGCCCTTCGCTATTTTTATTTAATACATTTAGTTAAAGCGGTGGTCTTCCTGAATTTATTTTCGGGTGGCCGGAAGGTGGTGGTAAATCCTTTCAGACCGTGCCTTTAAATTGAAACAATGAAAGCAGAAGAAGCATTTTATATAGGATATATTACAAAAACAAAAGGATTGAAAGGAGAGGTTCAGTTGTATTTTGAATATGATGAACCGGAATTACTTGATCTTGATGTGGTATTTGCCGAGATCAATGGTAAAATGGTTCCTTTTTTTATTTCGTCCTATAAATTGCAACCCAACAATACCGGAAATTTCTTTTTTGACGATGTAGATCATATTGATAAGGCACAACCTCTATTAAGAAAAAAAATTTATATTCCTTTGTCTAAAGTTCCCGACAGAGAAGATGAAGATTTTCATTATAATGATCTGAAAGGTTATATTGTTTCTGACGAAAAGCAAGGAGAGCTCGGTGAGATCATCGAAGTTAATGAGTATCCACAACAGTTTGTAGCTACTATTTCTTATCAGAATAAAGAGGTTTTGTTTCCTTTAAATGAGGATATGATTCTGGAAATTGATGAAGAGCGTCAAACCCTGCTGATCGATCTTCCAGAAGGCCTGTTAGACATTTACCTTAACAATTAACCCCATGCGTTTCGATATTATATCTGTTCTTCCTGGCTTGTTGGAAAGTCCTTTTGCCCATTCTATTCTTCAAAGGGCTCAGAAAAAGGGCATTGCTGAAATTGTGGTACATAACCTGCGGGATTATGCAAGTAACAAGCAGAAAAGTGTTGATGATTATCCTTATGGAGGCGGATCTGGTATGGTAATGGGTATAGAGCCCTTTGCTAAATGCATTGAAGCCCTCAAAAAAGAGCGGGAATATGATGAGGTAATCTTTATGAGTCCTGACGGGGAAACGCTTAATCAGAATATTGCAAATGAACTTTCGATAAGAAAAAATGTGATCATTCTTTGCGGCCACTATAAAGGGATAGACCAACGGATCCGGGATATTTTTGTGACCAGGGAAATCTCTATAGGAGATTATGTATTGTCTGGTGGGGAGTTGCCTGCTGCGGTATTGGTTGATGCTATTGTACGGCTTATTCCTGGTGTTCTGAACGATGAAACTTCTGCTTTATCAGATAGCTTTCAGGGAGATCTTCTGGATGCCCCGGTATATACAAGGCCAGCAGACTGGAATGGACACAAAGTACCCGATATTCTGTTGAGTGGCCATGAAGCTAAAATTAACGAATGGCGTTATGAGCAAGCACTTGCCCGGACAAAAAAACGACGTCCGGATTTGCTGGCAGACTAAAACTACCTGCTGAGCAAGGTAATTATCTTTTCTTTGTCTTTTATCTGATCTTTAAGGGCTGCGATCATTTCTTTGCAGACCTTAAGCTCTCTTTTCATACTTCCATACTCTGGCTCATCTTCGGCCGTAGTGCTTGATTCTTTCAAAGAATAGACATCATGTTCCTGCTCGAAGAAATAAGATGGAGAAACCTCAAGTATTCTCGACATTAAAATAATGTCGTTATATTTAATAGATCCTCTAACCAAGCTCAATTTTAATCCATCGAACGTTTTCTCCATTTCTGCTGCCAGCCAGCTTAATGAGCGGTTCTTTGCCTTTAAAATTTCGTCTACGATTAATTTGATGTCCATAAAAAATTAGTTGTTACCTGTTCTGTAACGAAAATATTTAGTAT
>NZ_QAIL01000489.1 GCF_003061025.1 Pedobacter sp. HMWF019 | reverse complement strand
ACTTATGGGTCTGAAAACCAACGGGAATTCTATTTTCAAAGTGATTGGTGCGTCTTCACTCGGCACTCTTATCGAATGGTATGATTTTTATATTTTTGGAAGCCTGGCTACCATTATCGGTGCTAAGCTATTTCCAGCTGATGCAGGTGCCTCTGCGCTGATCAATACGCTGGCTATTTTTGCTGCCGGATTTATTGTCCGACCTTTTGGAGCACTTGTATTTGGGCGGCTTGGGGACCTGATCGGGCGGAAATATACCTTTTTGCTTACGCTTGTGCTCATGGGAGGGTCCACCTTTCTGATCGGACTGATTCCCTCTTATTCCACAATTGGATATGCAGCACCTATTCTGGTGCTGATCTTGCGTCTGATACAGGGCCTTGCACTGGGAGGAGAGTACGGAGGCGCAGCAACTTACGTAGCAGAACATGCTGCTTCCGGAAGAAGAGGGTTTTTTACCAGCTGGATCCAAACTACAGCAACCGGAGGTCTTTTTCTATCGCTTGGGATCATTGTTCTGACGAAAAACCTGATTGGTGCGGAAGACTTTGCAGCCTGGGGCTGGCGGGTGCCTTTCCTGTTGTCCATCCTGTTGGTTGGTGTTTCGATTTATATCCGGATGAAGATGCACGAATCGCCCATGTTCAGTAAGCTTAAATCGGAAGGTAAAGTATCAAAGAATCCACTTAAGGAAAGCTTTAGTCATAAAACGAATTTCAAAATGGTTCTGCTGGCCTTATTCGGCGCAACGATGGGACAGGGGGTAATCTGGTATACTGGCCAGTTCTATGCGCAGTCTTTTCTGGAAAATACCTGTAAGGTAGATTTTAATGACTCCAGGTATATTCTTTTATGGGGTATTGCTTTTGCGACCCCTTTCTTTGTCATTTTTGGTTCCTGGAGTGACCGTGTAGGCAGGAAATGGATCATGCTGAGCGGAATGCTGCTGGGTATTGTTTTCTACCGGCCGGTTTATCAGATTTTCCTGGACGATACGGATATGACCAAAACAGAACAAAAGGACATCCTGCAGGTCAGTGACCCGGTGGTGAGCAGGCTTGCTGTGGAAAACACAAAAGACAGTCTGATTACCACAAGTGCCGTAGTAACATTACTTAACGGTGGATCCTATACCAAGGTACAGTCGTATACGAAATATGAGGATCCGGGGAGGGGGTTAGTGGCCGGGCCAGATGTGTATAAAGATAAAACGTTAGCTACGCCTGTCTTCTGGAAATTTGTGGGGCTGATCTTTTTCCAGATCCTGCTGGTTACTATGGTTTATGGCCCGATAGCGGCTTTCCTGGTGGAATTGTTCCCCACCAAGATCAGGTATACCTCTATGTCTTTGCCTTATCATGTTGGAAATGGTGTTTTTGGAGGGCTTGTACCTTTCATTGCAACGCTTATTGTCAGTTTCCCGGGTTCTACACCACTATCCGGCTTGTGGTACCCTATTGGAATCGCTGCGCTCAGTTTCGTTATTGGAGCTGTCTATTTGTCTAATACCAAACCTGATCATGGAGAAGGCCATGAAGAATTAACTAAAGAAATTTTGCCATGAACGGAATAAAAAGAGCCTTGGGCCTATTATGGATCATTATCGGACCTTTAGCAATGGTATTGATGTTTATGCAGGCCATAGAAAAAATCGGACTTGCCGCTGAAGGAGCTGCAAAAACAAATACAGCCCTGCAATGGGGAATCATTCTTTTTATATTCATACCTATAGCCATTGGGCTGGTTATTTTTGGCTGGTATGCTTTAAAAGGTGAATATGATCGTTTGCCCTCAGATGAGCTTTAATGTTGTGCTTAAAGTACCCTGACCAATAATCCTTTGAGGTATTCTCCTTCCGGGAAGGAAATCCTAACCGGGTGATCCTCTGGCTGGGTAAATTGTTTGATGATCTGCACTTCTCTTCCTGCGTCTAAAGCAGCCCATGCAATGATCTGTTTAAAGGTTTCGATATCAACTGCTCCGGAACAGGAATAAGTAGCCAGGAGGCCTCCCTTTTCCAGCAGGAGCATCCCTAGCCTGTTCAGGTCCTTATAAGCCCGCGCAGCACGATCTAATGCGGATCTTGAAGGGGCATATTTTGGGGGGTCTAATACAATAACATCGAATTTTTTCCCTTCTTCTTTAAAAGCCCGAAGCTGCTTGTTCACATCAGACTGTATACTGGTTTGTTGTGTTTCTTTAAAGCCGTTCAGTTCAATATTATGTTTAAGGGTTTCTATCGCAAGGGCAGAACTGTCTACACTGGTAACGTGTTCTGCTCCTAAAGCGAGGCTGTTAAGCGTAAAGCCTCCGCTGTAACAGAAACAATCCAATACATGTTTTCCCTGGGTATATTCGGCCAGGATCCGGCGGTTGTCTCGCTGATCACAATAAAAGCCTGATTTTTGTCCATCTGCTATATTGATATGATAGCGAATGTTGTTTTCTTTGACTTCTATAAATTCCGGTGGTGTTTCTCCCCAAAGCAATCCCTGGGTAACTTCAAGGTTTTCGTGGGTACGGGCATTGGCGTCACTCTTGTCAAAGATTCCTTTGGGTTGTAATTCTGTTCTCAGGATGTCAATGATGTCGTTTTTGCTGTTTTCTATCCCGGCGCTCAGGATTTGAAGAGAAAGGAAGTCTGCATATTGGTCTACAATCAGTCCGGGAAGGAAATCGGCTTCACTGAAGACCAGCCTGCAGGTATTGGTGTTTTTGTCTTTTAAAACATGTTGGCGTGCAGCAATGGCCGCCTGCAGTTTTTCCTGGTACCAGTTTTTATCGATGGTCTTGTTTTCATCCCATTCAATTAGTCTGATGGCCACTCTTGATTGTGCATTGTAATATCCATAGGCTAAGAACTCTTTGTCAGCGGCATACACTTTAACCACTTCGCCATTTTCAGGGCTTCCTTTGATCCTGTCCAATGCGCCGGAGAAGATCCATGGATGGTGCTGGTGTGCTGCTTTTTCCTTGCCTTTTTTTAGTATTACATCAATCATGGTGCAAAAGTAGGAAAATTTGGTGTTTATTCGAACACTGGACATCTTAGATCCTGAGGTCTTCGAATAAATACCAAATTTTTTTGGGAGGAGAGTCCGGTAAGCGAAATAAAGGAATAAATAAATAACAAAAAGCCTGGAGGAATTCCTCCAGGCCTTTTGTTTATCTCTCGTTGCCCTGAAATGGCTCAGGTGAAATACGGAATGATATAATTAAGCAGTTGCTTTTTTGAAACGTTCTGCAACAGCATCCCAGTTTACTACATTCCAGAAAGCTGCAATGTAATCAGGACGTCTGTTTTGATATTTCAGGTAGTAAGCATGTTCCCATACGTCCATTCCTAAAATAGGGAATCCTTTTACTTCCGCTACAGGCATTAACGGATTGTCCTGGTTTGGAGTAGAAGAAACAATTAGTTTTTTATCAGCACCTACGCTCAACCAGGCCCATCCTGAACCAAAACGGGTTGCGCCTGCTTCTGCGAATTTAGTTTTGAAATCTGCGAAAGAACCGAATGCAGCATTGATTGCATCTGCAAGGGCACCTTTAGGCTCTCCACCTTTGTTTGGACCAATAACTTCCCAGAACAAAGTGTGGTTGTAGTGACCTCCACCGT
>NZ_QAIL01000488.1 GCF_003061025.1 Pedobacter sp. HMWF019 | reverse complement strand
GTTTTATATTGATGATACTTTAGCCTCTAACAGGAATCCATCAATTGCATTTCCTGCAGATGATGGGAAGATTTATTTAATGAGATCAAACTTATTATGGTCTATTGAATAAACTGA
This sequence comes from Pedobacter sp. HMWF019, assembly GCF_003061025.1. GTDB lineage: Bacteria > Bacteroidota > Bacteroidia > Sphingobacteriales > Sphingobacteriaceae > Pedobacter. Next base: position 4,708 of record NZ_QAIL01000488.1, on the reverse strand, counting down.
TAAAATAGACGAAGCACTAATTACGGGCAGGCTCTTGCAGTCTGCCCTTTAAATTTTGAATGATGCAGTTAACAAATATTGCTATAGCTATTTTATCGTTGCTAGACAGGGGTATCCTGATCCTGATCCCGCTTTTGGATAAGCGGCTGTACAGAGGTTATCCGAAAATACCTCTGGCAAAGGATTTTTTTTACAATAGGGGCTATGAGGGCCGGGTCTATCGCTTTGTATACAGTGACGGTGGGGCTTGACTTATTTCTGCGGTTTTTTTAGCAATTGTTTTATTAAGCAAATACTATTGTGGAAACCAGTAGTTTGTAAAAAGAATAGCAGAGTAACCCGCTATACATCCTTTACTCCAATTACAGAATTTAATACTTCCAGTATTTACAAAAGTCCCATCAGCTAAAGATTCGGTTGCCGCTGTTAAGGGCTTTAACCTTTCTGCTTATAAAGTACTGGAACGCGGTGCCATCGTCATCTACGAACGCTAAAGCCCTGGTGATAAGCTTAATCTTTTCAAACCTGTTATTACCCATTATTTCAGTTTAAAAGGTTCTGATAAAGTTTATTCGCTTACCCTAAAAAATCTAAAAGCATCTATAGGATGGGAAGCCATTCGATGTATTAGATACCAACTTCAGGATTGACGACGATCTGCTGACTTATGACAGCCTTCATCACCAGTACCGGATCAATTATTATTTATCAAAGTGATCCTGTCGAGTCATTAAAAAATGCAATTAGTCATCAATTCACATACTATATCAGTCTTATTGATCCGCATATACTTACCAAGGAAATGATCACGGTATCCTCATTATCCTTATCCTGTTGGATCAATATTATTGCTTTGCCAATCAGTATACCCTTGCTGTTAAGTTTGGACAGCGAGGGTACTGAAAAAAGGATGCTCAACCTGATGGATAAAGCTTGTGGTAATAAATATAGGAGATCAATAATAGTGCAAAGGGCACCAGAGGCACGAAAGACTCCCCAATAAGTCCGTCTACAGACAAATGTGCAATCAAGGCAGAAACATACATAATACCCAGGGCCACATAATTCCATTCTTTAAGGCGGGAGGGCAAGCCCGGGATGATCAGGATAAGTCCACCAATAAAACTACCGATACCAACTTCCATACTAAACCAATGCGGAAAGCCAAGATGTTTGGTTCCTTCCTGAGCCATTGGACTGTTTAGAAAAAAGATACCCGGTAAAATGAACAGTGCCAGTAATCCGGTAGTCACCCAGTAGATAATTTTAATGCTTTTCGGTTTCATAATAATTCTTTTTATTTAATAGGATAAAATTGCGCAATTAAGCAATTAACTGAGGTGTCGGTTGACGACAATCTGAGGGTGGATTGCGACAGCAATTTAACTCTGCAAATCCTGCTTCCTATCTGTAAAAATCTTAAATTCGTTAAATTTCCTTTATGAAACTCCATAGCATTCCAACAGAAGCACTATCTGTTTTCCGTAAAGCACTGGAAAAATTTGTCTACTTCAATGAAGAAGAATGGGCATTATTTATACAGCACCTCAGTGCTTCAACTTTTAAAAAGAAAGACCATTTTGCTTATGAAGGTGAAATCTGTAATTACATTGGGTTCATTTTATCCGGATCCGTTCGGTATTATCACATGAAAGATGGAGAGGATATCACCGGCTATTTCAGCTTTGAAGGGGAATTTGTAAGTTCTTACAAGAGCTTTCTCACTCAGGAAAAAGGCACAGGATATATACAAGCCCTTGAGCCAAGTACCTTATTGCTGATCGCCTATAATGACATGCAAAAAATGCTTAACCATTCATTATTGGCTTACAAAATGGAGCATTTCGGAAGATTGGTAGCCGAACATTATATTTGCTGTTACGAAGAGCGGATCAGTTCTTTTATCACCCAAAGTCCGGAAGAACGCTACCTGAATATGATGCTTAAAGACCGGGCTATACTCCTGCGCGTACCACAACACTATATCGCCAATTTTTTAGGTATTACACCGGTTTCTTTATCCAGGATCAGAAAAAGATTACTCTACCAGTAATTTTTGAAATCCTTATCTTTTGTTAACGTTTTGATTTTTAACATCCCCGTAAATTTGATCAGATAAAACTAAAGAAGATATGCACACAATATTAGGCGCTGGAGGGCCAACAGCAAATGCACTGGCCCACGAATTATCACTGAATAAAGAAATGATCCGTCTGGTAAGCCGCAGGCCTGTGAAGATCAGCAATGAATATACCACCTGGAAAAAGGCCGATTTGCTCCAGTATAAGGAAGTTTTGGAAGCCACCAAAGGATCATCAGTGATCTACCTTTGCGCCGGTCTGATTTATGACAAAGAGGTCTGGAAACAGCAATGGCCAGTGATCATCCAAAACGTAATTAATGCCGCCAAACAGACTGGTGCCCGATTGATTTTTTTTGACAATGTATATATGTATGGACTGGTGAACGGTCCGATGACAGAGAATACACCTTATAACCCTTGTAGTGTAAAAGGAGAGGTTAGAGCAAAGGTTGCCACCCAGTTTATGGATGAAGTAAAAGCAGGAAATATACAGGCTTCGATTGCACGGGCAGCAGATTTTTATGGAACGGATTCCATGAACAGTTTTCTGGATATGATGGTGTTTGACAAATACGCCAAAAAACAAAGTGCACAATGGATTGGAAAATCCGAAAAGCTGCACAATTTTACCTATATCCCTGATGCAGGAAAAGCACTTTTTCTATTAGGACAGCATCCGGAAAGTGACAACCAGATCTGGCATATGCCTACCGCTCCTCCCATTACCGGAAAAGCGCTGATTGAACTGGCTGCTACTATTTATGAAGTCAAACCAGCCTATACCAGTATTAACAAATTCATGCTGCAACTGGTGGGCCTATTTAAGAAAGTAGTGGCTGGTACAGTGGAGATGTATTATCAATATGACCATGACTACAATTTTGACTCTTCTAAATTTGAGCAGGCCTTTAAATTTACACCGACCACTTACCAGGACGGTATACAATACCTTTCGGAGACATTATACAAGAAACAGTAAGGTTAAAGATCCTGGCAGCAGGCAATCCCGCGGCCAGGATTAAATTAATGATTAACCAGCTTCATAGCTCCTTCACTATACCGTTCGCCAGTATGGGGGTATAACTCCAGCAAATTCTGAATAGCCTTAAGGTCATCTGCAGAAAGAACTAAGTCTACCGCTCCCGCATTTTCTTCCAGGTATTTTCTCTTTTTTGTTCCCGGAATAGGTATAATATCTTCTCCCTGAGCCAACACCCAAGCCAGGGCCAGTTGCGCAGGAGTAGCTTGTTTCGCTACTGCTAGTTTTGCAAATTCCGCCGCCAGCAGCTGGTTGTTCTTTAAATTGTCTCCACTGTAACGTGGCAGTGTTTTACGAAAGTCTGTATCAGCCAGCTGGGTAACATCTAATGTATTTGTGACCAATCCCCTCGCCAATGGAGAATAAGGGATCAGGCTGATGCCCAGATCTCTTACTGTATGGAGAATATCTCCTTCCACATCCCTGGTCAGCAAGGAATACTCACTTTGCAGGGCAGCAATCGGGTGCACAGCATTTGCCTTCCGTATAGAGGCAGGAGAAGCTTCACTTAGACCAAGGTAACGGACTTTACCTTCTTTGACCAATTCTGCCATCGCACCTACCATTTCTTCAACGGGAACATTTGGGTCTATACGGTGTGCATAATACAGATCAATAACCTCTATATTTAATCTTTTCAGACTATTTTCTGCCGCCTGCTTTAACCACTTCGGAGAACCATCGAAATAAGTTCCCGAGGCACTGCTTGGACCAGCGACATTGTCTTTGAAGCGAAAGCCAAACTTGGTAGCAATAAATACTTTTTCCCGGTTATTCACCAGCACTTTTGAAATTAGTTCTTCATTTTTCCCATTTGCATACATATCTGCAGTATCCCAGAAATTAATTCCAAGATCCAGTGCCTTATGTAAGGTAGCGATACTTTCCGCATCATCTGCAGGACCATAAGCGAAACTCATACCCATGCAACCTAAACCTACAGCTGATAATTTTTCATTTGTCTTACCTAGATTTCTGTATTTCATTTTTTTAGTATTTCTTTTCTAACAGATCAAATTTAAACCTTTATCCGGGCATTGTATTTAACAAATTCAAACGAATACTTACAGAATTCAAACAGAGACCATTCGTGCTTCACCAGGAGTAAGTCCGGTTTGTTTTTTGAAAAAATTATTAAAGTAGGCCGGGTATTCAAAGCCTATACTATAGGCAATCTGCGAAATATTCCAATCTGTGTGGCGGAGCAAAGCAATGGCCTCTTTCACAATCCTTGCTGAAATGTGTTCGGTTGTGGTTTTACCGGTAATTTCTTTTACAGAACGGTTAAGGTGGTTGACATGAACAGAAAGATTCTCTGCAAAATGATTGGCCGTTTTTAACTGAAGTGCAGCTTCAGGCGTATCAATTGGAAACTGCCGTTCCAGAAGTTCCAGAAACAAACTGGTGATCCTGGAGGAGGCATTGATATGCTTCTCAAAATTTTCTGCTGGCTGCATCTTCATCGCTTCATGAATAATCGCATGCATATAATTCCGAAGCAGGTCAAATTTATGCACATAGTCTGAATCCATTTCTCTCGTCATTTTTTTAAACAAAAAAGAGATTTCTTCCAGTTGTTGCTCATC
>NZ_QAIL01000487.1:332-6945 GCF_003061025.1 Pedobacter sp. HMWF019 | reverse complement strand
AGTTATAGCTTTAAATAACGCATTTCAAAAACCAAAAATAACCTGATTAATAAGAACATATGGAAATTAAAGATTTAACTAAAGCCGAGGAACAGATTATGCAGATCATCTGGCAAATCGAAAAAGGTTACGTAAAAGACGTTATTGACCTGCTCCCTATCCCCAAACCTGCTTACAACACGGTCTCTACCATCATCCGCATTCTGGAAGCCAAAGGTTTTATCGGCCATCATGCCTTTGGAAAATCACATCAATACTATGCTTTGATCAGTAAAGATGACTATAAACGCCATGTCACAGAGAAATTGATGGGTGGCTATTTCGAAAATTCCGTGGAAAGTATGTTTTCCTTCTTCGTTAAGGAAGAAAAAATTGACCTCAGCGACATGGATGAGATTTTAAAAATGATCAACAACATTAAAAACAAACCAAGATGAACTGGGCCCATTATATCCTTCAAGTCAATATATACCTTGTGGTATTTTATGGCTTCTATAAGCTGCTATTAGATAAAGAGACGTACTTCATGTTGAACCGGATTTATCTGCTGTCTGCGGGCGTACTTTCCATATCTATTCCATTCTTAAGATTTGAATGGTTTGCCAGTCAAACGGTCAGCCAACCTATTTATATAGGTGCATATCAGCTCAATTCCTATATCAGCAACTTTAACCAGGCGCCCCCTGATTCCTATGCTGTTTGGATCGGAAGCTTGATTGTCATGATTTATCTGGCAGGTGTCTTGTTTTTAACATCCAGGCTGATTGCACAACTCTTCAACGTATCTACATCCCTAAAGACAACAAAAAGAGGAACGGCATTTTCTTTCCTGAACAGGAAATCTATAGATCCTGACTTGCCTAACGTAGACATCATTCATCAGCATGAGGATGTTCATGTAAAGCAATGGCATACCGCAGATGTTTTATTTTTTGAAGTAATGACTCTACTCAACTGGTTCAATCCAATCCTTTATTTCTACAAACACAGCATTCGAAACCTTCATGAATATCTGGCAGATGAGCAGGCGGCAAACTTCCAGGGGGATAAGGAAGAATACGCCATGCTCCTGCTGAGTAGTTCTTTCCAGGTTCCAAGAACTTCCCTGAACAATCATTTTTTCACTCAATCTCAACTTAAAAAAAGAATCACTATGCTTTACAAAGAAAAATCAAAAAAAAGAGCCGTACTGAAGTATGGCCTTTTCCTACCCTTATTCGGACTGACACTAACTCTGTCGTCTGCGACACTTAGAACCAACGACAAAGTCGCCAAGCTAACAGAAAACATTCCCCTAAACACTTCATTCTTCATGCCGAATGGCTTACTTGATCAGAATGGACAACCCAAACAGGATAAAGTTTACGATTTTGTCAGTACCGAAAAGCAACCCGAGTTTAAGGGTGGCATGAAGAACTTTTACGAATACCTGAAAACGACTGTAAAATATCCGGAAGCCGCGGTGAAAAATAATATTCAAGGCAAAGTATTTCTATCCTTTATCGTAGAAAAAGACGGTGCGCTCACCAACATCCATGTCGATAGAAAATTAGGCTCCGGAACAGATGAAGAAGCCGTAAGAGTATTAAAAGAAAGTCCCAAATGGAATCCTGGAATAGTTGAAGGAAAACCGGTAAGGGTAAAATACAATATCCCAATCTCCTTTTCTTTAAGCAAATAGAAATCAGCCTCTTTAAAAAGGACGAAGCCCCAACCAATACGGCAGGGGCTTCGTTTAATATCCTTGTCTCGAGATATAAATTTATTAAACTTCTTCCTCAGAAACAAATTTTGCCGAATAAAAATCTCTGTTCATTCTGGCTATATTTTCTAATGATATTCCTTTAGGGCATTCTGCTTCGCAGGCACCTGTATTGGTACAGTTACCAAAGCCTTCCGCATCCATCTGCGACACCATACTTTGAACGCGACGGTAACGTTCCGGCTGTCCCTGAGGCAATTGTGCCAGTTGTGAGATTTTTGCCGAAACGAACAGCATTGCCGAAGCATTTTTACAGGTAGCTACACAAGCACCACATCCGATACAGGCTGCAGCCTCGAAAGCCGAATCTGCCTTCACCTTAGGAATAGGGAGGTTATTTGCATCCTGCGCATTTCCAGTATTCACAGAGATAAAACCTCCGGCTGCGATAACGCGGTCAAATGCTGTACGATCCACCATCAAATCTTTGATCACCGGGAAAGCCTTTGCTCTCCACGGTTCCACAACGATGGTATCGCCATCTTTAAAAGAACGCATGTGCAACTGACAAGTTGTTACCCCCTGGAGCGGTCCGTGAGGCTGGCCATTGATAAACATAGAGCAGGCCCCACAAATACCTTCACGGCAATCATGGTCAAAAACAACAGGCTCTTCTCCCTTGTCAACAAGACCTTCGTTCAATACGTCAAACATTTCAAGGAATGACATATCAGGTGAAATATTAGATAATTTATAATCTACCAAACTACCTTTGGCAATGTTATTTTTTTGACGCCATACTTTCAGCGTTAAATTCATATTTCCTGTACTCATGGTATTGGGATTTTTTACCTATTTATAACTTCTTTGTGCAACCTTAATATTTTCGAACTTCAGCTCTTCTTTATGAAGTTCAAAAGTTACATCACCTTTATATTCCCATGCAGAAACATAAGCGTAGTTCACATCATCTCTTAAAGCTTCGCCTTCTTCTGTCTGGTATTCTTCTCTGAAGTGACCGCCGCAAGACTCATTTCTGTTTAATGCATCCATACACATCAGTTCACCCAGTTCAATAAAATCGGCTACCCGGCCTGCTTTCTCCAGTTCCGGATTCAGTTCGTTGGCATCACCAGGAACACGCAGATCAGACCAGAATTCCTTGCGCAATTGCTGGATTTCCTCGATACCTTTTTTCAAACCTTCTGCATTACGCGCCATACCACATCTTTCCCACATGATCTTACCTAATTTCTTGTGGAAATGATCAACAGATTTAGTTCCTTTTATGGCAAAGAATTTATCAATAATACCTTTTGCACTCGCCTCGGCCTCCACAAAAGCCGGGTGATCTTGTGGAATCGGTTTTGTAGCGAGTTCTTTTGATAAGTAAGCACCAATGGTATAAGGAATCACAAAATAACCATCAGCCAAACCTTGCATTAGAGCGGAAGCACCTAAACGGTTTGCACCATGATCAGAGAAATTAGCTTCACCCAAAGCATATAAGCCCGGTACAGTGGTCATCAGGTTATAATCTACCCATAAACCACCCATGGTATAGTGAACCGCAGGATAAATACGCATAGGAAGCTCATATGGATCCTCTCCGGTAATCTGCTTGTACATATCAAACAAGTTACCATATTTCTCTTTGATCACTTCCCTGCCCAGTCTCATGCAGGTTTCTTTATCTGGATTATGAATATTATGCTTATTGGCTTCTATCTTTCCATAACGTTCAGTATTGGCTTTAAAGTCAAGATAAACCGCTAATTTAGAAGCACCCACACCATAACCAGCATCACATCTTTCCTTGGCAGCACGGGAAGCCACGTCACGCGGTACCAGGTTACCAAAAGCAGGATACCTGCGCTCTAAATAATAATCTCTTTCTTCTTCAGGAATCTCCGAAGCTTTACGGGGATCATCTTTTTTCTTAGGTACCCAGATTCGTCCATCATTACGTAAAGACTCAGACATCAGCGTCAGTTTAGACTGATGATCTCCTGAAACCGGGATACAGGTAGGGTGAATCTGCGTATAACAAGGATTACCAAAGAAAGCACCTTTTTTGTGTGCTTTCCAGGCTGCAGTTACGTTACTGCCCATTGCATTTGTAGAAAGATAAAATACGTTACCGTAACCACCACTACAAAGTAATACCGCATGGCCTGAATGGCGTTGCAATTCTCCGCTAATTAAATCACGTGCAATAATACCACGTGCTTTACCGTCAACCACCACTACTTCCAGCATTTCGTGACGGGTAAACATTTCCACTTTACCCATTCCAATCTGGCGCTCTAAAGCACTGTAAGCACCTAAAAGCAATTGCTGGCCAGTTTGACCTGCAGCGTAAAAAGTTCTTTGGACCTGTGTACCTCCAAAAGAACGGTTGTCTAACAAGCCACCGTATTCCCTGGCCAATGGTACACCTTGTGCCACACACTGATCTATAATGTTCGCACTTACTTCTGCTAAACGATGTACGTTTGCTTCACGGGCGCGATAATCACCACCTTTAATGGTATCATAGAATAAACGGTAAGTACTGTCTCCATCATTCTGATAGTTTTTTGCAGCATTGATACCACCCTGAGCCGCAATAGAATGCGCTCTGCGTGGTGAATCCTGGAAACAAAAGCATTTTACTTTATATCCCATTTCTGCCAGAGTGGCCGCAGCCGAAGCTCCTGCCAGTCCTGATCCTACCACGATGATCTCTATACTCCTTTTATTGGCTGGATTTACCAAAGGCATAGAAGAACGTAACTTAGTCCATTTTTCGGTTAATTCACCTTCTGGTATATGAGCATTTAATTCTGCCATGTTATTTTAAGCTTATACGTTCAAAAATTAATTAATAAAACCTGCATAGATTGCGATTGGCATTAAAGCGAAAAGCAACGCGATGATAATAGAATACCATACACCCACACCTTTAATAAGCGGAGTATATTTCTTATGATTCCATCCCAAAGTTTGAAATGCAGATGAAAAACCGTGTAATAAGTGATAAGCAAGAGAAGCCATTGCCAGCACATACAATACAACGATCCAGATATTTTTAAAAGTTTCCTTCATCACCGCAAACAGATCTTCATGCCCATTCGCATCTGTTGTAGGAATACCGGTAAACCGGGATACTACCCAAAAATTAGACAAATGCACAATTAAAAAGATCAGCAACAAGGTACCCAGTAAACCCATAGAGCGGGAGTACCATTTACTGTTTGCATTGCCATTGCTTACCGCATATTTTACCGGACGCGCAGCCTGGTTCTGGAAAGTTAGACGTGCACCCTGAACAATGTGTGCAATAAGCCCTACGAAAAGGACAATCTCTCCAGCCCTGATCAGCCAGTTGGTAGCCATAAAATGTGCCCCAATATTAAAGGTAAGTCCACCGTCATTAATAAAGATCAGTGCATTGATAAAGCAATGCACTATTAAAAATAAAACCAAGAACAGGCCGGTAATGCCCATTATTAATTTTTTTCCGATAGAGGAGGAAAAAGCGTTTCCGAAACTAGCCATTTGATTGTTTTTTTATAATTCTATTCCTGCAAAAGTATTTAATAAATGAATTAAATTGGTAATTCCAAGCACAAATCGACTATTTAGAAACGTTCTAAGATGACATAAGGATGATAAACAAAAAAGGGGAGCTTTATCTAGCTCCCCTTTTGCTTAAAATTTTAAAGCTTAGAAGGCAATCGTAAATTTACCGTTGTCTCCAACGCCTGAGATGGTTGTTCTTCCGTTTCTGGAAGTAGGCAACGCCTCTTCTACATCTTTTGCACTATTCACCGGCTTACCATTGATTGAAGTGATCAGCGTACCTCTTGAAATATCAAAAGAGTCAAATGCTTTACCTTCTTCCACATTAGTTACGACCACACCATTTCTCACACCATATTTCGCTTTTAATCCTGCTGGTGCTGGTGAAAACGAAGCGCCTAATTTAGTAATGCTTGCTCCGGTAGATTTGGTACCATTGGCTTTAGCCACAACCCCCACACTCTTGTCACCTCTTAAAGTAACACTCACATCTTTTAACTGACCATCTCTTAAAATCGTCAGGTTGACTTTATCACCAGGACTCAGACGTCCTATTTTTTCCTGAAGATCAGGAGAATCATAGATCACATTACCTTCTACTTTTTTAATAATGTCTCCTGGTTTGATTCCGGCAGCCGCACCACCACCATCAGGCATGACATCGCTTACATATAAACCGTCAACATCTTTAACTTTTAAGCGTTCGGCCTGATCTGCATCAAGTGGAGTAAAAGTAACGCCGATATAACCGCGTTTTACCGCACCATATTTTTTAAAATCCTCCAGGATCTTTTTAGCCAGGTTTACCGGAATCGCAAAACCATAACCTTCATTTGTTCCTGTTTGAGAAGCAATGGCCGCGTTGATACCAATCAGCTCCCCATTTGCATTGACCAAAGCACCACCGCTGTTTCCAGGATTAATGGCGGCATCTGTCTGAATATAAGATTCAATGCTGCTGTTTGCTGGTCTTTTACCTGTTCTTTGGTATTGTTCATATTCTTCTTCAGTTGGTTGCTGGTTTCTGGCCAAAATTCCAATAGACCTTGATTTAGCACTTACAATTCCTGCAGTTACTGTAGTTTGCAGATCCAATGGGAAACCCACGGCCAATACCCACTCTCCAACCTGTACATTATCTGAATTACCCATCTTTACCACCGGCAAATCTGTCTCCTCAACCTTAATCAAAGCCAAGTCTGTATTTGGGTCGGTACCAATCACTTTGGCAATTACTTTTTTCCTGTTGGACAAAACCACTTCAACTTTCTCTGCATTTTCTACCACGTGGTTATTGGTTACAATATATCCGTCCGGCGTCAAGATTACTCCAGACCCTGATGCTGC
>NZ_QAIL01000487.1:0-318 GCF_003061025.1 Pedobacter sp. HMWF019 | reverse complement strand
GATCTGCCCCCGCCGCCAAAAAACTGCTCCATCATATCCATTGGAGAAGAACCGCCGCTGTTATTTGAACTGTTAAATGTTGTTCTGATGTGCACTACTGCCGGCGAAACCGCCGCCGCTGCCTGCACAAAATCTACTGCCCCTGCTGAAGAAATTTTAATCGGGTTACTTGCAAAAAGCACCTTTTGTTTTTCTTCAATAGACATCCCATCCTGACCGCGCTCTAAAAATCTATAGGCGCCAATTGCTGCTGCACCACCTACCAGTGCCGCTAAAATTATTAATCCTATCCTTTTCATTTGTTCTGTATGTTTATGG
>NZ_QAIL01000486.1 GCF_003061025.1 Pedobacter sp. HMWF019 | reverse complement strand
AAATTAAGCTTTCCGTATTTTTTATTAAGTACAATTAGAATATAAAAAACATTTTATGATTATTGTTCCTAAAACACGTGGTTTTATCTGCCTTACCTCACACCCAAAAGGATGCGAGCAAAATGTTAAAAATCAGATCAGCTATGTAAAATCAAAGGGTGCCATAAATGGACCTAAAAAAGTACTGGTTATTGGTGCCTCAACTGGCTTTGGACTAGCCTCCAGGATTACCAGTGCCTTTGGATCAAACGCTGCTACAATAGGTGTATTCTTCGAAAAACCATCTGCACCAGGCAAACCAGCCTCGCCAGGATGGTACAATTCTGCTGCCTTTGAACAGCAGGCCCATGAAGCTGGCCTTTATGCAAAAAGCATCAATGGAGATGCCTTTTCTACAGAAATCAAACAGCAAACAATAGATCTCATTAAGGCGGATCTTGGACAAATAGATCTAGTGATTTACAGTTTAGCCTCTCCCCGAAGAACTGATCCTGTTACGGGCATCACCCATAATTCGACATTAAAACCAATAGGAGATGCCTTTACCAACAAAACGGTCGATTTCCATACCGGTATCGTATCTGAAATCTCTATTCAACCAGCCAATGAAGAAGATATAGAAAACACCATTAAAGTAATGGGTGGAGAAGATTGGGAAATGTGGATAGATGCTTTAAAAGCAGAGAACCTTCTTGCGCCAGGAGCCGCAACTGTAGCCTACTCCTATATTGGTCCATTGCTTACAGAACCTGTTTATCGCAAAGGTACCATTGGCCGTGCAAAAGACCATTTGGAAGCCACTGCCTTTAACATTACTGATAAATTGAAAGATCTTAACGGTAAAGCTTACGTTTCTGTAAATAAGGCCCTGGTTACTCAGGCCAGTTCAGCAATTCCTGTTATTCCTTTATATATTTCATTACTGTATAAAACAATGAAAGAAAAAGGCATCCACGAGGGCTGTATTGAACAAATTCAGCGCTTATTCCAGGACCGTCTATACACCGGCGAAGAGATCTCTACAGACGAAAAAGGAAGAATCCGTATAGACGATTGGGAAATGCGCGAAGATGTGCAACATAAAGTTGCCGAATTGTGGAAACAAGCGACTACAGAAACCCTGCCTGCCATTGGAGACCTTAAAGGCTACAGCACCGACTTCTTTAATCTTTTCGGTTTCGAAGTGTCAGGTGTAGACTATAATGCAGACGTTAACGAAGTGATAGAAATAACTGGGATACAAAACTAACATTCACATTTTAGAATAAAATGGCCGCAATTCCATAAAAAGAGATTGCGGCCATTGTTATTTTCGACCAGTCCTTCCGCAAACTGTTGACATGCTCCACAATCACAAGACAAACGAAAATAATTAAAATACTGATAATCAGATTAGTGCCAGAAACAACAAGCTTCGGCATCATTATTAAATCTATTCTAATCGTAATTAACAAGATTATTAATCGAAATACTTAGAATATGAAAAAGATCATTTTATCAGCAGCATTTTTAGCTTTCGTTGGATTAACCACAGTAAAAGCAAGCGAAATTAAAACAGAAGTTAAATACACTTTACAACAAGACAGTGCTACAAAGGCACCTGTTGAACTTAAAGATCTACCTGCTCCAGTACAGACTACACTTC
>NZ_QAIL01000485.1 GCF_003061025.1 Pedobacter sp. HMWF019 | reverse complement strand
TTTTTAAGGCGATTAGAGCAACCGACTTGCAAAATATTAACAAGATAAACGATTTAAATTCGTTTATCTTATGTCATTTCAACAACACATAAAAAGGTAGAAGATTCGATGTTTTTGTATTCGGGAAATTTTAGCCTTCACAATTACGTTGTATATTTCGGGGAAAGTGGTCCTTCCTCACTTTTGGTGGTAGGCTAAAAGCCTAACTAAATGTAGATAATCTCAAGCCTTTTTATAATACCTTATAAGAGTGATTTCGCAAGAGAATAAGATCTGAGTTAACTTCATGGGGAAGAACCAGCTTAAAACAAAACTACACGGCCAGTTTCAGCGTAATACCCAGATTTGGCAAAAAATCATATAAACCCCGTAGCAAGTCATCTTGGAAATAAAGATGGAAAAGAAAGTTAACAGGGTATAATAGTGCGCCCCGACTTTTCGCTTACTCCAAACTGTTAATGTATGTGTTGACTTCTGACATATAGAGATCACTGTCGATATCCTTTGTCATTTTATAAAAGCACTCAATATGGTTACAATCCCATGTTACCAATCTGGATTTTACATTAAGGTCCATGAACGTTGAATAATCTGTTGACTTGGTAACAATGTCTTTTAAACCGGAAAATAACAAAATGGAGTTAATGTCGGCTTTTTGTTAGATTCAACATACTTTTGTGCTTCATCTGGAAGCAAAACATGCTTGTTTTTATCTCCATAATTCTGTCAACAACTAGATTAGGATATTTTGATTGTTTTGCAGAAAAAGCCACGAGTTGAGTTCAACTGTGGCACTGACTTTTATTTTCTTAGTTTGATATTTCAAACCAAGTTGTTCAGGCCTTACTTGATACTGCTTAGAAGGATTAATTGCGAATGCATGAAATGAAAGAGTAAATAAAGCAAAGAGGAAGACAAGTTTTTTCATTCAGTACGTTTTTTTTATTTAACATAATCACGAGTTAGCGATAATTTGTTAAAGTTCATATCTTCGGCAATAATCCCGCCTTGCTATTTTCATTCTTTACTCATATAGCTATATCAGCAGTCCGGTGGATCGAATTTGGAGGATTGGATTGGCTCAGGAGCCTCTATCAATATCCTATCCCTGTCCCCCAATAAATATGCAGACAATTCGGGATGTTATTTAAACTTATGAATATTCCCTGCCTTAATTCATTCATTGAGTAGCAGCTTCAAATACATAAAAATCCTCCCACTGTGCTCCGCTTCATGATAATTAGCAGCTTGTAGTGCCTGAACATGATTTTTAACTTGAAATCCTATCGGCAACTCAAAGGGCTCATAGTTGACAAATAATCCGGATTTAAGATCTGATTCAAGGTGGTTAACTGTATCAATCAATAAATGTTTCACCTTATTAACATCTGGAGTAATTTTCCAGGAACCTGGAGACGATCCAATTTTAAAGGACTCCATGAATTCATTAGATATATACATTGGTAATCCGCTACGCATGTACATATGTCTCTGTTGAGAAGTAATACAATGACCAATTTGCCAAATTATATTATTGTTGAAACCCTCTGGAATTTTAAATAATATACCATCATCGCTTGTTTCCATTAAGTGCAATAGCCTAGTCCTGCTCGCTCTTAAAATTTCACATTCGAAACCTACATTAATCATTTAAATTAGTCTAAGATCTTAATAACGGAAGAGGCCGTCATATTCTCTAAAGTAAGCTTTTCGCACCAAAGTTCAAACTTTACCTCAGCACGCAATCAGCCCAATAAATACCCCACCTTCATCTTTCCTCAAACTCATCGATGTAAAATGACGCATTTCTGCAAATAAAATAATTACCTATCTTTAACAATTAACATGAAGCTTTATTTTAACCTCTAAAACTAGTTCCTATGAATTTTTGGAAAGGTTTTAATATATTTTGGATCATCTTTTTGTTGTTTTTTTCGATTGGACTACCACTTATTCTCCATTACGCAGGGGGCCATCAGCTAAGCGATTATGAGATGATTCATACATCTGCCGGCGAAGCATTCGTTTTGCTTGGCCTGGGCACGGTACTTTGGTTCATCGTATTTATTTATTACATCAAGCAATTTTTGATTAATCCTCTTTTGAAAATAAATGGCATTATTTGATGGTTTGGGCTGCTCCTAATGATTGCTTTTGCAGCAGGACTATTGGTTTATAGTTATATAAATGAAAACCATGGCTATGGTTGGCGGTATCTGTATTTTTGGCATCCTTACGTCCTAATTTCCGGCTCTTTTATTCTTTATTCAAGGTTTTTATTTGGCAATATCAATGGTATTTTTTCAAATTTTTTGGGCAGATCCGAAAAACCATATTAAAGACCTTCCCGAGGGCCATCACCACGAGGTTCAAATTTGGAAGCTATGATGGCCTTGGAAAGCTGTTTCCCAAAATCAGTTGTTTGTAATTCAACTGAAAATTTCTTAAACTCTATCTCAGCAAGTTTATGGTCTATAACACGCTGCGAAAAACAGGTATACAAAAGTTCTAATGCACAGTAAGAATCATAGTTTGATCTTATAAATTG